>JAFSHA010000120.1 GCA_017440565.1 Eggerthellaceae bacterium | reverse complement strand
GGAACGACGGTCACGATTCTGCTTCAGTAGTATTTGGTATTCCAGCAGGGGCGTGCAGCCAATGCTGTAAGCCCCATGCTCGCTCAGCTTCACAGCCAGTGCGAGCATATGAGCGTATGTCAGTTGTAAAACGGGGCGGGCGCATGGACGCGTCCGCCCTTCATTTGCCCTAAAGACCCATCTTCCACCGTATGGAGGAACTGTTTCCATCGCCAGATTAATCTGTGCCGATATCATGTGAACGAATTGTGTTGGGGTATAGACACACCCGGGTGCGTGTCGTTTGACAAGCCTGATGGCGGGCTTTAGTATTTCACCTCGCGTCTCGTGCTGGAGGCGTGAGTTCGTGCGCGTATCAGCTGAACGCACACGAATCACCCGTTGATTATAACGGCAGGTCAGAGCGGATGGAAGCTTGGTGCTGCAAGCAACCGGATGCACATGGCAAGCCCACAGGTCAACAAGAAAGAGGGGGCCGATTGGACGCATGAAGCCCCGTACGGAACATAAGGAGAATTGGTAATGCCTACAATCAACCAGCTGGTCCGCAAGGGCCGCAAAAAGCAGGTCGACAAGTCCAAGACGCCTGCCATGAAGGGCAACCCGCAGAAGCGTGGCGTGTGCACCCGCGTGTACACCACCACCCCGAAGAAGCCGAACTCGGCTCTCCGCAAGGTCTGCCGTGTGCGCCTCGTCAATGGCATGGAAGTTACGGCCTACATCCCCGGCATCGGCCACAACCTGCAGGAGCACTCGATGGTGCTCATCCGCGGCGGCCGTGTCAAGGACCTGCCCGGCGTGCGTTACAAGGTCATCCGCGCTGCCCTCGACTGCGCTGCAGTTGACGGTCGCAAGCAGGCCCGCAGCCGCTATGGCGCCAAGCGCCCCAAATAACAACAGGTAAGTCGCGCGGGAATGAGACGTTGGGACTGTCCCAATGACTCATTTCTAATGGGCGAGGGAAGAACCGAAGCCCCGAAGCGCGCAGGATGAAAGGAAATCATACATGCCGCGTCGTGCAGCAGCCGTCCGCCGCGAAGTTCAGCCGGACGCAAAGTACAACAACCGTTTGGTCACTCAGCTGATCAACAAGGTCCTCCTTCATGGCAAGAAGTCGCTCGCCGAAGACATCGTCTACGGCGCCTTCGACATGATCGAGGCCAAGACCGGTCAGGACCCCCTGTCGGTCTTCAAGAAGGCAATGGACAACGTTCGCCCCACGCTCGAGGTCAAGCCGAAGCGCGTTGGTGGCGCAACCTACCAGGTGCCGATGGAGGTCAACTCCCGTCGTGCCAACCAGCTCGCCATCCGCTGGATCGTTGACTTCTCGCGCAAGCGTCGCGAGCACACGATGAAGGAGCGCCTCGCCGCCGAGCTCATGGATGCCTCTGAGGGCACCGGTGCTTCCGTCAAGCGTCGCGAAGACCTTTACAAGATGGCCGAGTCCAACCGTGCGTTCTCGCACTACCGCTTCTAGGAAGGTCTCAACATCCATGGCAAAGCAAGATCTACACGATACGCGAAACATCGGGATCATGGCCCACATCGATGCGGGCAAGACCACGACGACCGAGCGTATCCTTTACTACACCGGAAAGACGCACAAGGTGGGCGAGGTCCACGACGGCGCCGCTACCATGGACTGGATGGTCCAGGAGCAGGAGCGCGGCGTGACCATCACCTCCGCTGCCACCACGTGCTTCTGGAACTACCCCGGTGGCGTCGAGGACGGTAAGCCTTACCGCTTCCAGATCATCGACACCCCGGGCCACGTGGACTTCACGGCCGAGGTCGAGCGCTCCCTGCGCGTCCTCGACGGCGCCGTGGCCGTGTTCGACGCGGTCGCTGGCGTTCAGCCGCAGTCCGAGACGGTTTGGCGTCAGGCCAGCCGCTATGGCGTGCCCCGCATCGCCTACATCAACAAGTACGACCGCGTAGGCGCCGACTTCTTCCACGCGATCCAGACTATGAAGGATCGTCTGGACGCACCGGCCGTCGCCTGCCAGATCCCGATGGGTGCCGAGGACAACTTCTGGGGCGTCATCGACCTGGTCACCAAGACCGCTTGGGACTTCAAGGCCGACGACAAGGGCATGACCTACCCCGAGAAGATGGACGAGATTCCGGCCGAGTTCGTTGAGGAAACCGAACTCCGCTATCAGGAGCTCCTCGAGGCCGCCGCCGACTGCGACGACGACCTGATG
>JAFSHA010000119.1 GCA_017440565.1 Eggerthellaceae bacterium | reverse complement strand
GTGTTCGACGAGTACCTCAGCATCTGCGAACTGGTGAAGTGCCCCGAAGACGTCAGGTGGCTTACTATCGAATAGGCCAAAGGCGAACTATGACTCTCTGCAACAACAGCCTCTTGTCGAGGCTGTTGTTGCAACGTGACTACCCCTGTTCCTTACGAATGAGGCTGCCATGGGGGTTGTTCGTCTCGTAGACAAGAAGCGCGGCCATTTCCTCGGGCGTTTGCTCCATGCCCTGGCGAATCCATTCGCTGTACACGCCGTATGCGCCGTATGCGTGATAGGCACGATAGAAGGCATCTTGTGGGTGATCGTCTGCTGTGGGGCCGATGAGTTCTTCGAGGAAGCGCAGCATGACACCGAGGCTTCCGGTTTCGTAGAGCGTGAGCAGAAAATCGCGTTCGGCAAGCATGAACTCGAAGAACCCGCGTGCTTGAAGGTAGGGATCGCCTTCAAGCGACCTCATTTCCTCGTTTCGGCTAATCCAGCGTCGGTAGCGTGCGTTGAACGAGTGCAAGAGGATCTCGTCTTTCGAGTGAAAGTTCCTGTAGAACGATGCGCGATTGACCTGGGCTTTGTCGGCAAGCTCGCTGATGGATATTTCTGAGAGGGGCTTTTCGAGCATAAGCTCTATAAGCGCGTCCGCTAGGCGTTCCTTGGTGTAGGTGGTGTACTTTGCCACGTCTTCCTCCGAAATGCGATGTGTTGCAAACAGTGGGCTTGTGTTGCATTTTATCCGCTTTCTTGACCGATTCCCTTCCTCCTTGATATTGTCACAATTGTTGAAATTGCATCAGGTGTTGCAATTTCGCGAAAGAGAGGGAAAAAGAGATAGGGGAGACATGGAAGCTAAAGAGAAAAGCACGCTTCTGGGCGACCGTTCCTTGGGACGTCGCGAGTTCCTGGCTGGTTCCGCTGCCGCATTGGGCATCGTCGCCGCCACGGGGCTTGGCTGCTCGCCGAGCGAGAATCTCGAAGAGGGCGGCGATGAGGTGCTGACGCCTCCGGAGGAGCAGGTCTATCAGGGCCTGTGCCGCGGAAATTGCGGCGGTGGCTGCCGCATGAACGTGCACGTGCGTGACGGCAAGGTGGTCAAGACCTCGCCCATCAAGGAAGAGAACCCGATGGACGAGCTCATCTGCCCGCGCGGCCTTTCGCATGCGCAGCGCATCTACGCGCCCGAGCGTCTTCAGTATCCCATGCGCCGCGTCGAGGGCACGCCGCGTGGCGGTGGCGAATGGGAGCGTCTGACCTGGGACGAAGCGGTTGCCTACATTGCCGAGAAGTGGCAAGGCTACATTGCCGAGTTCGGCTCGACTTCCATTGGCTACAGCTTCGGCGCCGGTACGTACGCCAACAACTACTATGTGTATCAGCGTCTGTTCAACCTCATTGGCGGCACGAAGTACGCGCAGGAATACGACATGTGTGCGCTTAATTACGGCTGGCGCATCTTCGGCATGTCGATGTACCTCATCGGCAATCCCAAGCAGGACGAGGCAAACGCCAAGACCATCTTCATCTGGGCGTCGAACGCCACCATCGGCAGCATGCCGCGCTGGAAGTACATTCGCGAAGCCATGAAGAACGGCGCTCGCGTTATCGACATCGACCCCATCTACACCGATGCGGCTGCGAAGTCCACCAAGTGGGTCCCTATCAAACAGGGTACCGACGGCGCGCTTGCCATGGCCATGTGCAAGCACATCATCGACAACGGCATGGCCGACGACGCCTTCATGACGAAGCTTTCGGTGGCGCCTTTCCTCGTGCGCGAGGATAACGGCAAGTTCTTGCGCCTCATCGACCTTGGCATCGAGGGCGAGGCCGAAAGCGGCGCAAGCGACTCCAACGCAGCTTGGGGCGGCGGCATGGGCGGCGAGGCCGCCAGCTCTCCGGTCGTGGTCATGGGCTCCGACGGCAACTGGGGCGACGTGGCCACCGTTGCCGAGCCCGTCATTCGCGGCAGCTTTGAGGTTGAGGGTATTAAGGTTTCGACCGCTTACGAGTTGTTCGTCGAGCGCATTGCCGAGTGGACCACCGAGAAGGCTTCCGAGGTAACGGGAATTCCCGCCGAAACCATCGTCGAGGTGGCTGAGGCTTATTGCGATGGCCCGACCACGCTGCATCTCGGCTTCGGCAACGACCACTGGGGCAACGCTGGCTCCATCACGCATGCGCAGTTCATGCTGCCCATCGTGACCGGGCAGATGGGCAAACCCGGTGCGGGCGTGCAGGGCTCCAACGGCGGCGCTACCACCGGCTTCGCGGGCGAGAACTGGATGACCATCTACCATCCCGAGACCATTTACACCTTGCCGGCTTTGCTGCTTGACCTGCCCGATATCATGGAGCAGCAGTCTTACAGCGGCGTGCCCATTTCCCCGAAGAGCATGTTCTTCTATGCGTGCAACCCGCTGGCCAGCCATTGCGACCGCAACGCCATCAAGGGCGCGCTCGACAAGTTCGACCTCATTATCACCGCTGATACGGTTATGAATGACACGACGAACTACTCTGACGTTGTCCTTCCCGTTCCGCATTGGTACGAGTACGAGACCTACCGTACCTGCCCGAGCGAGTACGTAGACTTCCAGGACAAGTGCATCGAGCCGCAGTTCGAGTGCAAGCCCGATGTCGAGATCGCCTGCCTCATCGGCAAGGCCATGGGCTATGCCGCCATGGATTTCGACAACGACACCTTCCACAGCGAATTCCTCGACACCGAGACCTCTGCCGCGTACGGCATCTCTTGGGCGGCGCTCAAGGAGCAGAAGCATATGTTCTTCGGCGTTGAGAACTACCTGTACGGCAACGAGTACATCCCGTTCGTCACCACGTCGGGGCGCGCCGAGTTCTACCTGGAAGATGTCGCTCCCGGCTTCGACGCCACCGAGCCGCTCGACACGCGCCTTCTGGCCCTGCCGTTCTACGAGGAGCCCATCGAGGCGTACGAGTCCAACCCGCTGCGCGAGAAGTACCCCATTACCATCATGACGCATCGCGACAAGTTCAAGGTGCATACCGCTTTCGCCAAGTGCCCGTGGTTCATCGAGCTGCAGCCTGAGCCTACCGTCCAGATGAATCCGGAAGACGCGGCGGCTCGCGGCATCGCTGATGGCGATTACGTGCGCCTGTACAACGACCGCGGCGAAGTGGTCATGAGGGCTTGGCTTGATGCCGGCATGCGTCCGGGCGTCACTTGGACCGAGCACACCTGGTTGGAGGATCAGTACGTAGCTGGCGCTTACTCCTCTCTGACGTCGCGTGCGACCCGTCATTACCATCCCACCAACCATCCCTTCGATACGCTCTGCGAAATCGAGAAGTACGAGAAGGAGGCATAAGCCATGACTCGTTACGGTATGGCCATCGACCTCAAGGGCTGCATCGGCTGCCACGCCTGCAGCGTTGCCTGCAAGTCGAACAACAACCTGCCCAACGGCATTTGGTACAACACCGTGGTAACCGACGGCGGCGCCTACATGGACACCGCGCGCGGAACCTATCCCAATGACCTCACGCGCGTCTACTATCCCACGAGCTGCATGCATTGCTCCAACGCCGCCTGCGTGGAGGCGTGCCCGACGGGTGCTACCTTCCAACGGGAAGACGGCATCGTGTCCATCAACAAGGACGAGTGTATCGGCTGCAGCGCTTGCATCAACGCCTGTCCCTACGACGTGCGCACCCTGCTTGAGGGCGATCCCGGTTACGTGGTCGACTTCCCGTTGGGCGACTGGGATGCACCTGCCCACGTGGCCAACACCATGGAGAAGTGCACCTTCTGCGCCAATCGCATCGATCGTGGTGAAAAGCCCGCCTGCATGGAGATGTGCCCGGGTCATGCTCGCTTCTGGGGCGATCTCGACGATCCTGCCAGCGAGATCTCGGTCTTCCTCGAGGGCAAGGAGTACATCCGCCTTCTTGAGGACGCCGGAACCGAGCCGAACGTCTTCTATGTGACCAGCGGATACTAAGCTAAACTAACGTGGCGGGGGAGGAGCTTTAGGCTTCTTCCCCGCACTCGAAGATGCATCTCCTGCCCCTTGCCTGCCTAGCGAGCAAGGTGGCGTGGGGATTTTTGTTTTACCTGCTTTTGGAATGGGGGGTCGATGGATCGCCTTGAAGCCGTGAGAATGTCCGCATTGGCCGACGCATACTCGCTACTGGCGGTGATGCTCGACAGGCCGACGTTTGTGCTTGCCGAAGGACTTGCTTCGGGAAGTCTGCTGCGCGATGCGCAAAGCATTGCCGAAGAGGCTGGATTGGGTTCGGCTTGGGCAAGCGCGGTTGATGTCTTCCTGGTGTCGGGGGAGGCGCCGCAAACGAATGCAATTGATGGCGATGAGGCGCTTTCTGCCTATCTCCATCAACTGAGAATCGAGCATACGCGCTTGTTCGAGCATCCGGTGAGTCCAGCCGTCCCCCTGTTCGAAGGGCAGTTTCTCTATAAAGTCAAGCAGGATAACCCCTCTGCAGGCGATGCACCGACGCGACGTGCTCGCTTCGGTGCGAAAGAGGAGCCTGAGTTTGCGGGCCGCGCGAGAGCGGTTCGCAAGGAAGATTTCTTCGATGAGCGACCGCGCCTGTTCGTCAATGATGCGGCACTCGATGCCGAACGCTGCTATCGGAAGGCCGGTCTTAAGCGTTCCGCCGACAAGAACATCCCGGCCGACAGCATGATTACCGAGCTGCAATTCATAGCTCATTTGCATGCCGAGACCGCCCGGGCCCTTCTAGGGAAAAACCTTCGTGAAATCGAAGCCTGGGAATTCCTCATTGAGGAATTCAATCGGATTCACTTACGTAAATGGGCCTACGACTTCTTTTACGCCATCGAAAAGGAAACCCGTCTCGAAGCGTATCGCCTTCTTGGAGCCTTAGGCGTCGCCCTCTTTGACGCGCGTTTGTGAAAAACGCTTGATGCGGATTTGCGGAAGCTCTGCGTGGGCGGAAAACCCGTTGAGGCGGATGGTTTGAATCGATTCTATCCGCCTCAACGGGTTTTCTGTACATTGCGCGGCTGGCAAGCATGTTTCTTGCGAAAACGCTCTTGAATGATCATCGTGGGGGCTTTGGAGCACCGTTCGTTCCTTTTCAGGTCCATCCTGAGCTTGGATGCGATTCCCGGCAATGAGGTTAGTTTGTCGAATTATCGTGGAGGTCGAAAACTTCATCATGCTAAAGCAATCTGTCCACTAATATGTGCTCATACCGATTCAGCTTGGTATCGCGCAGGCAGACCTTTCCCTTCCCCTCAACTAGGTAATTCCCTCAAGCGCCCAGCCAAGCACAGAAGGCCCTCGGAGCCGCTCCTAACCGAACGGCTCCGAGGGCCTTTCAGCTTTTCGGAGCGCGGACGACGGGGCGGCGCCTCTTGAGCGAAGAGTTCGTATCTTCTCACTCATCATGCCTATGGCGTTCATAGTGGGACACCGAGCCCGGCTCGGTGTCCCACTTCCCACTTTAGCCCGGCCCGGTGTCCCACTAGACACCGGGATTCGAGATCGAGATGATGCGTCCTTTGTTGGCGGCGTAGGCGTTCCAGATGGTCCCCTGTTCGCGCTTGATACGAGACATGGCCTTGGAGATGGATGCTCGGTCATGGTTCAGCAGGTTGGCAATCTGGCTTTGCGTAAGGTAGACGTTTTGCTGGGCCAGGTATTGCACAAGATGGAACACGCTTAGGTAAACCGAGTTTGCGCGAAGTATGGCCGTCATCATGCAGCCGTCCTCCATGATGCGCAGCGACGAGAGCATGAGCGCATGCGCAAAGGCGTTTTCCTCGGCGAACAGGGTGCGAATGGCTTCATGCTCGAAATGGGCCACGCAGCAGTCGGTAAGGTACTCCATGCTGTTGTAACCGTACTCTTCGGTTCCTCCGTTTTCGCGGAACGTGACGTTGGTGGAAAGCACGCGTCCGGGCACGCCCAAATAGCAAGTGGGCACCTCGTCGGAATAGCCCACCACGTCTTCGCCGACGTGACCGGATATAAGTACGATGCCGTCTATGAGAAGGGACGCCCTGCGCTCGAAATCTTCGTAGATTTGCACCGATCCGGCCTTCATGAGGCGGCGATGGCAGCACGAGCACAGCTGCTTTCTGATGCCAAGCGGCAGGGTGGAGCACCAACTTCGTGTTCGTGGGCCCCGAGTACTCCGTCACCGCCGGCTTTACCAACGCGCTTTGGATCCCCGTGCGCCCTGGTACCGACACCGCGCTTCTGCTCGGCGTTGCGTATTCCATGATCACTCGCGACGAGGACGGCTCCCTCATTAACTGGGACTTCCTCAACCGCTGCACCGTTGGCTTCGATGCCGACCATATGCCCGCCGACGCCACCACCAGCGAGTCCTTCCGCGACTACGTTCTGGGCATTTCCGACGGCCAGCCGAAGTCCCAGGAATGGGCAAGCGAGATTTGCGGAACCCCGGTTGAGCTCATCGACCGTTTCGCTGACATCAACAGCTGCAAGAACCGCGTGTCCTTCCACTCCAACTCGGCTCCGGCTCGCTGCAAGGGCTCCGAGAACTACCCGCAGCTGCTCATGACCATCGCCGCGATGGGCGGCCATTTCGGCACGCCGGGCAACTCCTGCGCTAACGACCAGTACTACGGCGCGATGAACTCCGGCATCCTGGTGCACGTGCCCTACAGCGGAACCCCCGTGCGCTTCACCAATGCTCAGAACCCCGTTCAGAAGTGCGTTTCCCTTGACATCATCTGGGATGCAATCGTCGACGGCGAGTATTGGGATGCTGGCAACAACTTCCCGGGTTGCCAGGTTCACGAGCCGCGTCGCGAGAAGTGCGACATTCGCGTGCTCATCTCCGAGACGAACAACTTCCTTGCCTCGCAGGCGAATTCCAACAAGGGCATCGAGGCGTTCCGCAAGGTCGGCTTCGTGTTCGCAAGCGCCTACTACATGAAGGTCGACGCCCAGTACGCCGACGTCGTGGTTCCCGTGGTCACCCGTTGGGAGAACGACCAGGCGCATCTGTATGTGGGCACCAATATGAAGGACAAGGAGCTTGGCTTCGCGTCGCGTGCTCCGCTGCCGCGTCTTGCCGAGTGCCGTACCGACCGTGAGGTTGCCGCTGGCATCGCCGAGCGCCTTGGCATGGACTACGAGGCCATGAACCCGAAGTCCGACAAGCAGTGCTGGTTCGAGCAGATCACCCAGTCCGCCGTCATGCTGCCCACCGGCCCCATGCCCATTGCCGAGGTCACCGAGGCCGATCTTGAGAAGTACGGGGTCGAGGGTGCGCCGCAGCCTGGCATCATGCCCTTCGAGCAGTATCTTTCCGACGGCGTGTACCGTCAGGAGCGTTCGGCCGACGATGCGTGGGCGAACCCCATGGCCAGCCCTTCGCCGCTTTCGTGGCTGATCCCGAGGCCAACCCGCTTGCCACCACCGCTTCCGGCAAGTTCGAGATCTACTGCCAGGCTAAGAGCGACTGGTACGACATGGTCAACGGCTACGCCAACGGCGGCGAGGGCGTTGCCGACTACGTCAAGGTTTCTCCGCTGCCGAAGTATCTCGAGGCTCCGTTCAGCTACAAGGAGACCTTCGTTGACTGGGAGAACAAGGTCAAGGGCGAATACCCCATCCAGATGAGCCACGTGCATTACCTGCGCCGCGCCCACACCGACTGCGACAACCTGCCTTGGCTGCGTGAGGCCCTGAAGAACCCGGTGTACATCAACAACCAGGATGCTGCTGAGCGCGGCATCAAGACCGGCGACACCGTCCGCGTGTTCAACGAGCAGGGCCAGTTCCTGCGCCCGGCTTCCGTGACGCGCACCGTCATGCCCGGCGTCATCATGGTCCCCCATGGCGCAAGCGCGCGCATCGACCGCGAGACCGGCATCGACATGGCCGGCGCCGACAACATCCTGACCGTTTCCAACCGCACCACCACGCCGTTCCTGAACTCCTGGAACTCCAACTTGGTGCAGTACGAGAAGTACGAGGGCCCCATCGAGCTCGTCGCCGACTTCGAGATGCCCCAGATCATTCCGCTGGCTGAGTAAGAGGGAAGGACTGAGATCACTATGACCAAGTTTGGCTTCTATTTCGATGCGGAAAGCTGCATCGCCTGCCACACCTGCCAAGTGGCTTGCAAGGACGTCCACGACCTGCCGGTGGGCGTGAACTATCGCGAGGTTCGCTCGTTCGTGACGGGCGAGGGCTTCGCGCCGCGCATGTACCATGTCTCCATTTCCATGCCCGGCTGCGATCTGTGCACCGAGCTGCGCGAATGCGGCGAAGAGCCCGCTTGCGTGGTGAGCTGCCCTATGCGCTGCCTTGAGTTCGGCGACATCGACGAGCTGCGCGCGAAGCACGCCGGTGAGCTGCTGCTTGACGGCTGCCCCGCCGTTCCCAACGAGACGCTCTCCAACAAGAACTTCGTCATGCGCGCGAAGGACTGCATGGAAGATGCCGATTTCGACGAGATCATCATCTAGCATTTCCTTGAAGACGTTCGCATAGCGAAAATAAGGCGGCCCTGCTCGACGACGCGGGGCCGCCTTTCGTTCGGAATGGGACACCGAGCCCGGCTCTGTGTCCCAGTTAAATATTTACCTCTGCGTAGGAGATGCCCTTTTCCTTTTCCAGCCAGGCGAAAAGGCCGGGACAGTCATGGACGCGAATGGCGTCTGATTTTGGAAACTCAGCATCTCGCGTGATAACGGCGTCGGCTCGCATCCTGAGCGCCATGTCAACCAAAAGTGCGTCTTCTGGGTCGTTCCATGTGGTGGCTAGCATGCGATCGATGTCGGTATCGGAAACAGAATGAACGTTGATAAACGTGCGCAAAGAGCGAAGCTTTTCAAGTACTTCTTGCGTTTTGCTTTTGTTGCCGCCGTTTGTGAGAATGTATATGAGGTCCGTTACCTGCGAAGATGCAATCCATAGGCTGAATTCACCGATTTTGCCTGCCAGCATCAGCAGTCGGGTTTCGGCAAAGTGCGGTCCGCGTTTTCCCAAGAAATCAAGAATGATGTTCGTATCGAGAAGGAGTTTCTGAACGGTCATGTTAGATCAACCCCTTTACCTTTGCTCGCTCGAGCCGAATTTCGGAGCGTGACATTCCCTCGAAGCGGGGATTGACTTCCATGTACAGAGAGTCGAGGAACCTTGCGGCCGATTCCCACTCGCGCGGTTCGGGCTTGCGGCGAACGAGAAACTCTGCGCTTTGCTCCTGTTCAAGTTTGTCGTACATAAGGTTTACCGCTTGCGAGGCGTTGAGCCCGGCTTTGGCTAGTACTTTCGCTCCAGCCGCCTTTTTCTCGGTCGACATGCGCCCGGTGACCATTGCGTTATCCATGTAGCCCCCTGTACAACAATTACGTACTCACAATGTTGTAAAGAATTGTACAATCTTGCATTACGAGAATCAACCATCGGTAATTCGGCTTTATGCTTGACGCGTTCGGTATCATTGATTTGAGACAATGATATGCGAACGGAGCGTGGATGAAGACTACCTGGAGAACCTTGCATTACTACTGGGCGGTAACCCGAAAGCACTTGGGGTTGTTCGTGCTGCTCATAGCTTCGACTATCGGATTTGTGGCTTTGCTTACGTATGGCAACCCCTACGTCATGAGCCAAGTGGTCGATCGCGTAAGCGAAGGCTCGGTGCCGGCAAGTCAGGTGTTCGAGGTGTTCGGGCCCTACGTTATCGCGCTCATCCTCATTAATCTCGTCGGTCAAACGTGCAGCAAATTGCAGGACTTCGCGCTCTGGCGTCTCGAGATTGCCGTAAGCTACGACTTAGCCACGATGGCCTTCGACGCGCTTTCAAACCAGTCGATGACGTTTCACTCCAATCGGTTTGGCGGAACCCTCGTCTCCCAAACGACTAAGTTTATGAGCGCCTACAACCAGCTGGTCGAGGCCATCATGTTTCCCTTCCTGCCGGTTATCTGCTCGGTTGTGTTTACCTGCTTGATTCTTGCGCCCGTGGTGCCAGCCTACGTTGCCGTGCTCATGATGCTTCTGCTCGTGTACGCAACGGTTTCCTACCTCATGTACAAGCGCATCCTGCATCTTAACGAAAAGGCAGCGGGGGCGCAGAACCAGCTGTCGGGCGAACTTTCCGATGCGGTTACCAACATTCTCGCCGTGAAGACGTACGGTCGGGAAGACTACGAACGCGAGCTGTTCGATCGTGCCAATAGAGAAGTGGTCGCACGCGATTCGAAGCGCATGATGTCCTCGCTGACTCGCGGAATCATCACAGCTGCCATTACCGTGGTCATCATGAGCGTGGTAACGGTCTTCATTGCGGGTGGCAACGCGTGGTTTGGCATCACGCCGGGTACCCTGGTCATGATGTTCACATACACCAATACCATTACGAACCAGTTCAACTTTATTAACACGGGCCTTCAGCGCTTGAACCGCGCTTTCGGCGATGCAAGCGGGATGACGGCCGTTCTCGATGAGCCTCGTCTGGTTGCCGATGCTCCCGATGCGAAG
>JAFSHA010000118.1 GCA_017440565.1 Eggerthellaceae bacterium | reverse complement strand
GTCATCATGTCCGTGTACTCTATTCCCGGAATCTTGTCCTTGGCCAGATGATTGCGAAGTTCCGTCATGTAATACAGCGACCGTTCACTCTCTTCTTTCATCATGCCGCATATCACGCCTATCACGTCGAACATGTATGTGTAGCCATCGCTCATGTCCACGCCCATCTTGTCGGCATGCCTCATCATGTCTATGTAGAACAAGGCGCGGTCCAGGTCCCCCTTCTCGGGAGCCATCGACGTCACCGCCAACGTCCATCCCGTCTCACGAATCACCGAGTCGGGGACTGCCTTGTTATAGTCCGTGGCAAGGTGAAAGAGGCGCTCGTAGTATTTCTCAGCCTGCGACGGGTTGTTGAGCAGGAAGTGTCCCGCCTCATACTGGGCTTTCCAGTCCGCCGGGTTCTCGTCCGCCGCCTTCGTCAGGCGAAGCATCTCTTCGTTCTTGCTTTCCGTCTCTTCCGTCTGAGCGTTCACGCCCGTTGCGGCGATGCAGACTAATGCTGCCATTACAAAAATCTTTCTCATAATAAATAATGTTTAAAGGGTTTATAATGTTTATAATCTCTCATACTGGCGCAGTCTGTCGCGCAAAATTACAAACCGCCAGCAAGACCGATGTCTCACTGGCGGAAAAATATGTCTCAAATTTGGAAAAAATCAGGGAAGAACGCCCGTTCCTCCCTGACTCCTTAGGTTTCTGTCCCCACCCCTGCCCCTCCCCTACATGGGCGGGGAGCTGCTGCGCATCACTCGGCGCCAGCCGCTTCCCGTAAGGACTTTCCCTGCGCGTCCCTCTCGGCGGATGCCGCTCCCCTCCCTTCAAGGGGAGGGGCCGGGGGTGGGGTCTGTAACTTATTCGGGCTCCACCGGCGTCACTTCCGGCTCGTCGCCGCCGCCCTCGGGCGCGCCGCCAATCTCCCGCATCTCATACTCCTTAGTAGCATCCACCGCGTCGGTGGGACGGACGGCGGTGCCGTTCAGGGCTAAGAACAGCCCGCCGACCTTCTTCGCCTTGGCCGATGCGGACAACACGCGGTTCAAAACGGCATCCACAACGAACGCCTTCTCGTTGGCCTCGACGATGTCCTCCCACTTGGCGAACTCCGGCACCTGGTAGCGGTGGTTGCCGACGACGGCGGACTTGACGAGCACCGTGGGCTGGCTGCCGCCCTGCGCTATCTGCTCCTCAATCTTCTTCAGGTCGGAGTTGTAGTAGAGCACGGCGTCGGCGAGGCTGTCCTCGGGCTGGATGACGAGGATGGCGTTGATGTACTCCACCAGCTGCTGGTACTTCGCGTAGAGCGCCTCGCGGGCGGCGCGCAGCTCGCCCTTCTCGATGCCCGACATCTCCTGACTGCGCTGGTCGATGAGCAGCACGAGCTGCGCAGTCTTCGTGGCCAGCATCTGGTTGATGGCCGTCAAGCCCATCGCCGCCAGGTCTTCCTGCAACTGCGGCGAGCCGAGCACCTGCTCGATGTTCTCCAGCTTCGAGTTCTCGGCCACCATCGACTCGTGGGTCGAGAAGTCGAAGTCCACGAAGGGCTGCACGACGCGCCGGCCGCGGACGGCGAGCGTCTCGTCGAAGCCCTTGAAGTGCGTGGCCCAGAGCTTTCCCGTCTCCTTCACCACAGCCGCGCAGTGGTCGCGCTCGTTGTCCAGCCTTGCAATCTCCTCCGTCAGCTGGCTCTTCGTCGAGCGCTTGTACGCCTCGTCGAAAGCCGTCCACAGCGTGTTCAGCTCCTCCTTCAGCGTGTGGAACCGCTGCAG
>JAFSHA010000117.1 GCA_017440565.1 Eggerthellaceae bacterium | reverse complement strand
TCTCGAGGTCCTCGGATATGACCTCAAGAGCACGCTCGAAGGTCTCCTGATCGCAATCGATGCCCGCGCGGGCGTCGCTTCTGCGCTGCTTGGAGAGATCGTCGGCGTATTTGGCCTCGTAGAAGCGGTAAGGGTACCCGCAGCCCATGTCGAGGCGCTCCGGGCAGTTATTGCAGCAATACGGCGCATGAAGATGCCTAGGGCACATCTGCGCTTCGAAGTCCGGGCAGACGGCATTGCACTTCCAGTTCGATAAGGTGACGGCACAGGCGATTGAAAACTACTTCTCGCTTCGGGAGCCCTACTCCGGGGACTCCCCCCCCTGATAGCGAAGAGCGGGTACCACGGCTGCGAGATCGGCGGATTCTACAAGCAATGCAACCTTCAGCAGAGGATGAGGATTCTCTTCGACCACCTGGGCCTCAGCCTCGGCGACTACGACATCAACAAGACCGTGGTCATGCTCGCCTACGCGGAGGGGGCGGACGTTCTGCAGGCGTCGGCCGTTGCGGCGAGCGAGAGCCTGATGCTGGCCGTCAAGATGGCCGAGGACCTTCGCAACGTGGACCCGCTGGAGCTGAGGCGCAAGCTCCTGGGCGAGATTGATTCGGACGACGCCATCGCCTCGGGATTGATGAGGGCTGAGGACATCATCAATGCGGTGCCGACGGCCTACAGGGTCTCGAGCCTCAAGGTGGTCATAGGCGCCGACGGATGGGCGAGGTTCGAACTTCCCGTCGAGGGCGCATGAGACATGAGCGGCGACATTCGGGGGCTCGCCCGGTCTTTCAACGGCCTTGCCGGCTCCCCCTCGCCTTCAGGTACTTGAACAATGTCGACTTCGACACGCCCGACTGCTTGCAGATTTCGGCCACCGTGAACGTGCCCGCATCGTACATCCTGAACGCGAGCTCGAGCCTCTCTGGATTCGCCGTGGGCCTGCCCCCTACCCTGCCGCGCGCCCGTGCCGCAGCAAGATCCTCGTTGGAGCGCTCGAACTCGGCGAAGGCCGCCACCAACGTGAAGAACAGCCTCCCCTGAGGGGTGGAGGTGTCGACGGAGTCGCCCAGCGATACGAACGCCGAGCCCTTGGCCTCGAAACGGCAGAGCCGGTCAAACGTCAAGCTCGGGCGGCTCGTCGATGCGCTCGCCGACGTACTTCCCGTCCTTCTTGCGCTGCCGCACGCACTCGGAGAGCAGGTACTCGATCTGCCCGTTCACGGAGCGGAAGTCGTCCTCGGCCCACGAGGCTATCGCCGCATACAGCTGCGGCGACAGTCTCAACGGTATTTGCTTCTTGGTAGCCATTATCAGTACAGACTACCAGAATTCACGATAGGCTGGGCGTCGTGGTTGGAGCAGAGGACGACGAGGAGGTTGGAGACCATCGCGGCCTTGCGCTCCTCGTCGAGGTCGACGACCTGCTTCTCGGAGAGAAGGGTGAGCGCCTCCTCGACCATGCCGACCGCGCCGCCCACGATGGTCTTGCGGGCGTCGACGATGGCGGCCGCCTGCTGGCGCTGCAGCATGGCCGCGGCGATCTCGGGGGCGTAGGCGAGGTAGGTGATGCGCGCCTCGATGATATCGAGGCCCGCCGCCTCCACCTTGGATTGGATCTCGTCGCGAATGCGCCTGGCCACAAGCTCGCTGGAGCCGCGCAGGCTCCCCTCGTCGGCCACCCCGTCGCCGGTTGTGTCCACGCCCGGCGCCACGTCGTAGGGGTAGAGGCGCACGATGTTCCTGAGGGCGGCGTCCGCCTGCAGGGAGAGGTACTCCTTGTAGTTGTCGACGTCGAACACCGCCTTCGCGGTGTCGACCACCCGCCACGTGACCGCGATGCCGATCTCGATGGGGTTGCCCATGAGGTCGTTGATCTTCTGGCGGCTGTTGTTGAGCGTCATCACCTTGAGGGAGACCCTCTTGCCGTTCTCGGCGGGCGCAGCTTGCTTGCCGTTCGCGAGCGCGAGCAGGACGTCGCCCTTAGCCGAGCTCTCGGAGTCGCCGCTCTGGTTGAGGCGCGTGCGAGCGGCGGGGTTCACCGCCGCGCAGAACGGGTTGACGAAGTAGAAGCCCTCGCTTCGGATGGAGCCGTAGTACTTGCCGAACAGCGTGAGCACGAGCGCCTCCTGGGGCTTGACCACCTTCAGGCCGCACAGGGGAATCCAGAGCAGCGCAACCGTAACCAGGCCGACGACCAGCGGAACGGCGCCCAGGCCCATCGACGCGTCGAGCATGCCGCCGCCCAGCGCGATGAGCGCGGCGCCCGCTACGTAGCCGACGATGACCAGGATCAAGACGAGCATTCCGTGGCGTTTTCCGTCGATGATCTTCTCTTCCATGTCATTCCTTCCATCTAAGCAAATTGCGATATCAAGATGATATCACATAGATTTCTAGTTAGCAGAAGAAACTTCAATTGAGGGGATGGGTTGAGTAGCTTGTGCTTGAGGGCCGTATTCCCGGACTCGAAGTAAAGATGTTACTTACGAGAAAATAATTAAGGGTTGCTGGAAAAGGGTAAATTGTATTTCCTAATACAATGAATTGTGCAGATGATCAGGGGTTTTGCATTTAGTCTCTCTAACCCCACCTGTTTGCAGCGAATGTCGTTGCGTTTACTCTTTCAACCATCGTCATTCGCTTTGGAATTGTGGAGATCCGCCCTTCGCACAATGCACCCGCTCAAGCCCCCTGTGAGTAGAATTGAAAGACTTATTGCAACGCGTGGCCGAGGGGCTGCGCTAGTCGGTCTTCCTATTCGGCTGTATTGCGCCCGGGCATTCTATCGATCTGTTTTGCCAGTATCCTTAGCGGGCCAGAATCTCCTTTATGAGGAACGGCTTCATGACGACGTCGTCGGGGTCAAGGAGCTCGTATTCCAAACCGTCAATGAGGTCGCCGAGACCCGCCTTCCTCGCTTTGCTCAGCGGCGCCACGAAGTTTAGTTCTGGCCTTAGGTACGACGAGTTGAGGTGCGACGCGATGAGCGCCATGTCCCGCTTCTCGAACTTGATGAGCGGGGTGCCCTTCGGGATGATCCGCCTCAGCTCTCGGTGATTGCGCTCGCAGAACACCTTCTGATCGGAGCGTTGCATTAGAAGATCTTGCAGCGCTTCTCCCCCTGGACGGTGCACGACGCCTCGAGACGCTCGAAGTTGTTGAACTCGTGCTCGTGGTCGGTTATGAAGGTCCCCATGCAGCGCTTGAACGCCTCCAGTCCGATCGCCCTCTCGATGTCGTCCAGGGCGTTCGCCACCTCGTTGAGCGTGTGGCTTTCTAGAAGCATCATGATCTGGAAGTTGGATCGACGGTGCAGCAGGGTCAGGATCGTCTTCCTGCATCCGCGCGCGCTCTCGACAAACACCCTGGCAGCTGCTGCTGCACAGGTTCGTCACCGTGCAGAAGGTGCTCTTGCGGCAGGTGTTGCGCTTGTGCCTGACGTTGGAGCGGTCGTCCATCATCATCCGGTTCTTCCTGACCTCGCGGGAAACGGTGGTCGGGTCGACGTTGATCTTCGTTGCGATTTGGACGAATTCCAGCCTCTTGTTGAGGCCGATCTCCAGCTCTTTTCTGTCAAGGTACGTGAGGTGTTTCGCTCTTTCGGCATGTTGGTTCGCCTCCTCTCCCCTCGCGCCGAAAGGCAGGTCCCCCGATTATCCGCGATCCGAGCGTTCAAAGACATATCTATAATGCGCTCTCAGCTGGGGATACTCTGAAAGTTTGGCTCTAATGCACCTCGTCGGATGACGCCTAAAGCCCGATGTTGACGTAGCGAAGGGGCAGCCCGCCCGCCCTTTCGGCGCGGCTACGCAGCCCACGCCCGCCGAGATAATTCGGGGGTGTATGATGGAATCGCCGAAACGTCAATTTGAGGAAGAGAAGGTGCGCCGTGAAGGAGAGAATGAGGGCAGAGCTGCTAGTGGCGTGCCTCGGTATGGGCCTCGTCCTGCAACTTACCCCCTTCGCGAGCCTGCCGCAGGTCTCCCTCACGGCCCCGTTTCCGCACGAGTCCGCATACCTCGACTTCAACCTGTTCATGTTCAACATGCTCGGGTTCACGTTCGGGTGCGCTGCGTTCGCGATTCCGCTGTCGAGGGTGCCGCGAGGGAAGCTGGCCGCAAGCCCCGCCCTGATCTTCGCCGTCCACATGGCGGTCGCCGCGTTGTACGTCGTCCACAGCCTCCTCCCGAGCGTCGAGGCGTGGATGCCCGCCCACGCCGTCGCGTCGACCCTGGCTGGCGCCTCCTGCTCGCTCGCCTTCGCGTTTTGGGGCAATTGGCTCACGCTGTCGCTTTCGGTTTCCGAGGGGAGCCTGGCCCTCGCCGGGGCCCTCTTCATCGCAGCGTTGACGAAACTGGTTCCCATCGAAGGGCTCGCCGCGGGATGCCTCATGGGCCTCGCCTCCGCGGCGGCCTCCTTCCTCTGCCTCTGGAGCCTCTCGAGGGGCGAGGTGCTGCTGGGCGGGCGGGAGGAGCCCAGGGACATCGCCTCGATGCCCAAGGTCACCCTGCTCATGTTCCTCGGGTCGGGCTTCACCATGACCTGCCTGCTGGCGATGATGACGCAATCGGGCATCGAGTTCGAGACGCCGAGCGCTATCACCTTCCTCGCGGTCGCATCCGCGCTCCTCCTCTCCCACCGGTCACTCGCAGCCCTGCGGTGGATAACCTTCGGACGCTACGCACGCCTCGCATCGTTCGTCGTGGTGCTCGGGGCGCTGGGGTTTCTCGTGTTCTTCGAATCGCTGCCGTCGCTGGCGGCAACCCTTGCAGCGCTCGCCTGGTTCCTGCAAGCCACCTCCCTCATGGGCAGCGTGGTCGACCTCGTCTCGAGGGAGCGCTGCGGGTTCCTCACCTCCTGGGCATCTTACTGCCTGCTGTGCGGGATCGGCGTGTTCCTGGGCCTAGCGCTCGTGCTTGCAGCGCAGTCGTCACCGCTCGACTTCACGAGCGTCCTCGGATCCGCAGCAGCGCTTCTCGCCACCGGGACGGCCGTCGCCCTTCCCGGCGCGCTCAACAGCACGAGGGAGTTCCACCGCGGCTCGTTCGTCGATGGGGAGACGCCCGAGCAGCGCGCGGCTAGGAGGGAGTGCTACCTGGAGGACGCGTACGGCCTGACCGCCCGCGAGATGGAGGTGGTGCGCTGCCTGGCGCGCGGCCTGTCGTACCGCATGGTCTCCGTCGAGCTCGGCATCTCCGAGAACACGGTGAAGGTCCACGCGAAGAACATCTACGCCAAGTGCGGCGTTCACGCCAGAGGCGAGCTCATCGCGCTGCTGGGAGAGTAGCCGGCAGCCCCCTTCCAAGGAAACTCGAGCAGATCTCTCGAGCGAAATTCATGCTTGCCATCATCGCAGGTCAGATGCGCATAACACTAACTTGGTATTCAATCCAGACTCCGAAAGGGCCATGATCTTCCCGAAGGGGCTGCAGCATAAGCCCCAACCATCTGCCACAAGAGGAAGGGATTGGTTATGGAAAAGGTTAAACCCAACATCTCGAGGAGGAGCTTCCTGGGCCTCGCCGGCATCGCGGGCGCGACGGCGGGCATGACCGCATTGGCGGGTTGCTCGTCTTCCGAAGGCGCAGGCGACGCCGCCCCCGTCGAGCAGGCGCCCGACAACGTCTCCGCCATCAAGCCGCTGCCCGAGCCGAGCGCTTGGGACAACGAGGTCGACGTCGTCGTCGCGGGCACGGGCTCGGGCCTGGTGGCCGCGCTTCGCTGCGCCGAGCTGGGGGCGAAGGTCGTGGCCTTCGATCCCGCCGCGTCCTGGGGCGGCAGCTCCAAGGAGACCGACATCTTCGCGGTGGTGGGCTCCAAGTACCAGACCCAGCTTTGGGAGGCCATGGACCTCACCGAGATGGGCATGCCCGGCATGACGCTCGCCGACATGTTCGACGCCAGCATGGGCGGCCATGACGAGGCCACCATGAAGGCCATGTTCCGCGCCACCTACCTGCCCCAGCCCGGCGGCTCCATCTCCACCGCCAGCGGCTCGTCCTCCTCGAGCGCCACGGGCGGCCAGGCCTTCATCGCCCAGGGCCACGTCGAGACGGTCGACGCGCTGCTCGACTGCACGGCCGACGTCACCGACTGGATGGTCGAGAAGATCGCCCCCTACGGCGTGACGCTGGGCCCGGTGACCGCCTACAGCACCTCCGGCCTCCTGTTCCTGTGCCCGGTCGGCGCAGAGGCCGGCGATTTCGTGGCCCGCACCAACTACACCGCCTTCGAGGCCCTCTACAAGGCCTGCGAGGAGGCGGGCGTCCAGTTCAGCTTCAGCAACGGCGTCACCGGCCTCGTGGCCGACGAAACCGGCCGCGTAATCGGCGTGCAGGCGGCTGACGGATCCTTCACCAAGGCATCCAAGGGCGTCATCCTCGCGACTGGCGGCATGGCCTCCAACAGGGACATGCTCGCGCGCTACTGCCCGTCGCTCTACAACGGCTGCTTCAACTCGACCGCGACAATGAACGACGACGGATCGGGCATCCGCATGGGCCTGGGCGCCGGCGGCATCATGGACGGCTTCGACTCCGCCAACTGCTTCGACGGCGGCATCCAGACCGACAACTTCAACCACTACCTGTACAAGGGCGACGTCCAGTTCGCACGCAACGTGCCCAGCGTCTTCAACATCCGCGGCGAGCGCGTGCCCTGGTACTCTCTTTACAGCATCGGCTTCACCGACCAATCCGGCATCCTCATGGGCCAGCCGGGAGGCTACGGCATCGCGGTGGCCGATGCGAACTACGAGGCCATCATGAACGAGTCGACCGAGCCCATCTGCCGCAAGCCCATCACCCCCGAGATGTGCGAGGCCGCAGGCGCCAACGTAGAGCGCCTGCCCGAGGCCGTGTGCGAGCGCGACTGGCGCATCGGCTTCCAGCAGGGCCTCGACGGCGGCTGGATCGTATCCGCCGACACCATAGAGGAGCTCGCCTCCAAGCTCGAGGTCAACGCAGAGAACCTGAAGAGGGGCGTCGAGCAGTGGAACGCCACCTGCGCCGCGGGCGCCGACGAGATGTTCGGCCTCGACCCGGCCCTGCTGCGCCCCATCGAGAAGGCGCCCTTCTACGCGGTCAAGGTCAACGGCACCATCCTCAACACCTGGTGCGGCCTGGCCTGCGACTGGAGGACGGGCGCCGTCCTCGACGCGTCCGCCAACCCCATCCCCGGCCTCTACGCTGGCGGTGCCACCATGGGCGGGTCCTCGGGCATCGGCTCCCTCGGCTCCACCCGCAATCCCGGCGGCGGCGTGTCCTTCGCCATGGGCACCTGCTTCAACGCGGCGAACGCCGTCATGGGTGCGTAAGGAGTCTTCTTCAGTCCCAGCCGCCCCCGTGCCTCCCATTGCGGGGGCGGCCCCACGAAAGGAATGCTATTCATGAGCAACGACACGAATAACGCGGCGTCGGCACCCGGCGCCAAGCGAAGGGGCAGGAAGCTGCCCATCATCCTCGGCGTGTGCGCGGCCGTCCTCGTAGTGGCGGGCGCGAGCTTCATGGTTTGGCACGAGCAGCCCAGCTTCTGCAACGCCATCTGCCACAGCCCCATGGACCCCTACGTCGAGGGGTTCCAGGACGAGGGGACCGACCTGCTCGTCGGCGTGCACGCGAAGTCGGGCTACGAGTGCCTTGACTGCCACGAGCCGACCCTCTCACAGCAGGTGAGCGAGGGCGTCAAGTGGGTCACGGGCGACTTCGCCGACCCGCTCGAGAGCCGCGCTCTTACCATCGGCACGGCCGAGATGTGCCTCGAGTGCCATGACGACGGCGATGCCAAGACCGGGCGCGACTGGGATGACATCGTGGCGGCAACCACGGACTGGGGCGGCGACAAGACGGTGAACCCCCACGCCTCGCACGTCGGCACGCTCGACTGCGGCAACTGCCACAGCGTGCATGGCACGTCCGTCATGTACTGCGCGGACTGCCACGCCAGCATGGACGCACCCGAAGGCTGGGCGTAGCGGGCCGTTAGCAGAACGCCGAGGGCGCTTCCGCGCTCACTCTTCGAGAATGCCCGGGAGGCACCGCTCCCCATCAGCTAGAGCCAGAGCGGTCCTCCCGACCTTCGCTTGGAAACGGCCGTTCGGTACTGCCATGTGCGGTCGCTTATGGATAGGATGACCTCCAGCGGCTCGCCTTCGGCAACCGCCAGGTCCAGTGCGGCGCTGCCGATGTTGTACTCGCCTGCGTCCTTAGGGATGCTGGCCCGCAGGCATACCCCGTTGACCACCTCGCGAATGCTGCGGTGCGACAGCGGCTGGCCCCAGCTTCTCGTGGAGAGGGATCTGAAGAGAGGCTCGCCGGGATGCTCCGCGGCCGCCCCCATCCCATTCATATAGCCAGAAAGAACCTTTGAGCACTTTGCGGTGAGGGGCACCCTCGTACCGTCCTTGGTCCTGACCTCCCCGCCATCGGGGGACAGGATGACGTCGCGAACCCCCGGTCCGACGAGGTCACCGGTCTTTAGCGCAGACCTGACCATGAGGTTCACTATCGCCCCGTCTCGACCCGCACCCGCTGCGGCGAGGATGCTCTCAGCCTGCTCGACGCCTATTCCGATGCGGCTGTACGGCGTCGGCTTCTTTCTGGGCTTCACGCTTCGTGCGACGTCTGGCGCTATGCCGTTGTCGGCAGCCCACTCGTGGAGCCTTCTTACGATGCCGAACACGTGTTGCGCGACCGAGTTCCTGTGCTCATGCCAGAGGAGCCTGGCAAACGCTTCCACCTCCCCCGGCGTGACCTCCTCGAAGTACATCCCCCTGCCCTCGAAAAACGCCGAGTACATGTCGATGGCGTATCTGTAATTGCGCCTCGCGTCTCCTCCGAGCACCTGCTCGCTGAGAAACGCCTCGTAGAGCTCGTCGTCAAGGCCATGCATGCTCGTTCCTCACAGCTTCATCTCGGCGTAGTAAAGGTTGGATGTGTAGGAGGCGAGCTTGCGCCTGTCGTCAGGCTTGAGGCGGCTCAGGTACGTTATGACGGCGAGCTGGGAGTCGCCGGGGATGGCCTCGCTCGAGTCGATGCGTAGCACGTTGAGCGCCTCGTCAACCGCCTCGCCGATGAGCTTTGGGGTCATCGGAGCCGCGACTCCGGCTTTGCGCCGCACGAACAGCGGGAGGTCGCGACTCGCCGTCTCCCTGACGGCGATGTAGTCGAAAATCGCCTGGGAAACGCAATCGGGGACGAGTATCCAGCGCGCGGCGCTGCAGCCCCATTTTCTCTCTCCTTTCAAAATCTCTCTGATTTTGTCTGCAAGAAAGAGTCCATGCAGATCGCCTGCATCCCGAAATTCAACGTAGGTTAGTTCCTTCTTTGCTTCGGCGCTGGTTCCTACGCTTTCGTTTATCCCCCGCAACCAAACATGACAGAAATCAGCAATTTCCGTTCGGTGCAGTTGGTGGTTTCCAAAAGACCTGAAACCTACACTAAATGCGTCAATCGCACTTTTGGAGGTTGCTGTGAGCATCGTAGAAGTAAAAGGCCTGAAGAAAGCATATCCCGGGTTTAGCCTGGAGAATGCTTCTTTCAATTTGGAAGCGGGCCGTATCACCGGGTTCATCGGCAGGAACGGTGCCGGGAAATCTACCGCCATCAAATCCATGCTGAACCTCGTTCATCCCGACAAAGGGGAAGTTCGCTATTTCGGCAAACCGCTTTTGGAAAACGAGGCGGCCGCAAAGCAGAAAATCGGCTATTCCACAGGCACCGTCAACTGGTATCCCCGCAAGAAGATCGGGGACATCGTGAAAAGCGTCAGGCCCTTCTACGACAACTGGGACCAAACGGCCTATAAGCGATACCTGGACTGGTTCGGCTTGGACGAAGGCAAAACGCCGCTGGAGCTATCGGAGGGCATGAAAGTGAAGTGCAACCTGATGCTGGCGCTGTCCCATCACGCTGAGGTGCTCATTCTGGACGAGCCCACCAGCGCGCTCGACCCGTTCTCCCGTGATGAGCTTCTGGGGCTGTTCGGCGAGCTGAAAAACGACGGGGTCTCGGTGTTTTTCTCCACCCACATCATCTCGGACATCGAAAATTGCGCTGACGACATCGTGTACATCTCGAAAGGAAAGATCCTGTCCGCCACAACCATGGAGGCATTCACTCGCGATTTCTCCCAGCAGGGAGAAACGCTGGAGCAAACGTTTCTTCGTCTGGAAAGGAAGTAGACCGTGCGCGACATCCTCAGCAAGGAGATGCGCCTGAGCGCATCCGTCCTCTCGTACTGCTTCATTGCGTTCGGCACGATGTTCCTTCTTCCAGGGTACCCCGTACTATGCGGCACGTTCTTCGTAACCCTGGGCATCTTCCAGAGCTTCCAGAATGCGCGCGAGGCGAACGATCTGGTATTCTCCGCGCTGCTGCCCATTGCGAAGGCGGACGTGGTGAAGGGCAAATACCTTTTCACCTGCGCCATCGAGTTATGCGGCTTCTGCGTGATGGTCGCAGCGACGCTAGTGCGCATGTTCGCCCTCGGCGATGCTGAGGTCTATCGGGTCAACGTGCTCATGAACGCGAACGGCTTCGCCCTGGGCGTGGCGCTGGTTATCTTCGGCCTGTTCAACTTGGTGTTCGTGGGAGGTTTCTTCAAGACTGCGTATCAATTCGGAAAGCCGTTCGTCTGCTTTATCGTCATATGCTTCCTGGTGATTTTCGCCGCCGAGGCAGCTCATCATATCCCTGGGCTTGCCGCCCTGAACGCGTACGGAACAGAGCATCTGGGACTTCAGCTGAGCCTTCTTACGGCAGGCGCGTTATCGTACGCTGCGCTAACATGGATATCGCTGCAACGCGCATGCCGCCAGTTCGAGCGCATCGACCTGTAACGTTCGCATTCCACGTCCCGCACATCCCGAAAGGAGCGCCCCATGCTGAAAGACAATTTGGCGCTGCTGCGCAACATGCACGGCTATTCCCAGGAGGAGCTAGCTGAGCGCATCGGCATATCCCGACAGGCATACGGCAAATGGGAAAGCGGCGCCACCATCCCCGACATAGAGAAATGCCAGCGCCTTGCCGAAGTGTACGGCACCACCATAGACAGCCTGGTCGGCAGCGTGCAACTTGAGGGAATCGGCCTGCTTCCGCCTGCGCCCAAGGGCAAAAACGTCTGGGGCGTGGTGACCATCAACGAACGCGGGCAAATCGTAATCCCGAAGGCGGCCCGAGAGGCCTTCTCTCTTTCGGGAGGCCAGCGCCTGGTGGTGGCCAGCGACGAAATGGGCATCGCCCTGCTGCCGGTGGAGCTGTTCGAAAACAGGATGAGAGCGTTCATGGACTACGCTGCGCGAAACGGCGAAAGCGAGTAGCGGCACCTCCGCGTAACGGCAAACACGACCCCCCTCGGCTATTCCATAGTGTAGGAAACACCCTGTCTAGGGAAAGTTTTTGGGTCGGAATCCAAAAACTTCCGAAACCGGGCAGGTTTTTGGATTCCGACGTGGCTCTCTGCTTTGCCCGGGCTCGCCTAGCCAATCGTCTCGATCTCAGCAAAAATGGCGTTGACCCTCCCGCAGCGGGAAGGAATACGATGCCCGAAGAGCGAGAGTAAGGAGAAAGATGCTGCGGATCGGCGAGTTCTCGAAAATGGCCATGACCACGGTGAAAATAAGCCCACGGAAGGATAATAGTTGCTTCTCATGCCAGGAACGAGGGTCATAGGGCATGCTCGCTAACGTTATCACCGCCACAAGAATGGCGGCGGCGGGAGCCATGCTTGCTTTCGGTCCCGCCGAGCCAGCCTTTTGGCTTCTGTACGCCTGGTGCGGCGCAAGCGACATGGCCGACGGTCCAATTGCCAGAAAGCTCAACGAAGAGAGTGCGTTCGGCGCCCGGCTCGATAGCGTCTCCGACTTAGCCTTCGCCGCTACATGCTGCTGCTCTCTCTTGCCCAGATGCGACCTTTCCCTCTGGCTTATTGCCCTGATCGCCCTCCTGGCGGTCTCGAAAACCCTGATCTTCGTGCTTCGCCTCGGCAAGGGCTACGACCCTAAACACGTTCATTCCGCCGGGAACAAGGCGGTGGGGCTTGCTGTGTTCGTCACGCTCCCCGTGCTCTTCCTCACCCGTATGAGCATCGTGGCGTTGCCCGCCTGCATTCTATCCGCTTATTCGATTCTCCGGGAATGGCGCGCCGTGCGCGCAAACGCGCCGCATCGACCCGCATCCGAAGCTTGATTGACACGTGAGTTGCGAGACTAAGCGCATAGTTTTTGCGTTACAGATTGCAAGGTTCAGTGCCTGGGGTGCGGTTCTCGTTCTTCTTCCTCGGCCTGTATCGCACTGCCCGACGCAGCCTGAGCTTGATGATCTTGCCGGCCTTGCCCGTGTCAACCAGCCTGTAGAAGGTGCTGGCGCTGAAGGGCACCTCGTCGCTT
>JAFSHA010000116.1 GCA_017440565.1 Eggerthellaceae bacterium | reverse complement strand
TTTTGCTATAATCATGTTTTGTGCGTTGACGAGCCAGCGCGCAAGCAGCTAATCGCAGACGCGCGACGTACGTGCCGCGCTTGGAAGGGATGGTCTTATGACTGAATTGCTCGCACAGCTTTGGACTCCCGAAGTCAAGATGGCCGTGATGGCGGTCCTCGCCGTTCTGGTCGTTTTGTATGTGCTGTGCATCGTCTGGGTTGTTCGCGATGCGTATATGCGCGGCGCTCGTTGGTACCTGTGGGTGATTATCTCCCTGGTGCCGGTGCTCGGCCCCATCGTTTACAGCATCATGCGCCCGCCGCTGATGCAGATGGATCGCAACGAGCAGGAGCTCGAGATCGCCCTCAAACAGCGTCAGCTCGCCAAGTACGGCGAGTGCGCTCAGTGCGGATATCCCGTCGAGGCCGATTACGTGCTCTGCCCGCAGTGCCACACGCAGCTGAAGAACCTGTGCGCTCGCTGCGACCGCGCGCTTGACCCCGCATGGACGGTCTGCCCCTACTGCGCCACCCCCGTGGCTCCCGCAGGAGCCGATCGCCGCGCTGCCCGTAGGCGCTCGCATGCAGCCGCCGCCCTCGAAGGCGAGAACAACCCGCGTCTCGAGGCTTAAGCGCCGCAATTGGCCGAATGCTCGCATTCGCGCGCTCGGCTCGGGAATCCGACGTCTCGCGTTCGATTTCCGCTCAATAGTTGCAATCATTGCGGAGCCGTGCTTTCGGCTCCGTTTTGATGGATAGGAGGCGCCAAGGTACTCAAAGCCTTGGCGGGAACGTATGCAGGTGCTTTGTGTGCACCCGGCATAGGAAAGGAATGAATTATGAACATCGTACTGCCCGACGGTTCCGTGAAGGAAGTTGCCGAAGGCGCAACCGTGGCCGACGTGGCGGCCGCCATCGGCGCCGGCCTTGCCAAGGCCGCCTTGGCTGGCATCGTCAACGATCAGCCGGTCGATCTTTCCGCTCCCGTGGCGGAGGGCGACAGCGTGGCCATCATCACCGCGAAGAGCCCCGAGGGCATCGAGGTGCTGCGCCATAGCGCCGCGCATGTTATGGCCGCCGCTCTGGTGGACCTGTACGGCGACGTGAAGTTCGGCGTGGGCCCCGCCATTGAGAACGGCTTCTACTACGACATCAAGTGCGAAAAGGCCCTGAGCCCCGAGGACTTCGATGCTATCGAAGCGCGTATGGCCGAGATCATCGCCGCCGAAGAGCCCTTCGTACGCGCCGAGGTTTCCCGCGCCCAGGCGCTTGAGCTTTTCGCTGACCAGCCCTTTAAGGTCGAGCTCATCAACGAGCTTCCCGAAGACGCAACCATCAGCACCTACACCATTGGCGCTTTCACCGACCTGTGCCGCGGACCCCACCTGCCCTCTACGGGCAAAATTCCCGCCGTGAAGCTCACCAAGGTGGCCGGTGCCTACTGGAAGGGCGATTCCGAGCGCGAGATGCTCACGCGTGTGTACGGCACCGCGTTCTTCAGCAAGAAGGATCTTGAAACCTATCTGCACAACCTCGAGGAGGCCGAGAAGCGCGACCATCGCAAGCTTGGTCGTGAGCTGGGCATCTACATGATGGATCCCATGGCTGGCGTCGGCCTGCCTATGTACCTTCCCAAGGGCGCTCGCATCATCCGCACGCTGCAGGAGTGGCTGCGTCGCGATCTGTACGACCGCGGCTACGAAGAGGTCATCACCCCGCACATCTACAACGCCGACGTGTGGAAGACCTCGGGCCACTATGGCTTCTACAAGGACAACATGTACTTCTTCAACATTAACGAGGGCAGCGCCGAGGAGCCGCGCCTGTCCGAGTACGGTGTGAAGCCCATGAACTGCCCCGGCCATGTGATGCTGTACAAGAACGAGCTGCATTCTTATCGCGACCTGCCGCTGCGCTACTTCGAGTTCGGCACGGTGTACCGTCATGAGATGAGCGGCGTCGTGCACGGACTGCTGCGCGCTCGTGGCTTCACGCAGGACGACGCGCACGTGTTCTGCACGCGCGATCAGGTAGTCGACGAAGTGGTGGCCATTCTTGACCTGGTCGATCACATCATGGGCACCTTCGGCTTTGCCTACGAGGCCGAGATCTCCACGCGCCCCGAGAAGTCCATCGGCACCGACGACATGTGGGAGCACGCAACGAACGCCCTCATGGAGGCATGCCGCCGACACAACCTGGCATACGAGATCAACGAGGGCGACGGCGCCTTCTACGGCCCGAAGATCGACATCAAGGTGAAGGACGCCATCGGCCGTACCTGGCAGTGCTCCACCGTTCAGGTTGACTTCAACATGCCTGAGCGCTTCGGCCTCACGTATCGTACCGAGGAGAACACCGAGGAGCGTCCTTGGATGCTGCATCGTGCCATCTTCGGCTCGATCGAGCGCTTCTTGGGCATTCTCATCGAGCACTATGCGGGTGCGTTGCCGCTGTGGCTTTCGCCCATGCAGGTGGTCATCATCCCCATCGCCGACCGTCACAAGGACGCGGCGTTCGAATTTGCCGCCGAGATCAAGAAGGCAGGCGGCCGCGTCGAGGTGTACGAGCAGAACGAGCCCATGCGCGTGAAGATCGCCAAGGCGCAGGCGCAGAAGGTTCCGTACATGCTGGTCATGGGCGACAAGGAAGTCGAGCAGGGAACCGTGAGCGTGCGCGACCGCGCCGAGGGTGACAAGGGCTCTTGGACGCGCGAGCAGTTCCTCGAGGTCATTGCCGAGGCTGCGCTGTAAGGTTTGGCTGAATATATCGCGAATTGGCGGCGGCTTCCTTTGGGAAGCCGCCGTTTTGCATAGTAGGCGGGACAACGGGGACGGAGGTTATTGTCCGCGCACCTGTGCGCGGA
>JAFSHA010000115.1 GCA_017440565.1 Eggerthellaceae bacterium | reverse complement strand
CTTTGAGGTCCGGATGAGGTTTGACGTGGATGGCATCGGGGAATTGCTCAAGCACGATACGCCTCATGGCGTCGCGACAATACCATATGACGACGTCGTCGATGTTTCCGAAGCAACGGTAGAAGGTCTTGCGTGAATAGCCGGCTTTCTGAGTGAGGTCGACCACGCTAACGCTGCTTCTTCCCGTCTCCTCGACGAGTGAGATGAATGCGGCGGCGAATTTCGCCCTGCTATCCTGCTGCGCCATGTGCCCCCGCTTCTCTTGCTGAATGTGCGGCTAGGGGAGCACGTCGTTTTGGCAGACTCCCCTGCGGTGCGTCCCTGAGGTGCAGGTCGCATCCCTGGTCCGATAGTGGAGATACTGCCATTGTATCGAGCAGTAAGCGGCGCTTTCAAGCGCTGTTCAGGACAGGTTTCCCCTCGCATGACCCACTTTCGGGAAAGTGGGTCATGCGAGGGGAACACAAGCGGGGCACTGGGTCTGGGCTGGTGTTTTTCCCGATGGTAAAACGTGGTCATGAAGGAAGATCCAGCGTGAAACCGGGCCGGGTCATCCTTACGTTCAAGCTTGGAGAGAAACACTGCGAAAGACAAACCCTTTAGCTAATTAAGGAGCAGATCATGGCAAAACCGAAGAAGCAGAAAAAGCCGGCTATCGTGGCCATCATGGATGACGGCAGCCCCATGGTCGAGGTCTTCAAGATCGAGAAGAACGAAAAGGGCGAGCTGGTGATGGATTGCAAGGCGCTTGGAAGCATGCGCATGGACGTGGTTGTCACCGCTGACGGTATCGCCGAGGGCTGGCCGGTCATCAAGGCCGCCATGGGTTCGGTGCTCTCGTTCGCCATGCAGATACCAGGGGCGCTTAGGCGTGCCAAAAAAGCCAAGAAGGCGATGGAGCAAGCGCAGTAACAGGGGGTCAGCGCAACGGCGGCTATCCCGGGATGATCCCGAGATAATAGAGAAGGAAAAGAGACATAGGAGGAAAAATGGCTGGAGGAACCTACGATTTCATCGTGCTCGGCGGTGGCCATAACGGCCTCGTCAGCTCCATCTATCTGGCGCGCGCGGGCTTTAAGGTGGCTTTGCTCGAGGCCAACGACGAGTTTGGTGGTGGTACTCGATCCGCTGAGTTCCATCCGGGCTACACTGCCGACCTTGGCGCCATCGTCCATTTCAACATTGCGAAGTCGCCCGTCTTCGCAAAGGACGAGCTCGACCTGTTTTCCAAGTACGGCATGGAGTACTGCCGCATGGATTCGGTGTTTTGCTCTATCTTCGAGGACGACAGCTACCTGACTGTCAGTCAGGACATCGATAAGTTCTGCAATGACATTGCCAAGTACTCCGAGAAGGATGCCGAAGCCTACAAGAAGTTCTACAAGTACATCGGCGAGATGGCAGGCGTGGTCGCCATGGGTACCGGTGGCGGCGTTCCGCCCTACGGAGTCATGATCAACGCGTTGTCTAAATCTGCAGCTGGTATGGAGTTCCTGCGCGTTCTCAACTCTTCTGCTCAGCAGATTGTCGAGGAATGGTTCGAGTCCGAGCAGCTACGCGTCACGCTTACCCGTTGGGCGACCGAGATGATGATAGACCCGCGCATGCCTGGCACTTCGACCATCCTGTTGCTGTCCACCGCTATTCACAATCCGGCGTTCCCGGGCGCACTGTTCCCCAAGGGCGGCTCCAACGAGGGCTTCATCAAGCCGCTCATCCGCGCAGCCGAGGACGCGGGCGTTGACTTGTTCACCAACCAGTTTGTCGACGACATTTTCGTGGCAGGTGGCGAGGTCAAGGGTTGTCGCACTAAGGCTGGCGACGAGTTCCGCTGCAACAATGCCATCGTTTCCACCATCTGCGTCAAGGACGTCTTCGACTACCTGGGCGAGGATGCCCCCGAAGAGGACTCCCACTACGTCAAGCTGCTCCGTCACGCCGACTTCGTGGCCCTCAATCAGGTGTTTGCCCTTGACGTCGAGCCTGAGTTCAAGGCCGGTCCGGGTGTCAAGAATACCTTCTGCATCGAGTTTGCTCCCAACGAGAAGGACTATCTGCGCACGTTCAGCGACTACAAGCTGGGCGGTTTCAAGCCCAATCTCCCGTTGATCACCATTCCGTCCATTGCCGACAAGTCTCGCGCGCCCGAAGGCCACGCTGTCCTCAATCTCTACAGCTATGCACCTTGGGATCTGCGTGGCGACTCCAAAAACTGGCAGGATCCCGAGCAGGCCGAGGCTTGCAAGGAAGCCGTGTGGGAGTTCTTCAAGAGCCGCTGCACTAATCTTACCGATGCCAATATCCAGGGTACGTGGAGTAAGACCCCGTACGAGTACTCCCAGTGGAATCCGGCGTTCCGTAAGGGTGATATCGGCCATATTGGTTTGCAGCAGTCCCAGATGTACGACTTCCGGCCCATTCCGGGCAAGGGCCACGAGTTCCACGGCGACATCGAGAATCTGTACTTTGTGGGTACCTGCGGTCACCCTGGCGGATCGGTGTCCTACAGCGCCCGTGGCGGTATCGCAAAGATCCTCGACGATTACGGCATCGACATTCGCGACGTGGTCACGAAGAATTAAAGCAAGCGGTAGATGCCCCTTCGATTTGTGCATGTGAAAGTGCGAGAGGGGGCTGAACGAATCGGGTGTTTGCTCAGGGGGCTCGCCAGTGCATAAGCTGGCGGGCCCCTGTTTGCAATGTGCGGCATCTTCGGGAGGCGAGGCTGGCGACTCTGCGCTCCTCTTGGTTGCATGCGTTTTCCATAGGCCAAGCGAAGCTTTCCGACAAGAAACGTGAGGGGCATGTGCGGTTGCGTAAGTTGTACAATGCTGTAGCTGTTCTAACGAAAATGAAACGCTTGGGTGCGAAGGAGGTTGTATGGAGTCGACGTTGCGAAGAGCATGGGCCGAAATCGACCTCGACGCCTTGACGTACAACTACGAGAAGATTCGCAAGCACATCGGGCCTGGCGTGAAGTTCGTCGGCGTGGTGAAAGCCGATGCGTACGGGCACGGTTCAGTGCAGGTTTCCGAGAAGCTGCAGGAACTGGGCGCCGACTACCTGGCCGTGAGCAGCATCGACGAGGCCATGGAGCTGCGCGTGAACGGCATTTCCATGCCCATCCTCATCTTAAGCCACACGCCGAAAGAGCAGGTCGAGCGCCTGATTCGCTACGGCATCACGCAGACGGTTACCTGCGAGGCGAAGGCCGAGGAGTACAGCGCCGAGGCCGTGGCCTGCGGCGGCGTGCTCAAGATCCACATCAAGGTGGATACCGGCATGTCGCGCCTTGGCTACCTGTGCGAAGGCGACCATTTCGAGGGCGGCGTCGAGGGCATCGTGCACGCGTGCAGCCTGCCGGGCCTTGAGGCCGAGGGCATTTTCACGCATTTCGCCATGGCTGACGAGCATGACGTTGCCAGCGAGCAGTACACGCAGGGACAGTTCGAGCTGTTCACGCAGGTCATCGACGGGGTTGAGGAAAAGCTCGGCCGCGAGTTCAGCTTGCGCCACTGCGCTAACACCGGCGCTACGGCGGCGTATCCGCACACGCACATGGACATGGTGCGTCCGGGCCTTTTGCTCTACGGTTGCGGCGAGCACGCGCGCATGCTGGGGCTTAAGCCGGTCATGTCCATGAAGACGACGGTAAGCACCGTGAAAACCTACGCCGCGGGCACCCACGTGAGCTACGGCGGCGTGTTCACCACCGACCATCGTACGCGCATGGGCGTGGTCCCGTACGGTTACGCCGATGGCTTCATGCGCTGCCTTTCGAACCGCTACAGCCTCATGACGAAGGAGGGGCTTGCGCCGGTGCGTGGGCGCATCTGCATGGACATGGCCATGATCGACTTGACGGACATGCCCGGCGTTGACGTGGGGGACGAGATCGAGGTCTTCGGTGCGCGAAACCCCATCGAGGTGATGGCGGAAATGGCCGGAACCATTCCCTACGAGCTCATCTGCATGGTGAGCAAGCGCGTTCCGCGCGTGTACATCGAGCATGGCGAAGTGGTGTCCCGCGAGCTTCTGCTGAGGATGTAGCGCTTTCGTTGCGAATCTAGACGCCGCTTCTCAAATCAATTCCGCCGTATGCGCTGTGGCGTGCTATGGTTTCCCGTTGACACACGAGCATGAGATCAGGAGCACGCATTGGCAGAGCAGACAGTGGAGGCGCAACCCCAAGAGGCGCAAGATGGCCAGGGATTTCGCGCGTACGCAAGCATCATAAGGACGAAGGAAGCGTACGCGTTCGACTTCGCGACGCTGCTCATGCGCCTGTACATGCCCATGATCACGCTGGGCGTGGTGTCCATGATCACGCTGGCGGGGCATTCGGCCCTGTTCGCGGGGACGGTTTCCTCAACGGTGGCGGCTGCGTTGTTCCTCATTTCGCCACGCGTGTCTAAGCGCATCGACGAACGGGGGCAGTCGGCGGTAGTGCCCGGGGCGGCCGCGCTTGCCATGGGCGGGCTGTTCGCCATGCTGGCTATCATCCACTTCGGGCTGCCGAACGTCTTGTGCTATCCGTGCGCGGTGCTCATGGGCTTTTCGCCGTCTCCCCAGGCTTTGGCGCGAACGCGCTGGCTGTTCCTCATCGAGACGGGGCGGCTGGGGCAAAACCCTCCTGCGGTGCGCACGGTCTTCTCGTACGAAGGCGTGGTGGACGACGTGGCCTTCATGATTGGGCCTGCGCTGTGCATCGGCCTCGGCGCGGCTATCGTGCCGGTTGCGGGCATGCTGTTCGGCGGTTGCTGCTATGTGGCGGGCACCGTCATGCTGATGGGCAGCAGGTCGACCGAGCCCGACGAGCGCTGGCGCTTGGCCAACGTGGGGCAGGAGCGTGCGAAGGGCGAACGGACGGTGTTGGGGCTGTACCCTTCGGTGCGCGTGCTGTTCGTGCTCATGCTGCTCATGGGGGCTACGTTCGGCATTTTCGACACCACGACGGTTGCCCTGACCGAAGAGCTCGGCGTGCCGCTGGCGGCAAGCGTTTGCCTGGTTGCCGCGGCCGTTGTGTCCATTTCCGCGGGCTTTGTGTTCGGCGGCATGCGCTTTAAGGCCACGCCAGCTAAGCTGCTGTTGGTCACCGCTATCTTGTTTGCCGTCGGCTATGGCATCATGTTCTTCATCGACGGAGTGTTCGGCCTGTTCATGGTGTCGGTGTTGGGCGCGTTTACCTACGCGCCGTTTTTCATCTCGACGAACAACGTGTGCGAGCGCTGCGTTCCGAAAAGCCGTATCACCGAGGCGCTCACGTGGATCGGCGCCGGCTTTTCGTGCGGATCGGCCATTGGGCCTACGATGGCCGGCTTTTTCGTCGACTTCTTCGGTGCCTCTGCGGGCTTTGATGCTGGTGCGGTGTTCAGCTTCGCCATCATCCCGGTGGCGCTTTTGGGGTATCGCCTGATCAGGAAGGCCGATTTTACCTCGCAGGACAGCTAGGCGCGCATGGCGCGCATGGCGTTGATGATGGCGAGCACGGCTACGCCCACGTCGGCGAACACGGCCAGCCAGAGATTGGCCATGCCGAAGGCGGCCAGCGCCAGCACGCCGAATTTCACGCCGAGGGCGAAGACGATGTTTTGCCAGACGATGCGCATGGTCTTGCGCGCGATGCGAATGGCACGGGCGATGTTGGCCGGCTTGTCATCCATGAGCACCACGTCGGCCGCCTCGATGGCGGCGTCGGAGCCGATGGCGCCCATGGCTATGCCGATGTCGGAACGCATGAGCACGGGGGCGTCGTTGATGCCGTCGCCTACGAAGGCAAGCTTTCTGCCAGGTGCCTGCGCTGCCAGCAAGCTTTCGACCTGCGCAACCTTGTCCTGGGGGAGAAGTTCGGCGCGCACCTGTGCAATTCCCAGTTCGGCTGCCACCGTGCGGGCGACCGATTCTTTGTCGCCGGTCAGCATGACCGTGTTGCGCACGCCCGCTTCCTGCAGAGCGATTATGGCTTCGCGTGTATCGGGCTTCACGGCGTCGGCTACGATGATGCTACCTGCGAAAACGCCGTCGACAGCTACGTAAACGACGGTTCCCGCCTGCGAAGGCGCCTGGAAGGCAACGCCGTTTCCTTCCATAAGCGCGGCGCTGCCGGCAAGTACCGTCGTTTCCCCGACGCGGGCGCTGATGCCGAGGCCGCCGAGTTCGCGAACCTCTCGCACCATGGCGGCGTCGATGCCGCGGTCGCTTTCGCTTTGGCTGCTTTCGGCGGCGTTGGCCCCATTTGCCGCCTCCTTGGCGTAGGCATTGCGAACGGCTTGGGCAACAGGGTGGTTGGAGAAGGCCTCGGCATGCGCGGCCAGGCGCAGCACCTCGCTTCGCGAGAAACCGTTCGCGGGCGTTGTGCTTGTCACCTTGAACACGCCGGAGGTAAGCGTGCCCGTTTTGTCGAAGACGACGGTGTCAACTTGCGCGAGGGCCTCGAGGTAGTTGCTGCCCTTCACCAGGATGCCCTGACGCGAGGCACCGCCAATTCCGCCGAAGAACGAGAGCGGCACCGAGATGACCAGCGCGCACGGGCACGAGACCACGAGGAAGATAAGCCCGCGCTGCACCCAGTCGGCCCAGGGAAGGCCAAGCGCAAGAGGCGGCAGCAGCGCCAGCAGCACGGCGATGCCAACGACGGCTGGCGTGTAGTAGCGCGCGAACCGCGTGATGAAGCTTTCGGTGCGGGCCTTCTTGTCGGCTGCGCTTTCCACCAGTTCGAGGATGCGGCTGACGGTTGAGTCCTCGAAAGGCTTGGTGGCGCGCACGGTGAGGGTGCCGGTGAGGCTTACGCAGCCTGAGATGACGGCGCTGCCTGCGCTTGCGTGGCGGGGAAGCGACTCGCCGGTGAGCGCAGCCGTGTCGATTTGCGAAGAGCCGGCCGTCACCACGCCGTCGAGTGGAATGCGCTCGCCGGGCTTGACGATGAACTCGTCGCCGGGGGAGTGCTCATACGGATCGACCTGCTCGAGCGCTCCATCGCGCATGACGTTGGCGAATTCGGGTGCGATGTCCATCATGTCGCGGATGGACTGCCGCGATTTGTTGACGGCATAGTCTTGGAAGAACTCGCCCACTTGGAAGAACAGCATGACGGCCGCGCCCTCGGCCATGTGCGGCTCGCTTTCAGGAAAGAACACGAGGGCGAAGGCGCCGAAGGTGGCTATGGTCATGAGGAAGTCCTCGTCGAACACCTGCCCGCGACCGATGTTGCGGAATGCGTTGGCTATGACATCGTAGCCGGCGATGAGGTAGGGAATGAGGTAGAGCGCGAATTCGACGTAGAGCGGGTTTATGCTGGCGGCCGCGCCTGCCGTGGCCAGAGCGCCCGATTCCGAGGCGGCAAACACGCCGACGAACAGGGCGAGGGCTACGAGGATGCGAGCGAGGTTCTTCTTCTGCTTGGGGGTCATGGGGTTTGTTCTCCTGTGGAGGCAAGGTGCCCGAGAGGGATTTCGGGCGCGCCGCGCGGTTTAGCGCTTAATGGTGCAGTAGGGTTCGATTTTGGAGATGATGGCCTGCGCCTCGTCGATGACGGCGGGGAAGCGGGCTTCGTCGGCTTCGATGACCAGGCGCTCGGTCATGAAGCTGACGGTCGCGTTCGTGACGCCGGGCAGCTTGGCGATGCCGGCTTCCATTTTGGCCGCGCAGTTCGCGCAGCCGAGGTCTTGCAATTTGAAGGCTTTCTTCATGGCGGAAGTCCTTTCGGATGTCGGGTTATTCGCAAAGGTGGCTCATGCCTTGGGCGAGGATGGTGTGCACGTGGTCGTCAGACAGCGCGTAGATGACGTTTTTGCCGTCGCGGCGGAAGCGCACGAGGCGCGCTTGCTTCAAGATGCGCAGCTGGTGGCTGACGGCGCTTTGCGTGGCGCCTACCGTCTCGGCGATGTGCGCGACGCAAAGGTCCTGCTCCATCAGGGCGTAGAGGATCTTGATGCGCGTGGTGTCTGCGAAGATCTTGAACAGGTCGGCGAGGTCGTAGAGCATTTCCTCGCCGGGCATGCCTTCGCGTTCAAGCTTTTCGTGCGCGCAGCAGCTATCGTTTTCAGACATGAGCAACCCAATCTGCTAACGTATGAACAACTGTTCATACGTTAGTGCATAGTGCGCGAAAAGTCAAACCGCCTGGGGAAGAATGCGGAAAAGAGGGGCGTGCGGGTCCTTGCGGCCGTGCAGCCTGTGCGGCCCTTGCGTATCGATGCGGCCTTTTAATCGCGCTTGCGGCAGAGGCCCGAGCGGCCGTACCATTCCTTACGCGACTCGATAGATTCGGCAAGCAGCGCTTTCTGCTCGTCGGAGAACCCTTCGTGTGCGTACACCTCGTCCTTCAGCTTGTCGAGCTTTTCGTAAGCGCCCTCAAGCGAAGGGGCGGGGCAGCACGGGCGCACGAAGAAGCGGATCCAGTACTTGTCGGTCTGCATTTCGTCATAGAGGGTCTGGAATTCCTCGTCGATGGCGGGATTGCCAATCTCGCATGCCTGGTTGCTCATGGTGCCTCCTTCGCGGTTGCTTCGCCTACGGGTTTGCCCGGGCCGTGCGCTTCGCAACGTCTGCTGCGATTTTACGTCCTTTTCAGCGTTTGAGCATCCCTTATTTGAGGCGCGCCAGGTGCTTCGGCGGGGCAGTCGCGTTTGCCGTTTGGCGGGGCGGGCTGCGTCCAGGGTTGCGGCAATGCATTACCATGCTGATAGTTCAAGATGAGACGGGCGGTTGCGCGCGGGCTGCGCGCGCCGTCTGGGCGAAGGCGACGGAGGTTGCATCCATGCAAGATGTGCGGGCGATTTTTTTCGATGTGGGATCTACGCTCATATACCCGGACCCCTCGGTGGCAGAGATGTTTAAGATCGTAGCGCGCGAGCGGGGACACGCGTTTGACCCGGCGCGCGTGGACTCCTTCATGCCCGAGGTGGACGCCCTCTACGACCGCGAATACGAGCGGAACGGGGATTTCTGGTGCGCGCACGAAAGCTCGGTTCAAATTTGGAAGGACATGTACACGCTGCTCAGTGAGCGCATGGGCTTAGGCGATGACTCCGCGGGAATCAGCGATGCCATGTACGACCGCTATCTTCTTGCCGAAAGTTGGAGCTTGTACCCTGAGGTTGTCGGGGCTTTGGAGGCCCTTGCCGGCGAAGGCTATCGGCTGGGCATCATATCCAATTGGGATGCAAGCTTGCCGAACCTGATCGAGGGCCTTGGCTTGAAGAAGTACTTCGACGTGGTGATTCCCTCTGCATCGAGAGGCTGCAGGAAGCCGCACAAGGCCATCTTCGAAGTCGCGCTGGACGAGATGGGCGTTAAGGCCCGTCATGCCGTTCACGTGGGGGATTTGCCGGAGGCGGATGGCGCGGCGGCGCTGGTGGGCATACGCCCTCTTATCGTGGATCGCCATGGCAGGCATGTCGGTTGCGGTTTCGAGACCATTCGTTCGCTTGCGGGCGTTCTGGAGGCCGTTCGCTAGCTGCGTTGGCGTCAAGCCGATTGCAGGTGCCTCGCGTACGATGCGCGGTGCCTGTGCGATACTTCTTCGCATGAGCAAAGCCTTCCTGAAATACCTTGCCTCGCTGCTGCTGTTCGGAACGAACGGTATCGTCGCGGCGCATATCGCGCTTTCCAGCCAAGAGATCGTGTGGTTCCGCACGCTTTTGGGCTCGGCTTTGCTCGTGGGCATTTTCGTGCTCACGCGCCGCAAGCTGACGTGCCTTGCCAACAGGCGGCAATTCGCCTTTCTCGTGCTTTCCGGCGTGGCCATGGCGGGAGGCTGGCTGTTCGTGTACGAAGCCTACCAGCGTATCGGCGTGAGCCTGGGGACGCTTCTGTACTACTGCGGGCCCGTCTTGGTGATGGCGCTTTCGCCGGCGCTGTTCGGCGAACGCATCACGGTGAGCAAGCTGGTGGGGTTTGCGGTGGTGTTTGCGGGGTTGGTGCTGGTCAACGGCTTGGCCTTGCAGGAGGGCGCCGACGTGTGGGGTATCCTGTGCGGCATTGGCGCGGCGGTGACGTATGCCGCCATGGTGTGCTTCAACAAGCTTGCCGGTGGCGCCGACGGCTTTGAGAATTCGATGATCCAGCTGGTGGTGGCGCTGGCGGTGGTGACCGCGTTCGTGGGTTTGACCTGCGGGCTTGACGTGCGCGTGCCTGCGGGCGCGTGGCCCTACATACTGGTTTTGGGCCTGCTGAACACGGGCGTGGGCTGCTACTGGTATTTCAGCTCGCTTGACAAGCTGCGCGCGCAGACGGTGGCTGTGGCGGGGTACGCCGAGCCGCTTTCGGCCGTGGTGTTCAGCGCGGTTTTGCTGGGCGAGCGCATGCTGCCCCTGCAGATCCTCGGCGCTGCCTGCATTATCGGGGGTGCCGCATTCAGCGAGCTTTCCGGCGGAAAGCCTTCCAAGGAGAGCTGACGGCGCAGGTTTTCCTAGCCGTTGGCAAAGGCCGCGGCTAAGGGACGCGCGCCGTCCAGCCGCGTGGGAGGCGGCGACGGGTTACGAAGGCGTTAAGATTCGGGTTGCATAAAAGCTTCTCGGGGATAATGCTTGAGAGTTATTGACGGACAGCAGGGAGTTGACATGGCGAACATTCGAATTGGTATTTTGGGCTACGGAAACCTTGGCCGCGGCGTTGAGCTGGCTTGCCGCGCCAACGACGACATGGAACTTGTGGCTGTGTTTACGCGCCGTGATCCCGCTTCGGTGGTTACGCTTACGGGTGTGGAGAGCCGCCATGTCGATGAGCTGCCCGACTTCGTGGACAAGATTGACGTGCTGGTTTTGGGCGGCGGCAGCGCAACCGATCTGCCCGAGCAGACGCCGGCTTACGCGAAGCTGTTCAACGTGGTGGATTCTTTCGACACGCATGCGCGCATTCCCGAGCATTTCGCCAACGTGGATGCGGCAGCGCGAGAGGCGGGCAAGGTGGCCGTCATCTCGGTGGGCTGGGACCCGGGCATGTTCTCGGTGGCGCGCGTGTACGCGAACGCCATCTTGCCGCAGGGCGCCGACTACACCTTCTGGGGCAGGGGCGTTTCCCAGGGTCACAGCGATGCCATTCGCCGTATTCCCGGCGTCGTGGATGCACGTCAGTACACGGTTCCGGTGCCTGAGGCGCTTGAAGCTGTGCGTGCGGGCGAAAACCCCAGCCTGACCACGCGTCAGAAGCATACGCGCGAGTGCTTCGTCGCCATCGAGGAGGGCGCCGATGCGGCGGCTATCGAGCGCGCTATTGTCGAGATGCCCAACTACTTCGCCGACTACGACACCACGGTGACGTTCGTTTCGGCCGAGGAGCTTGCGCGCGACCATGCCGGCCTGCCGCATGGCGGCTCGGTTATCCGCACGGGCGCTACGGGGCTTGAGGGCCAGAACAAGCATGTTATCGAGTTCAAGCTCGATCTTGATTCCAACCCCGAGTTCACCGGAAGCGTGCTTGCGGCGTGTGCCCGCGCGGCGTACCGCATGGCCCAGGCGGGCCAGACGGGCTGCAAGACCATTTTCGACATCGCGCCGGCCATGCTCTCGCCGCTTTCGCCCGAGGAGCTGCGCGCCCATATGCTGTAAAAGCTTGCGACGGGGCCTAGGGATTGCAAGGCGCTTGGGCTTTGCAATCCCTAGGCCCTTTTGTGTTTACGGGTGTTTTTCGCTTACATGAACTGGGCGCAGATGCCCACGAGGATGGGTGCTGCGGCGGAGCATACGATACCGTTGATAACGCCGAGCACCACCGTTTCCTCGTTGGTGCAGCGAATAATCATGGGAAGTGTGGTGTCCTCGCTGGTGGCGCCGGCGGGGGCCAGGCACGTGGGGTAGTTGAGGTGGCGCGCGATCCAAGGAATGATGAGGAACGAGAGCAGTTCGCGTCCGAGGTTCGCCAGGAACGCGATGCTGCCGATTTGCGGTCCTGCGAGGTCGGCCAACACCACGCCTACTAGACTGTACCAGCCCATGCCCGAGGCGATGGCGGCGCCTTGCCCGAGCGACATATCGCACAAAGGCGCGCAGGCAAGGCCGGCTACGAACGACCCGACGATAATGCCTGCCGGCACGACAAGCAAGCGCATGCCGTATTCACGAATCTTTCCGACGAGGCCCTTGGCGCTGCCGACGCTTATGCCGACGAAGAACATGAGCGCGTACAGCACGAAATCGGAGTGGGCTACCAAGGTGGCGATGGGGGTGAGGTTAAGCGGCGAGAGGCCATAAGCCACGCCTGCGGCAAGCGAGCCCACTGCGATGGCTATCATGGCGGCCTCCGAGCTGGCGCCTGAGGAAACTTGCTGGTCGGAGGCGGGTTCCGGAGAATTCGCGGAATCGCCGGGCTTTCCCTTTTGCGTCGGTGCCTCTTGGCGTGCGGCGCGCTCACGTGCATGCCGGGTCACGATGTCCTTCATGAATACGCTGGTGAGGACGTACACCAGCAGCGTCGATGCCGCAACGGGTGCGACGCACAGCACGATGCTGGAGAATCCGACGTTGGCAAGTTGCCCCAGAAGCTCCTCGCGCGCGCCGAGGTCGGCGCCCATGCAGAAGATGAGCAGGCCGGTGCTCGCGAGCGTGAGCGCGGAGTTCACGCCCTTCAGACTCTCGGGGAATATGGTTGCGCCCAGCACGATGCCAAGCGCCATGGCAACGAAGATTTCCAAGCTTACAGGCCTTTCGACGGCTTTGCCCCGCATGCAAAGCCGTTTAGGCCGTGCATTGGCAAGGACGCCTAGTGTAGCAGGCGGGGAATGGGTGCGCGTGGTGGAACCTGCCGAGGGTTTCGATTGGCTTGCGAGGGAGGCTTGCAGCGCGTAGGGCGCATGTCTTTGCAGTAGAATTACGTTGTCGTATGAGGAAAGGAAGGTGCCATGGCTGCCATTTACACGTCGGTTGATCAGCTGATCGGTCGCACCCCGCTGCTTGAGCTTGGCAACATCGAGAAGACGCTTGGCCTTAAGGCGCGTCTCGTGGCAAAGCTGGAGGGATTCAACCCGGCCGGTTCGGTGAAGGATCGCGTGGCGCTGGCCATGATCGAGGATGCCGAGGCGAAGGGCAAGCTGGGGCCGGATGCGGTGATCATCGAGCCGACTTCGGGAAACACCGGCATCGGCCTGGCTGCGGTAGCTGCGGCACGAGGGTACCGGCTTATCATCACCATGCCTGATACCATGTCGGTGGAGCGGCAGATGCTCATGCGCGCCTACGGAGCCGAGGTGGTTCTCACCGAGGGTGCAAAGGGCATGGCGGGTGCCATAGAAAAGGCCGATGAACTGGCCGAAAGCATTCCGGGTGCCTTCGTTGCAGGGCAGTTTACCAACCCCGCCAACCCCAAGGCGCATCGCGAGACCACGGGCCCTGAGATTTTCGAGGATACCGATGGCGAAGTGGACGTGCTGGTTGCGGGCGTGGGAACGGGCGGAACCATTACGGGCACGGGGCAGTATCTGAAGGCGCGCAAGCCCGACGTCAAGGTGGTGGCGGTCGAGCCGGCCACCTCGGCGGTGCTTTCCGGTGGCGCAGCGGGCGCACACGGCCTGCAGGGTATCGGCGCGGGTTTCGTACCCGAGGTGCTCGATGCGGAAGTGTTCGACGAAGTGATGCCCGTCACCGACGAGCAGGCTTTTGCCGCTGCGCGACTCATGGGCGCGCGCGAGGGCTACCTGGTGGGCATTTCGTCGGGCGCGGCGCTGCATGCGGCCATCGAGGTGGCGAAGCGGCCCGAATATGCGGGCAAGACCGTCGTGGTCCTGCTGCCCGACATCGGCGATCGCTACCTTTCGACGCCCTTGTTCGCGGAATAGGGGGTCGCTCTCATGCCGCTGATAGCTGTCGAGGACGTGCGTGATGCGCGGCTTTCCGTGTTTTCCGAGATGACCGATGCCGAGCTGAGGGATGCTCGGCAGATGGTGGGCCTTGCGCTTGCGCTCGATGCGCAGGCCGATCCCAATCGTCTGGCGCACGGGCTGTTCATCGCCGAGTCGCGCAACGTGATAGAGCGGGCGCTTGACGCGGGATACCAGGTGTTTTGCCTGCTTGTTGAGGAATGCTGGCTTGCGCAGAGTCAAGACTTGATCGAGCGCGTGCTGGCGGGGGATGCCTCGGTTCCGGTATTCGCGGCTACGCGCGAGCAGATGCGCGCCGTGACGGGGTACCAAACCACGCGTGGGCCTTTGGCGGCGTTTCATCGTCCGCCGCTGCCTTCCTTGGAGGGCATCCTTGCAGGTGCGCAGCGGGTGGCGGTGCTCGAGGACGTGACGAACTACACCAACATCGGCGCCATCTTCCGCTCGGCAGCTGCGTTGGGCGTTGATGCGGTGCTGGTCACGCCGTCTTGCCACGACCCTCTGTATCGACGCGCCTCGCGCGTGTCGATGGGTACGGTGTTTCAGGTGCCGTGGACGCGCATTGGAGACGAAGGCGGCTGGGTGCCGGCTGGCATCGAGGCGCTGCGGGCCGCTGGTTTCACGGTGGCGGCGCTGGCGCTTTCCGACGATTCCGTTTCGCTGCGCGACGAGCGCCTTGCGGCTTGCGAGAAGCTTGCCTTGGTGCTGGGGACCGAGGGCGACGGCT
>JAFSHA010000114.1 GCA_017440565.1 Eggerthellaceae bacterium | reverse complement strand
TGTCCCAGAAAGCGGGACGCTGAGCCGGGCTCCGCGTCCCACCTTCAGCTGGCTCCTGTTCTTAAAATTAGCTTTAGTTAACTTTTAACTTGCATGAAACACTTTATTTTCGGCGCGTGTTGCAACATAATAAGAGGACGTGCGCGCAGCGGATGTGTAAGTGCGCGCGCGCCCGCGAGGCAACGGCCTCGCGGCAACCTAGTTGGAGGGAAATATGAAGAAGAATTCCATGACCCGTCGAGGCTTCCTTGCGGGTACGGCAGCGACTGGCGCCCTGGCGGCCCTGGCCCTTTCCGGCTGCGGCGGTGGCGGCGAGGATGAGCCGGCTGGCGAAGGCGGCGAGGGTGCAGCTGAGCCTACGCTTCTGAGCGTGGCCCGCGCCTACAGCTCCACCAGCTACAGCCCCATCGACCTGAACGGTGGCTCGGCCCTCATGATGGCCGCTACGTTCCACGTGTTCGACGGCCTGTACAACCTCGACCTCACCGACTACTCCGTCTATCCCGGCCTTGCCGACGGCGAGCCCGTCAAGGTCTCCGAGACCCAGTACGAGGTTGCCCTGCGCGCTGGCGCCAAGTTCTCCAACGGCGCCGATGTCACCGTTGACGACGTCATCAACGCTTTCAACGTCAACATGAGCCCCGAGACCGCCGGCACCTGCAGCCCGTTCCTTTCCTTCATCGACTCCGTCGAGGCTGGCGAGGGCAAGGTCATCTTCAACCTGAAGTACCCCTATGAGTCCGGCCTGAAGGGTCGCCTCGCCCTGGTCAAGATCTTCCCGGCTGCCGAGCAGGCCAACCTGGCCACCATGCCGATCGGCTCCGGCCCCTGGGCTTACAAGACCATCAACGGCGACGACGGCGGCCTCATCGAGTTCGTCCCGAACGCCAACTATGCTGGCGAGACCCCGGCCACGGCCGACGCCATGAACTGGCTGCCCATGAAGAGCGACGCCATCGCTCGCGTGACCGCCCTGCAGGAGGGTTCCGTCCAGATCGCTGACGAGATCCCGGCTGCCAACGCCGCCCAGCTCACCAACGCTGGCGCCGCGGTTGAGTACGTCCAGGGCTTCAAGCAGCCCTTCTTCATGTTCAACTGCAAGAAGGCTCCCTTCAACGACAAGCGCGTCCGCCAGGCGTTCTTCTATGCCATCGACGTTGAGAAGCTCATTGCCAACCAGATGGACGGCTATGCCACTCCGCTTACCAGCTTCCTGTATGAGGGTCATCCGAACTACAACAAGGCCGCCACGGTCTACACCTATGACCCCGAGAAGGCCAAGGGCCTGCTCAAGGAGGCCGGCGTTGCCGAGGGCTTCGCAGTCGAGATGTACTGCAACAACAACTGGGTTGCCGATCTGTCTGCCCAGATCAAGAACGACCTCGACGCCATTGGCCTGAACGTGACCATCCGCGAGGAGGCCATCGACTGGGCTTCCCTGGCCGAGTCCGACGCCGAGCTGCCCTACGACTTCATGCTGACCCCCGGTGACCCGGGCTGCTTCGGCAACGACCCCGACCTCTGGATGAGCTGGTGGTACGCCGACAACGTGTGGACCCAGGGCCGCTCCTGCTGGAAGCATGCCGGCGACGGCAAGTGGGAAGAGTTCCAGGGCCTGCTCCAGGCTGCTCGCCAGGCAACTGGTGCCGAGCAGCAGGGCCTCTGGAACCAGTGCTACGACATGCTGGCCGAGGAAGTGCCGCTGTACGCGCTGTTCCACTGCATGCAGTCCACGGGCTATCGCCCCGACCTCGTCGAGAACTTCGTGCCCATCGGAACCAACACCACCGTTGTCCTGGGTGCCACGCCCATCGCATAGCGCATCGTGCTTAAGATAGCCGTGAAATGGCTTGAGCTGAATACCGCTTAGGCCTTTGAGGGAAACCCGCCGTTTTTTGCTCGGCGGGTTTCCTTCGCGTTTGGCAGCGGGCGAAAATCGGGTCCGCCTTCTGCCCAGACGTCTAAAACGCCCAGCAATGGGCGGGTTGCGCGCGCAGTTCTAGGGGGAACCGAAGCGGCGCGAAAGGTGCGCAACCGGAACTTGTTCAGGAGGGGATGAGTCCCACAAGCGGAAAGGAGGGCATGGTGAACAATCTCTTGCGACTGGTTGGCCGCCGCCTTGTGGCGCTGCCTATCATGATCGTCGGCGTTACCATCCTGGTGTTCTTCCTCATGTCTCTTTCTCCCATCGACCCGGCCTATTCGGTTTTGGGAGAAAACGCAACGGCCGCTCAGGCCGAGGCCTATCGCGAAGAACACGGGTTGAACGACCCGCTTCTCGTGCAGTACGGCCGATTCATGCTGGGTTTGGTTCAGGGAGACCTGGGCACCTATGGTGCCGCCAGCGCGTCTGTTGGCGAGCAGATTGCCAAGGCGCTTCCCGTAACGCTGCAGCTTACGTTCATGGGCCTTATCATCGCGGTGGTGTTCGCGGTTGTTTTGGGCGTCATCTCGGCGCTGTACCGCGACAAGTGGCCTGATCAGATCATCCGCGTGTTCTCGATCGCCTGCATCGCGACGCCGTCGTTTTGGCTGGCGGTTCTGTTCATTCTTCTGTTCTCCTTCACCTTGCAGGTACTTCCCGCCTCGGGATCGCTTCCGCCGCTATTCGAAGACCCAGTGGGTTGGCTGAAGCGAATGGCGCTGCCGGCTACGGCACTGGGCATTCCCGTCATCGGACAGCTGACGCGCGTCATCCGCACGGCCATGGTCGAGGAGCTTGACAAAGACTACGTGCGCACCGCCCGCGGCTTCGGCATTCCCTACGGAACGGTCGTCGCTCGCAACGTGCTGCGCAACGCGCTCATCACGCCGGTCACCGTTCTTGGCCTGCGCATCGGCTACCTTATCGGCGGCGCGGTTGTCATCGAGGTCATCTTCGGTCTGCCTGGCATGGGCATGACCATCATCAACGCCATCCAGAGCAACTACGTCATGCTGGTGCAGGGCGTCGTCTTGGTCGTGGCCATCACGTTCATCCTTATCAACATCATCGTGGATATGCTCTATATCCTGATCGATCCGCGAATCAGGACGGTGTAGCGCTATGGTTAAACTTCGTGGTAATCTCACCCAGAAGATGGAGGAAAACGCCGGCAAGGTGCGCTTCCGTCGCTGGAAGGCCATGAGCCTGGGCGCCCGCATCTCGTTTGTGGTGCTCGTCCTCATCGCACTCATCGCCATATTCGCAAATCAGCTTGCACCGTACAATCCGCTTGAGATCTTCACGGCGCGTCAGGCTCCGAGCAGCGAGTTTTTGTTCGGTACCGACGACAAGGGCCGCGACATTCTCTCGCGCATGATGTACGGCGCGCGTTACTCGCTTGTCATCGGCCTGGGTGCGACGGCGTTTGCCCTCGTGTTCGGCTCGATCATCGGCGCTTTGGCCGCAGTCTCACGCAAGTGGGTTTCTGAAGTGATCATGCGCATCCTGGACATCATCATGTCCTTCCCGGGCATCGCCCTTGCCGCCACCTTCGTCGTCGTGTTCGGTAACACGCTGCCCTCGCTTATCTTCGCCATCGGCTTCCTTTACATTCCGCAGATCGCCCGCATCGTTCGCGCGAACGTCATGTCCGAGTACGGGCAGGACTACGTGCGCGCCGTCATGGTGTCGGGTGCGCGCGCTCCGTGGATTCTGTGGAAGCATGTGGTGCGCAACTGCATCGCCCCGGTCATGGTGTTTACCATCGTCTTGGTGGCTGATGCCATCGTCTTCGAGGCATCGCTTTCGTTCATCGCCGCCGGCATCCCCGAGCCCACTCCCACGTGGGGCAACATCCTTGCCGACGCGCGCGGCGGCGTTCTGGCTGGCCGTTGGTGGCAGGCGCTGTTCCCGGGCTTGGCCATCATGATCACGGTTCTGTGCCTCAACGTCTTCTCCGAGAGCATGACCGACGCCTTGGCTGCTGCGCCGAAGGCGCCCATTGCCGCCGGTGACGACAAGCTGGCTGGCAGCCGCGAGGCTGACCGCATGGTCGCCGATCCGAAGCTTGCCTACGCCGCTCAGGCCGAGATGCTCGAGAAGCGCCTCGCTCGCCTGAAGGAGATGGAGAACCTTCGAACCGACCGCTTCAAGGCGCACACCGATGTGCCCCCCATCCTCGAGGTTAAGGACCTGTGCATCAAGTTCCCGCGTCATGGCGACGTGAACGTGGTCGATCACGTGAGCTTCGTGGTGCGCCCGCATCAGACCATGGGCCTGGTGGGCGAGTCGGGCTGCGGCAAGTCCATCACCTCGCTGGCCATCATGGGCCTGCTTGACCCGAAGGCTAAGATCTCCGGTGAGATCCTCTACGACGGGCAGAACCTGCTTGCCATGAACGATAAGCAGATCAACGAGCTGCGCGGCAAGGAGATCGCCATGATCTACCAGGACGCGCTTTCCTCGCTGAACCCGTCCATGCTCATCAAGGCGCAGATGAAGCAGCTCACCGACCGCGGTGGCACGCGCAGCGCCGAGGAGCTGCTCGAGCTCGTAGGCCTCGACCCGGTGCGTACGCTCGACTCCTATCCGCACGAGCTTTCCGGTGGCCAGCGCCAGCGCGTCCTCATCGCCATGGCGCTTACGCGCGACCCGAAGGTCATCATTGCCGACGAGCCCACCACCGCCCTTGACGTTACCGTGCAGAAGCAGGTCATCGACCTTCTGAACAAGCTGCAGGCCGAGCTGGGCTTCGCCATGGTCTTCGTGAGCCACGACCTCGCGCTTGTGGCCGAGGTTTCCAACTCCATCACCGTCATGTACGCCGGCCAGGTTGTCGAGCAGGGTCCGGTGACCGAGATCCTCACCAACCCCATCCACGAGTACACGCGCGGTCTGCTGGGCTCGGTGCTTTCCATCGAGGCTGGCGGCGACCGCCTGCACCAGGTGCCTGGCTCGGTTCCCAGCCCCAAGGACTTCCCGGTGGGCGACCGCTTTACCCCGCGTTCGAGCCATCCCGACAAGGTTTCGGATCTTCGTCCGAAGCTCAAGCGCCTTGCCAATACCGACCACTACTACGCCGAGCTGCCTGACAGCGAGCTGGAGCGCCTCGGCATCAAGCCTTACGTTCCGGGAGGTGCTCTGGTATGAGCGAGATCGTAACCAACGCGGCCGACGTTCAGGCCGCCTCCGAGGAGCCCACGCCCATCATCTTCCTCGACGACGTCAAGGTGACCTTCAAGACCCGTACGGGCTCGCTTCTGCATCCTAACAAGGTGCACGCGGTGCGCGGGCTTACCCTGAAGCTCATGCCCGGCGAGACCATCGGCATCGTAGGCGAGTCGGGTTGCGGCAAGTCCACCACCGCAAACGTCATGTGCGGTTTGCAGAAGCCCACGGAAGGCCGCGTGTTCTTCAAGGGCAAGGACGTCACCAATCGCACCGCCGCCGACCGCCGCACTATCGGCCGCGTCATTTCGGTGGTGTTCCAGGATCCGGCAACGGCGCTGAATGCGCGCATGAGCGTGCGCGACCAGCTGATGGACCCCATGATCGTGCACAAGGTGGGCGACGAAGCCTATCGCAACCAGCGCGTCAACGAGCTCATCGAGATGGTCGGCTTGCCCGAGTCGGTGCTCGATGCGCTGCCCGGCCAGATGTCCGGCGGCCAGCGTCAGCGCGTTGCCATCGCACGCGCACTTGCGCTCAAGCCCGACGCTATCATCGCTGACGAGCCCACTTCCGCGCTTGACGTTTCCGTTCGCGCGCAGATCCTGAACCTGCTCATGGACCTGAAGAAGGAGCTCAACCTGGCCATGGTGTTCATCAGCCATGATATCCAGACGGTGCGCTACATTTCCGACCGCATCATCGTCATGAACGGCGGTTTGGCGGTTGAGGAAGGCACGGCCGAAGAGGTGTTCAACAACCCCAAGGACGAGTACACCCGCCTGCTCCTGGGCGCCGCGCCCTCGCTGCTTCATCCCGATTTGGGCAAGTAGCAAGCGTCGAGGCATATCCGCAAGCAAGAAGGGGGCCAACTCGGCCCCCTTCGTTTAGTGGGCCACCCAGCCCGGCTCGGTGTCCCACTGAGCATGATGGGCCAGGGAGCCCGGCTCGGGGTCCCATCCGAAAACGCACGACTTGTCACGCTGAAGGGGGCTTTTCGGCTCTCTTTATCCGAGAATGCACGAGTTGTCATGACAAGTCGTGCATTCTCGGATGGAAATGGCTGAAAATGCCGATTTGTCCATGACAGGTCGTGCGTTTTCGGATAAACCACCCCGCAAATAGCCGTTTGCTCGTGACAGGTCGTGTGTTTTCGGATGAGCTTTGGCGACCCTGTCGCTCGGCGGCCCGGAGACTATTGTGCCAGCAGTTTCTCCACGGTGGCTAGCTTCACGCAGCAGCAGAAGACGTCCATGGCTTGGGAAAGCTCCTCGAGAGGGGGCAGGGTAGGGGCGATTCGGATGTTCGAGTCGAAGGGGTCTCGTCCGTACGGCCAGGTAGCGCCCGCGCCGGTCATAATGACGCCAGCCTCGCGCGCAAGCTCTACGATGCGCCTCGCACAGCCTTCGGAAGCGTCGAAGGAGACGAAATATCCACCGCGCGGAGTTGTCCAGCGCGCGATGCCCTCGGTGCCGAGCGCCTCCTCGAGCTTGGCGAGCACCAACTCGAACTTCGGGCGAATGATGGCGGCATGTGCGCTCATGTGGGCGGCAATGCCCTCGGCATCCTTCAGGAATCGAACGTGGCGCAGTTGGTTGAGCTTGTCGTAGCCGATCACCTGCGCGCCCATCTGCTTCTTGATGAGCGCGATGTTGTCGGGGCTGGCGGCCATGGCGGCAACGCCCGCGCCGGGAAGCGTGATCTTCGATGTCGACGCGAATTTGAAGTAGCGGTCGGGATTGCCTGCCTCTACGCATGCATCGGCGATGTCGAGCAGTACGTCCTGATTCTCAACCTCATCATATAAATGATGCACGCAGTAGGCGTTGTCCCACACGATGCGGAAGTCGGGCGCCGCGCATTCCATTTCCGCCAGGCGGCGCACCACGTCATCGGAATACGTTACGCCTCCAGGGTTCGAGTACTTCGGCACGCACCAGATGCCCTTGACGTTCTCGTCTTCGGCAACCAAGCGTTCGACGAGATCCATGTCGGGGCCATACTCGTTCATGGGTACGGGGATCATCTCGAAGCCGAAGGCTTCGGTGATGGCGAAATGCCTGTCGTAGCCGGGTGCCGGGCACAGCCATTTCAAGCTGCGCTCCTCGCGCCAGGCGTGGCCGCCAACCGTTCCGAAGTCAAAGCAGCGCGCGACGGTGTCGTACATGGCGGTGAGGCTCGAGCTTCCGAACACGATCACGTTTTCCGGGTCGTCGTCCAGCATGCTGGCCATGAGCCGCTTAGCCTCGGGAATGCCGTCGAGCACGCCGTAATTACGGCAGTCGGTGCCGTCTTCGGCGCGCCAGTCCGAATTGGCCCCCAGGATGTCGAGCAGCGGCATGCTCAGGTCAAGCTGCTCGCTGGCGGGTTTGCCGCGCGCCATGTTGAGCGCAAGGCCCTTAGCGACGAAGGAGGAATGCTCGGCCTTGAGCGCGTCAAGCTCTCGGCTCAGTTCTTCAGAGGTCATATCGGCGACGCGGGGCATGGCTTTCGGTTCCTTTCACCTAAAATCAGTCGGGAGCGCGCAGATTTACGGGGTCACTCCACTGGAATAAAGTATAATTCCTCCGTCTTATGACAGCAGAAAGGATTGCCCGAAGGCTTGTGATTTTCAAGGCGAAGGGCATCAGGGGAAAGTGCAGGACTCTTTATGATTACCAACGACTTCTGGGTAGCTGCCGCGATGCTCCTCTACTTTGTAGTGGTCATCCTCGTCGGCTTCATCTACACGAAGCGCTCCAACTCCTCCAGCGAGGAATACTTCCTGGGCGGACGCAAGCTGGGTCCATGGCTCACGGCGCTCTCCGCCGAGGCTTCGGACATGTCTGGCTGGCTGCTTATGGGCCTTCCGGGCGTTGCCTACTTCGTGGGTGCCTCCGATGCCATGTGGACGGCCATCGGCCTTGGCATCGGCACCTACCTTAACTGGAAGTTTGTGGCCAAGCGCTTGCGCAAGTACTCCGAGGTAGCTAACAACGCCATCACGCTGCCGGACTACTTCTCCAACCGCTTCCATGACAAGAAGTCCATCCTGATGACCATCGCGGCCATCCTGATCCTCGTGTTCTTCAGCATCTATGCTGGCAGCTGCTTCGTTACCTGCGGCAAGCTGTTCAGCACGCTGTTCGGCCTCGACTACGCCACCATGATGATTATCGGCGCCATCATCGTGTTCCTCTACACCTTCGTGGGCGGTTACTTGGCCGTGTGCACCACCGACCTCATCCAGGGCTCGCTCATGTTCTTCGCGCTGGTTACCATCTTCATCGGCAGCGTTGCGCAGGCCGGCGGCGTTGACAACACCATCGCGTTCCTTTCCGACATCCCGGGCTTCCTCTCGGCGACCACCGTTGCCACGCCCATCCTTGATGAGGCCGGCAACCAAGTCATCGAGAACGGCATGCCCCTGTTCGGCGAAGCCAACACTTACGGCATCATCACCATCGTCTCCGGTCTGGCTTGGGGCCTTGGCTACTTCGGCATGCCGCAGGTTCTCATTCGCTTCATGAGCGTGCGTCACTCCAGCGAGATCAAGAAGTCGCGCATCATCGCCATGATCTGGCTCGTGGTCTCCCTCTCCGCTGCCGTGTGTATCGGTCTTATCGGCCGCGCGGTTCTGCCGACCGAATTCCTTACGCAGGCTTCCGCTGAGAACGTCTTCATCATCCTGTCCCGCATGCTCCTGCCGTCGTTCTTCTGCGGCCTGGTGGTTTCCGGCATCTTCGCCGCCGCCATGAGCTCTTCGTCCTCTTACCTGCTCATGTCGGGTTCGGCCGTGGCCAACAACATCTACAAGGGCCTGTTCAAGCGCGACGCCACCGATGCGCAGGTCATGATCGTCGCCCGCATCACGCTTGTGGCCGTGCTCATCTTCGGCTGCGCCATCTCGCTCGATCAGAACTCCTCGATCTTCAACATCGTGTCCTACGCATGGGCTGGCCTTGGCGCCTCCTTCGGCCCGCTGATGCTGCTGTCGCTGTACTGGCGTCGCACCACGCTGCAGGGTGCTGCGGCTGGCATGATCACCGGCGGCCTCACGGTTATCCTGTGGGATATGTTCGTGGCTCCGCTTGGCGGTTGGTTCGCCGTCTACGAGCTGCTGCCCGGCTTCGTGCTGTCCCTCATCGTCATCGTCGTGGTTTCGAAGCTCACCGCCGAGCCTTCTCAGGAAATCTACGACGAGTTCGATCACTACATGGAAGCTGACGTATAAGCCTCGTAGGTTGAAAAACCCTTAGAGCATGAAAAGGCCCCGGAATCCCGAGGCCTTTTCTTTTGATCTCCCTTGGGCGAACCGTGCGCGTTATGCGCGGCTCATGAAGTCAATCTCGACCTTTTCCAGCACGTGTCCGCGCATGGCGCGACGCAGCTCGTTGAGGTAGAAGCCCTCCTCAAGGTCGAGCATGCAGTCAAGCGCGTAGACCTCAAGCGTGTACTCGTGGTCGGCGTTGGGCGGGAAGGGTCCGGCGTAGCGGCAGATGACCGCGGGGTTCTTGTGCGCGCCCGCCAAAGGCGACCAGTCGCTGTTGAGTCCCTGCACCATGGGGATGCTCTCAAGGGCGCTGGCGTTATCGGGGATGAGCGCGGTGTCGGGCGCAATATTGCACGCCGTCCAGTGAATCCAACAGAAGCCGCCCACGGGAATGGCGTCGTAGTCGATGAACGCAAGCGCTAGCGACTGTGCCCCTTCGGGCACCTCGGCAATCTCGATGGGAAAAGACACGCACGGATGCTCGTCGACCGTGCACTCCGGCGGGGCGTATTTGCCGTGCCGGTCTGGCAGGTAACCGTTCTCAAGTGGGATGCTCACGCGCATGGGCGCCTCCTTCTGCTCGCGCTTTCTCGGCTACGTAAAGGATACCCCGAAACGAAAGGGAGGACCCGGGAAACGCCTCAGCGAGACAGTGCGGTGCAAATGAGCGGCAGGCGAAGTTTGTCGCCGTGGTAGAATCTTGGCGCGACAGCTTCCGTCTATTTCGAAAATCCGTTTTGGAACGCCCTTCACTGATTGAGGATGTCGGAAAGTCTGATGGTAAGACTCTTGGGCACGGAAAGGACAGCTATGAGAAGGTTTATTATCGACACGGATACCGCCAGCGATGATGCAGCCGCAATCATGATGGCCGCACTTGATCCGAGCATCGAGCTTCTCGGCGTGACGAGCGTTGCGGGAAACGTCAACATTGAGCAGGCTACCGCAAACGCTTTGGCGACACTTGAATCGTGCGACAAAAAGGTGCCTGTTTTCAAGGGCGCAAGCAGGCCCCTGTTCAGGGAAAGGCATGAGACCATCAGCGTTCACGGCAAGGATGGCATGGGGGACTGCGGCATCATTCACCCCGAAACGAAGGCGGAGGAAAAACGCGCCGTCGAGTTCATCCTTGACATGGTGAGCGAATATCCGGGGGAGGTCGAAATTGCGGTCCTAGGGCCCGCGACGAACATTGCGCTGGCGGTTTTGACTGATCGTGACGCAATGAGAAACGTAAAGCATATCTGGTCGATGGGAACGCCGGGATTTGGCCCGGGCAACGCCACTCCCGTATCGGAGTTCAACGTCTTCATCGACGCTGAGGCCTACGCGCTCATGCTTGAATGCGGTGCGCCCGTGACAATCGCTGGATTTGACATGTGCGTTGGAAGCATTGGGCTTGATAAGGCTGAGCTTGAGGCCCTTTCCCGCGGTAGCAAGGCGGGTCAGTTCCTGGAGAAAGCAACAGGGAAGCTGCTGCAGTTCAACCTTGAGACAAGAAATCAGCACATGGTGGACCTGCCTGATGCAATCGCCATGGCGGCGGCTCTTTGGGATGGGTTTGTCGAAGAGCAAGTGAGCTGCTATTGCGAGTGCTGCACTGAAAACAACTCGACGTATGGGCAGGTTATCTTCTACCGAGAGGGGAGCACGTATGAGGCGTGCCCCAACATCGGGAAAGCCAACGCTTACGTTTTGACCAAAGTCAACGAAGAGCTGTTCACTGAAAGATTCATGGATTTGCTTGCGTAAAGGCGAGGCGAAAGGCTTGGGCTTTCGCTGCGGTCGTCAAGTTAACACAAGCTGCATGATGGCAACGAAAAGGGGAGGGCTCAAAACCCTCCCCTTTTTCAGACGGTCAATGTAAGGTGCCCTAGAAGCGCAGCGCGTGGGTGAAATTCGACCACGAAAGCGGATCGGTGTCGCGCACGTAGGCGCCGAAGGTGGGGGCGTGCACGTAGGGAACGCCGCCGTAGCCAACCGCGATGCCTACATGGCCCGAGCGCCACAGCACATCGCCCGGACGTGCCTCGGAAACGGGGACGCGCTGCTTGGCCTGCGCATAGAGCGAGCCGCTGTAGTGGGGCAGATAGATGCCAATCTGCGCATAGGACCAAGCCACCAAGCCCGAGCAGTCGAATTCGTTCGGGCCGCTGCCGCCCCACACGTAGGGGCAGCCGATGCGCGAAAGCGCGTAGTCAACCACGGAGCCATGCGAGGGAATGTCAGGGCCGCTCGTGTAGCCTCCGTTGCTGCTGGGTTTGTTGCCACCGCCGTTGTTCTGCTGTTGCTGCTGGGCGAGGGCCTCCTGGCGACGACGCTCTTCCTCAGCTGCGGCAGCGGCGGCAGCAGCCGCAGCCGCCTGCTCTTGCTCGAGCAGGATACGCGCCTCTTCGTCGAGCTTGGCAACCAAGCGGCTTGCCTCGTCGACCTTCTTCTGGACCTCGTCCTGGATGGCCTTGGCTTCGGCGGCCTTCTCGGCGGCAATTTGCTCTTGACGCTGGTATTCGGCCTTGGCGGCCTCGAGCTCGGCGCGCAGCGTCTTGGTCTCCTCGACCATCTGCGCGTCATTGTCGTTCATGGCGTTGAGCAGATCCCAGTTCTGGGTGAACTCCTCGAATGAGGAAGATCCCAGCAAGAAGTCAATGAAGCTGGTCGAGCCGTTGCGGTACATGCTGCACGCACGTGTGCTCAAGTGGCTTTGGATGACGGCGATACGCTCGTTGGCGGCATCGATCTTGGCCTGCTCGGCTTCCATGGCCGTGTGTGCGGCCTGCTGGTCTTCAATGGCCTTATGGTATTTATCAGATGCGGCTTCCAAGTCGGCCTGCAAGCCTACCAGCTGGTTGCGAACCGCGTCGGCTTCGGCTTTCTTCTCGGCAGAGGTGGTGGCGAAGGCGTATTCGGTGGTAAACGCCAAGGCGGCCGCTGTGAAGGCCGCGCAGCCCACGAAAGCTCGTCTGCTCAGTGCTGCGTTATGCTCTCCCATTAAGTAAACCTCCCGTTTGAGCATGTGGTGTGTTTGCGTGAACAAGCTCGTGCAATCTTACCACGCGAAGCCAAACTGGCGCCAAGATGTCGTATCTTATCCACAACTCCACATAACTAAGCAAAGCGAAGCGGTTGAAATACCGAAAAAGACGTTGAAAAAAGTTTTTGGGAAAATTCGGCGCCATGTTTTGCGTAGATGTTTGCCGGCGAGGGTTCCCGTTGGAGGGGAATTTGTCACCAAAGGCTTTTTACCTGCGATTATGCGCAAATGCGGTACAATAGGGGGCGCAAAAACGGGCGAGGAGATATAGATACGCCCGGTGGCGTGTAAACGGTTGACACGCCTGTGGCTAAAGCGTATTATTCATTCGCTCGGTTGTTCGGGGCAACTTGAACAGCGAGTGGCAGCTTGAAAAATACACATGAATTAAGTGCCGAAAATGGGAGTGTGCCCGAGTGGCTAAAGGGGACGGGCTGTAAACCCGTTGGTTATGCCTACGTAGGTTCGAATCCTACCGCTCCCACCATTTGCCTGTGTAGCTCAGTCGGTAGAGCACTTCGTTGGTAACGAAGAGGTCACCGGTTCAAGTCCGGTCGCAGGCTCCATCTTGGCGGTGTAGCTCAGCTGGTTAGAGCACACGGTTCATACCCGTGGCGTCACTGGTTCGAATCCAGTCACCGCTACCATACCTATCATCGCGCCCTCATGGGCGCGTTTATTTTGTTTGTTTTCGCATGTATTGGCGAATCTCTTATAAGGAGGATGAAACATGGCTAAGGAGAAGTTTAACCGCTCGATGCCGCATGTTAACATCGGTACCATCGGTCATGTCGACC
>JAFSHA010000113.1 GCA_017440565.1 Eggerthellaceae bacterium | reverse complement strand
AGCGCTTCGGGAATCCGCGGGATGCGGGAAATTGAAAAAGTGGATGCACATATTTTTCTCGAAACGAACTGGACTTCGAAACACTCGATGCAGGTCATAGGTAAGAAAAATTAAAACCTGCAACCACCTCGACAATCAAGCATTTATAATACATACAAATGTACGTGCAATGTCCACTAATAGTAATTAGCGGACATTAAGGCGAACGTCAGTACGCCCATACTCTTGTTCGCTTGGCAATTGCTAACCGGGCGTGTATGCCGCCCTCGCGTTCAAATGAGACTGTGGACGCCTGGGGTTGGCTTGGCCTCATCCGTGGTGTTTCCGAGATGGCGCTTTCCTTGGCGGGCAATCGCTGGTAAGCTGACTTAGTTAAGCTAGACACCTCAAAACGAACGACGCGCGGGGCGCTTCCTTTGGGAAGCGGGTTTGCGCATAACATGCAGAATAGGGGAGTGGCAGTCAATCATGACCCAGAGTGCGTTCCTCCATGGACGAAAGCGCGCGCGTGCCCAATTGGGCCGCGTGCTTGTGCTTGGCCTTGGCGTAAGCGGGAAGGCCTGCGTGAGTTATTTGCTCGATCTGCTGGGCAGCCGCGTCGATTCTCTCCACATCGCTGCAGGAAAATATAGCCAGGCGGCCGACGCGTGGGCACAGGATGCTCGATCGCGCGGGGCCAGCGTTGCCTTTGACACCGAGTCTTTCGATGAGTCGTATGACCTGTGCATCGCAAGCCCGGGTATCTCGGAGTTCTCCGATTTCTATCTCAATGCGAAGGCTGCAAGCCTAGAGATCGTAAGCGAGGTCGAATTCGCCTGGCGTGAGAGCGCCGCCGATTCCCGCTGGGTGGCCATCACGGGCACCAATGGCAAAACCACCACCACGGCTATGATCGAGCACGTGCTCAAGGGCGCGGGCCTTGCGGCTGGTGCTGTCGGCAATATTGGCGACACCTGCATAGACGCTGTTGCCGCGGGCAATCTCGCAGTCTACGTCGCGGAAGTGTCCTCCTACCAGCTTGCCTCGACGCGCGATTTCGCACCCGACGTGGCCGTCGTGCTCAACATCACCCCCGACCATCTTTCCTGGCACCGCAGCCACGAGGCCTATGCGGCTGCGAAGTGGAAGGTGCTCGACAACTTGGGCGCCGCCGATGGTGCATGCGCTGTGCTCGATGCCACCAACGACGAGGTGCGCGCGAAGGTGCGCGAGCTTCGCCAGATGTCGAACGAGCAGCGCGGCTTCTCTTACGTCCCCGTGGGCACCGCTGCGGGTCTTGCCAACGATATGCGCGAAGCCTGCGGAAGCGCAAATGCCGCTTTCGTCGATGGCCGGGGAAACCTGCGCGTCGCTTTGGACGGTGCCGAGCACGCCCTTTGCCGCGCTGATGACCTGCTGGTGAAGGGAGCGCACAACGTCGCCAACGCGCTTGCCGCAGCCTCAGCAGCCCTCGCCCTTGGTGTCAGCGCTACCGAGGTGGCGTGCGGCCTGCTTACGTTCAAGGCGCTCGAGCATCGCGTCGAGCCCTGCGGGTCCGTAGCCGGCGTTTCCTGCTACAACGACTCGAAGGCTACCAACGTCGATGCCGTGCTTGCGGCCGTTGCGGCGTTTGATCCCGCCAAGCCCATCATCTTGCTGGGCGGACGCGACAAGGGCACCTCGCTCGATCCGCTTGTTGCCGCATGCCGTGCGCATGCCAAGGCGGTCGTGTGCTTCGGCGAGGCCCGTGAGCGCTTCGAGGAGGCCTTTGCCCAAAGCGGCCTTGAGGTCTTGGGTGCGCGCAACATGGAGGCTGCCCTCGATGCGGCCCTGGGTGTCGCGCGGGCGGGAGACATCGTGCTCCTTTCCCCAGCATGCGCCTCGTTCGATGAGTTCAGCTGCTTCGAGGAGCGGGGACGCCGCTTCAAGCAGCTCGTTTCTACCCGTGCCGAAGCGGCGGGGGAGTAGCTCGTCGTGCCCCGTTTCTCCCGACATACTGAAGTTGCATCCCTCGAGCTTCTGGCTCCGAGGCTTGTCCTCATGCTCAGCGTGCTCGCCCTCGTGCTGTTCGGGCTGGTCATGGTGTACTCGACCTCGTCGGTCAACGCCATCTCCGAGGGTGGCGTAGGCTACAAGTACATCATTCGCCAGCTGGCGTACGTGGCCCTGGGCGTGATCCTCGCCCTCGTGGTGTACCGTGGCATTCCCTACTACGCTTGGCGTTACAAGCCGCTGTGGATCGCCTGGGGTGTGAGCATGGTGCTGCTTGCGCTCGTCCCGCTTATCGGCACCGAGAATTACGGTGCGAAGCGTTGGCTCGGCATCGGCGAAGTGCTCACTATCCAGCCCTCCGAATTCGTGAAGATCTCGCTGCTCTTGTTTACGGCCAAGGTCATCGACAGCATGCGTGCCGGCGACGTGGAGCGGCGTGCGGCGGCTATTCAGATCGTGCTCTGCGTCGTCCTTCCGGCGCTGTTCCTCTACAAGACGCAGTCCGACTTGGGCACCACCGCCATCATCGCGGTTGGCGTGGTGGCCGTCTTGTGGTTGGGCGATATTCCGCTCAAGGTGGTTTTCGCCATCCTGGCGGCCGGCGTGGCGATGGTGGTCTTTTCGATCGTGGGCACCGACTACCGCAGCGGCCGCATGGTGTTCCTCGATCCGTGGAACGATGGCGCCGACGGCTACGGAGACGGCTACAACATCATCCGGTCCTACTACGCCATCGCCGAAGGTGGCGTGCTTGGTGCGGGTCTGGGTAACTCGCACGAGAAATATCAGTACCTCTTCGCCTCCGAAAGCGACTTCATCTATGCCATCATCGCCGAGGAGCTCGGCCTTATCGGCGCCCTCGCTATCATCGCCCTGTTCCTCGTCTTTTTGGTGTCGGGTCTGCGCATCGCCGCAGGTGCTCCCGACGACCTCGGTCGCATGATCGCGGGCGGCTGCACCATTATGATCGTCTTCCAGGCTTTCCTCAACATCGGCTGCGTCATCGGGGTGTTTCCCACCACGGGAAAGCCCCTGCCGTTCGTGTCGATGGGCGGCTCGTCGATGATGTCCTCGATGATCATGGTGGGCCTCATTCTCTCGGTTGCGAAGGGCGCTGGCGAAACGAGCGTCTACGAGCGCCGTCGCGAGGACCTGCGCGTTATCCGCGCGCATGAGCCCTACGCAAGCGCCGCCCCTGCGCAGCGCGGGCAGTCGTTCAGGCCCCAGGCTTATGACCCTCGCGTAAGGGCGCCCTATGCCTCGCCATCCCAAGCGCCAAGCGCGCGTCCGTATTCGACCAAGCAGCGCGACGCCTATGCGCGCTCGACGTACCGATCCGTTCCAAGGAGGTAGCATGCTGGTAGTGCTTTCGGGCGGTGGAACCGCCGGCCATATCAATCCCGCCTTGGCCCTTGCCGAGGTCTTGCGTGATCGGGGGTGCCAGGTCGAGTACGCCGGAACGCCTCAGGGCGTCGAGGCTCGCCTCGTTCCCCAGGCGGGCGTCTCCTTCACGCCCTTCGAGGCGTCGGGCTTCAACCGCACGCGTCCTGCCACCATCGTGAAGGGCGTTTCGAAGATCATGCGCAGCACCAAGGAGGCCAAGCGTTGGTTTGAGCGCATAAAGCCCGACGTCGTGGTGGGGTTTGGCGGCTATGTGTCCATTCCCGTTGCGCGCGCGGCCAACGCACTCGGCATCCCCGTGGTCATTCATGAGCAGAACTCGGTCATGGGCATGGCCAACAAGTACCTGGCAAAGAAGGCCGCGGCGGTGTGCCTGACTTACCAGCATTCGGCCTCGGCGGTCGCCGACAAGGGCAAAATCCATCTGACGGGCAACCCCGTGCGCTCTTCGGTGCTGCGGGCAAGCCGTAGCGCTGGGCGCGCCATGTTCGACATGGCCGATGGCGAGTCCATGCTGCTCGTCTTCGGCGGAAGCCTGGGCGCGCGCCACATCAACGAAGCCGTGGCGGCAATGAAAGACGAGCTTCTGGCACGCGAGGGCCTGCACGTGGTGCATATCACCGGCCCGAAGGAATTCGACCGCGTAAGCGAGGAGCTTGCCCTTTCCCCCGAGCAGCAGAAGCGCTGGCACGTGCTAGGCTATCAGGATCGCATGGGCGAAAACCTCGCCGCCGCCGACGTTATCGTCTCGCGCGCCGGGGCCACCTCGCTTGCCGAGATATCGGCCCTTGCCATTCCCGCGCTGCTGGTTCCCTACCCGCATGCCACCGAGGATCATCAGACCACCAACGCGCGCGCCTACGTGGACGCAGGCTGCGCCTTCATGATGCCCGACGCCGAGCTTGCGAGCGAGGAGTTCAAGCGGAAGGTTCGCACCCTGCTTGACGACGCGGACGTTCGCGCGTCGATGGCGAAGGCGGCGCGCGAGCAGAAGACCGCCGACGCTGCGCATGTCTTGGCAGATGTTGTGATGGGCGTTGCGCGCTCGGCTTCGTAAGCCGTGCATGGATTACAATAGCGCACGCAATTTTTTAGGATGGAGGCTTTTGGCATGGATAACGTGAACGCAGGCAGGCTGCATTTTATCGGCGTCGGAGGCGTCGGCATGAGCGGTATCGCCCGCGTCGCCCATGATCAGGGTCTTATTGTTACGGGGTCCGACATCAAGGAGAGCCGCTACACCAAGCAGCTCAAAGAGGCGGGCGTTACCGTCGCAATCGGGCAGTGTGCCGAGAACATCCCCGAGGGAAACCCCACCGTGGTGGTTTCCACCGCCATTCTGGAGAACAACCCCGAGCTCATTGAGGCTAAGCGCCGCGGCCTTCGCATCATCCATCGTGCGCAGATGCTCGCCTACCTGGGGCGCAGCCTTTCCACGCTTGCCGTCGCGGGAACGCACGGCAAGACGACGACTTCCTCCATGCTTGCCAGCACGCTTGACGCCATGGGCCTTGACCCGACGTTTCTCATCGGGGGCATCGTGCGCTCGTGGGGAACGAACGCCCATTCCGGAACGGGCGAGTACTACGTGGTGGAGGCCGATGAAAGCGACAAGTCGTTTACCTACCTTTCGCCTGCGGCGGTTATCGTCACCAATATCGAAGCCGACCACCTCGACCATTACGAGAACCTCGACGAGATATACGACCATTTCAAGATGTTCATGGAGTCGGTTCCCGAGACCGGCTCGGTGGTGGTGTGCGCCGACGATGCGGCGCTGGTGAGCCTTGCGCGGCAAACGGGCCGCAGCGTGGTGACGTACGGCTTCGCTGAAGATGCCGACGTGCGCATCGTGAGCGCTCGTTCGCGCGGGGTGGGCTCCGTCTTCAGCGTGCGCTTTCCCGACGGGCGCGTTCTCGAAAGTGCCATTAAGCAGAATCCCGGTATGCATAACGTTTCCAACGGGGCCGCGGTGCTCGCCCTTGTCGACGCGCTTGGCCTCGATGTCTGCCTCGCTGCCGAGAAGCTGGCTGAGTTTTCTGGTGTTCGTCGGCGCTTCGACTTGGTGGGCGAGTGTGCGGGGGTGACCGTGGTCGATGACTATGCGCACCATCCGACCGAGATAGCGGCTACCATCAAGGCCGCCAAGGAGCTCGATTTCAAGCGCGTTCACGTGCTTTTCCAGCCTCATCGCTACTCGCGCGTCTCGCTGTTCACCGAGGTGCTCAAGGACAGCTTTGGGTCTGCTTTCGACCTTGCCGATACCGTCACGTTCATGGACGTTTATTCCGCTGGCGAAACGCCCGTTCCCGGCGTTAACGGCAAGACCTTCCTCAACGTGGTGCTCGAGCATGCGGGGCATCCGCGCGCCGAGTACGTTCCAAGGCGCATAGACGTGGTGCCGCATATGGCGGGCCTCGTTGAGCCGGGTGACTTGGTGCTTACGCTCGGTGCTGGCGACGTTACGGCCATTGGCCCGCAGCTCGTCGATGAGCTGGGCTGCAGGTAGGCATCATGGTAGCTCGGCACGCGTCGCCTTTGCAGGCATTGCTCGTCGACGAGCGTTTCGACGGCGACATCTACCCCAACGAGCCCATGGCTCGCCATACCAGCTACCGCATCGGCGGGCCGGCGCGCTTCTACGTGCGCGTCAATTCCGTGAGCGCACTCACGCAGCTTGTCGACGTGTGCGAGCAGGAAGGGTCTCCTTGGGTGGTTCTTGGCCGCGGCAGCAACGTCCTCGTTTCCGATGAGGGCTTTTCCGGTGTTGTCATCTCGCTGGGCCGTGACTTCCGATCTATGCGCGTCGATCAAGAGCGCGGCTGCATCGTCGCGGGTGCGGGCGTCATGCTTTCGGCGGTGGTGCAGGAGGCGTTCAAGCGTTCTCTTGCCGGCCTCGAGTTCGCGGTGGGCACCCCGGGCACTGTCGGAGGCGCGCTGCGCATGAACGCCGGTTCGCGTGGCGAGTGGATAGGCTCGCGTGTCGTCTCGGTCACGTCCTTCGTGCCGGGTGAGGGTCTGGTCCTTCGGCGCGGTGCCGATGTGTCGTGGGGCTATCGCGAATCTTCCTTCGCTCCAAACGAGACGCTGCTCGAATGCGAGCTTGCCGTCGAGCCTGCCGATCCTTTCTACATTCGCGGGAAGATGGAGGCCAACCTGTCTCTTCGCAAGAAGAGCCAGCCGGTTAACGAGGCCTCGTGCGGAAGCGTGTTTAAGAACCCGGAAGGCGCCTCGGTTGGGGCGCTCATCGAGGAGCTGGGCCTCAAGGGGATTCAGATGGGCGGCGCGCGCGTTTCCGACGTGCATGCAAACTTCATAGTCAACACCGGTCAGGCAAGCGCGCGCGATGTGCTTTGCCTGATCGATCATGTGCAAGCGAAGGTGAAAGAGGCTTATGGCATACAACTCACGCCGGAAGTCCGCTTCCTCGGATTCGAATAGGCCGGGCGCGCGGCGTCCCGAGCCCGCTGCTCGCAGCGCCTATCGAAGCCGTCCTAGCGGAGCCTCGTCGCGCATGAGCTCGGTTCGCGTGGGCGACATCGGCCGGGCTGAGCGGGCTCGTCAGCAAAACGAGCGCCGCGTTCGCGCACGCAGGCGCTTTCTCATTGTGGCGGCCGTGGTGGTCGTTGCCTTGCTGCTGGTTATAGCCGGCCTTGCCCTCTCGCGCACTTCCGCCTTCGCCGTGCAAAGCGTGGAGGTGAAGGGCGCCACTCACCTTACGGAAAGCGATATAGCCGCCCTTGCCCCCGTTCCCGAGGGTACAAGCCTGCTTGAGGTTGACGCGGGCGCCATCGAGCGGGGCATCGAGCGCGATGCGTGGGTGGAGGATGCCCGCGTGAGCAAGCAGTTCCCCGGAACGCTTGTGATCGATATCACCGAGCGCGAGATCGGCGCTGTGGTTGAAATTGCCACGGGCGATTCCAACGCGGTGCAGGCGTGGGCCATAGCGAGCGACGGCATGTGGCTTATGGCCATCCCCGATCCGGACAGCGAGGTGGGACAGGCCATCAGCCCCACTATCTACGAGGACGTGGCAGCCGCCCTGCTCATCACCGATGTGCCCTACGGGCTCGTTCCCGAGATGGGAACGCATTGCGCCGATGGCAACGTCAACAACGCGCTCGACATAGTCAACGGGCTTACCACCGAGCTTGCCGACCAGGTGAAGATCGTGTCGGCCACCGATGCCGAATCGACGCTTCTCACGCTTGAGGGCGGCGTCGAGATAGCCTTCGGCACCGCCGAGGACATCCGCGACAAGGAGCGTATCTGCCTCGAGATCATGGAGCAGAACCCCGGTGCCGTGGCCTACATCAACGTGCGCGTGGTAGACGCCCCCACCTGGCGCGCCGTCTAGACGTCTCGCCGCGCTGAGCGGTTTTCGGCCAGACGCGTCGTTGTCGGCTGCCTTGCGGAATGGCGATTGCGTGCCGGTTGGGTTCCGTTTCGGTCGAATAGTGCCTCTTAAGTGGAGCTCGGTGCTTGTCTAACTTGCAAACGTCCCTTCATCGTGTACAATTACCCCACGTGGCCGCGCAATTCGTGCGCGCGCTGCCGTGCCCGCATGGCGGGCGGTAACATAAACGCAGCAGCAAAAACGCAGCACGTGTGGAGGAAACTACAATGCCAAACTATATGGGCTCTGAGCATCTGGCCGTCATCAAGGTCGTCGGCATCGGCGGCGGCGGCACCAACGCCGTCAACCGCATGGTTGAGGCGGGCGTAAAGGGCGTCGAATTCATCGCGGTTAACACCGATCGTCAGGCGCTTCTCATGTCGGATGCCGACAAGACCATCCACATCGGCGAAGAGCTCACGCGCGGCCTGGGCGCTGGCGCGAACCCCGAGGTTGGCTGTCAGGCTGCCGAAGAGAGCCGTGCGGAAATTCGCGAGGCCCTCGCGAATGCCGACATGGTGTTCGTCACTGCCGGCGAAGGCGGCGGCACGGGTACGGGTGCTGCTCCCATCATCGCTGAAATCGCCCGTGAGGAAATCGGCGCGCTTACCGTCGGTATCGTCACCAAGCCCTTCACGTTCGAAGGTCGCCTGCGTCGCAACCAGGCCGAGCAGGGCATCGACCTGCTTTCCAGCAAGGTTGACACGCTCATTATCATCCCCAACGACCGACTCCTCGAGATCGTCGACAAGAAGACCAGCATGCTCGATGCTTTCCGCATCGCCGATGACACGCTGCGTCAGGGCATCCAGGGCGTCACCGACCTCATCACCATCCCCGGCCTCATCAACCTCGACTTCGCCGACATCCGCACGGTCATGAAGGACGCCGGCACCGCTATGATGGGCATCGGCATCGCCGTGGGCGAAAACCGCGCGCTTGACGCTGCGCAGCAGGCTACCAACTCCAAGCTGCTCGAAGCCTCCATTCAGGGCGCTTCCCGCGTGCTCTTCTCCATCGCCGGCGGCCCCGACCTTACCCTTACCGAGGTCAGCGAGGCGGCTCGCGTGGTCGAGTCCTGCGCCGACGAAAACGCCAACATCATCTACGGCCAGATCATCGACGAGGCCATGGGCGACGCCGTGCGCATCACCGTCATCGCTACGGGCTTCAAGATGAACAGCACCCAGCCTTCCTTCGACTTCGGCCGCAAGGACCTGTTCGCTTCCACCACCGAGCCCGCGCCGCAGGCGACGCAGAGCTCGGTGAGCTTTAGCACCTCGCCCAGCCAGAGCCGCTTCGCAGACGAGGATTATATCCCCGACTTCCTGAAGCGCCAGCGCTAGGCATTTGCATGAACGTGTCCAACCTGCCCTTGCCGACTCTTTCGGCACGGCTGGCCGGAACGCTCGATATCATTACCGATGACGCGCTCGCCCGCACTACGGGCGTGCGCGTTGCTTTTACGGGCACATCCGGCGGCGTAAGCGAAGGGCCGTACGCCTCCCTGAATCTTGCAACCCACGTGGGCGATTCTTTCGCCGCGGTCGAGGAGAACCGTCGACGCTTGCTTCACGCTCTCGACGCCTCGGACGTTGAGCTTGTGGTTCCCAACCAGGTTCACGGGACGAACGTCGTATCCATTGAGTCCCGATCTACCACGGTGGTCGAACGCGCTCGAGTCGATGCCGAGCGGGGGGCCGACGCGCTTGTCGTCGGCGTGCCTGACGTGGCGGCGCTTCTGTGCTTTGCCGATTGCGTTCCCGTCGTCATCGTGTCACCCACAGGTCGCTTCGCCGTCGTCCATGCAGGATGGCGCGGCGTGGTGGGCGGCGTTGCCGAACAGGCTCTTGAGGTCATGCTTGAGGCAGAGGCCTCCCTTTTCGGGGGGAGGGAGAGCGCGGCCGCATCCTACAACGTCTACATCGGCCCCCATATCCATGCTGAATGCTTCGAGACGGGCTTTGACGTGCATGCGCGCTTCGTCGATCTATTCGGAGATCAGTGCGCCTTCGACGACCGGCGCATCGACCTTTCGAAGGCCCTTTCCGTGGGGCTTGCCCGAAAGGGCGTCGATGCGTGCCGTATCGTAGATGCGGGCGTGTGCACGGTGTGCGGCGGCCAGGGTCATTATTCATATCGCGCATCGGGCGGAACCTGCGGTCGCCACGGTGCTTTGGCTTTTCGCAGGGTGTAAGGTGGTGGCCAATATGGGCATAGGATCTCGCTATCAAACCGTTTTGGAGGACGTGGCCTCGCAGGCGCGGTTCTGCGGAAGGGCGCCTGAGGACGTCTGCCTGGTGGCCGTTTCGAAGACGGTGGGGCTGGAAGGCGTTGCCAGTGCACTTGAGGCGGGGGCGAAAGACTTCGGCGAGAACCGCCCCGACCAACTTGTCGAGAAGGCGAGCGCGTTTCCAAGCGCCCGATGGCACTTCATCGGAAACATCCAATCGAGGCGCATTCCCGACATCGTTTCCGCGGCCTTCCTGATTCACTCTCTCTACCAGGAAAGCCATGCGCTCAAAATCGACGAGGCGGCACGCGCTTTGGGCAAGGTGCAGGACGTGCTTATCGAGGTGAACGTGTCGGGCGAAGAGAGCAAAAGCGGCGTGTCCCCGCACGAGGCGCTTGCGTTCGCCCGCCTGTGCGCCGGTCTCGAAAACGTGCGCGTGCGCGGGCTCATGACCATGGCTCCTCAGGGCGATGCCGAGACGGCGAGGGCGTGTTTTGAGGGCCTGCGTGATTTGGCGAATGCCATACGGGCGGCCCTGCCCGCCGAAAAAGCCGCGGTTTTCAGTGAGCTTTCCATGGGTATGAGCGAAGATTGGCATGAGGCGATTTCGTCGGGAGCCACTATCGTGCGCATTGGTCGCGCGATTTTCAGCGATAATTTCGAAGATGAAGATACGGCATGCTAGGAGGCTATCATGGGTCTTGAGGATGGCAAGAGAATGTTTGGGGACTTGAAGTCCAGGCTTGGCTTTGGCTCGAAGAACCAAGAGCCCGCTTACGATGATTACTACGATGAGGCGTACGACGACTACGCCGACGACTACGGTGACGGCTACGACGACTACGCCGACGACGATTACGAGGCCTACGCGCCGCGCTCCGAGCGCGCTTCGGCTGACCCGTACCGCGTCACGCCCCGCAATCGCACCACTTCTCCGCGCCTCGTTTCCATCGAGGACGTGCGGGCAAACGCCCGCGCCAATGCCGCCTACGATCGCGAGGCCTCTCGCCAGCCCCTGTCGGGCGGGCGCTCCTCGTCTTTCGACAACGGGCGCACCATGGTCGATTCCTCCCTGCCTCCGCAGATGACGCCCGAGGGCACCGCCGCCGAGGCCGCCGCAGCTACGCGTCGTCGCTCCGAGGGGCTCGACTCCCTGTTCTCTCCTACGACCGAGTCGTCCGAGCCCGCGGCTGTTCCCGCAGCAAGCCCCGCACGTTCGACGTACGACTCTTACGAGGCGTATGCGAATCCTCGTTCCGCTGGTTACAGCGTCTCTCGTGGCGTGAAGGTCATCAAGCCCATGAGCTATGGTGACGTCGAGGGCGTCGCGCGCGCTCTCAAGGCGGGCGACGTCGTGGTGCTTGCGCTGGGCAACACGCCTGACGCGCTTTCGAAGCGCATCCTCGACTTCTCCTTCGGCGTTGCAAGTGCGCTTGACGCAACCGTCGACGCCGTTGCCGACAAAGTCTTTGCCATTACGAAGGGCGGCGAGCTCACCGACGCTGAGCGCATCGGCCTTCGCAACCAGGGGGTGCTCTAGACGTGGCGGATCGCACGATGAGGCGCATAGCCGTCATTGGCGGCGGAAAAATGGGCGAGGCTATCGTTAGCGGGTGGCTGGCCGCCGACGAGGGAGCTGCCTGCGACATCGTGGCCGAAGGCGTCGTGGTGGCCGACCCGGGTGAGGAGCGCCGTGCCCTGCTTGCTCGCCGTTACGGCGTCACTTGCGTAGCTGACGCTTCTGAGGTGCAGGTTGCCGACATGGTGGTCCTTGCCGTCAAGCCGCAGGTTATGGCGCAGGTTCTCGCGGGCATGAGGGACTCTTCCGCATTTGCCGGTGCATCTGCCGGCCCGCTGTTCGTCTCCATCGCGGCAGGTCTTACCACGCAGCGCCTGGAGTCCATGCTTCCGCGGGGCGCGCGCCTGGTGCGCGTAATGCCCAACATGCCCCTTGCCATCGGGGCGGGGGCAAGCGCGGTCACCGCAGGGGCAAATGCCTCTCAGGAAGACGTCGAGCTGGTGGCGCAGCTGTTTGGCTGCTTGGGCCAGGCCGTCGTGGTTGAAGAGGGACTCATGGACGCGTGCTGCGCGGTCAACGGAAGCGGCCCCGCCTACGTGGCCGCCATGATCGAGGCCTTGCGAGACGCGGGGGAGGCCCAGGGCCTGCCCGCCGAAACCGCCGAGGCGCTCGCGCTGCAGACGGTGCTCGGCACGGCACGCCTTATCTCCGAGACCGACCAGAGCCCCGAAGAGGTGCGCGAATCCATATGCAGTCCCGGTGGCACGACGCTTGCGGCTCTTGCCGCCATGCAGGAAGCGGGCTTTTCGCAGGTTTTCGCGGCTGGCGTTGACGCCGCCGTCCGACGTTCCAAGGAGTTGGCGCAATGCTAGGCTATCTCATAGTGCAGTTGGCTAATGCCTACAGCATGATCATCTTCGTATACGTGCTCATGTCGTGGCTGCCCGTCAACCGCGGAATCCTTGCCGACATCTACTCCGTCTTGGGCCGTCTTTGCGATCCATACCTGAATTTATTCAAGAAGTTGATTCCTCCTATTGGAGGAATGCTGGACATTACCCCCATCATCGCCCTGCTTGTATTACAATTTGGGGCAACTCTGATTGCTACGCTGCTGTAGAGCTTGTTAGGGGAAACTACCGCATCCTCGAAGGGGCGGTTTCATTTGCGAAAGGCGAAGGGAAAAACCATGGTCATCACTGCTGCCGACATCCACAATCAAAGCTTCTCGATTGACCGCAAGGGCTATGACGTCGACGAGGTCGACATCTTCCTTGAGCACGTCGCCGACGAGATCGACTTGCTGAACGACCAAATCGCCCAGCTCGAGCGTCAGCTCGACGAGGGTTCCCTTGACGGCTTTGACGCCCCTGTGCGCGCTTACGAGGAAGTTGTCGAGCGCGAGGTTGTTGCCGTCGACGCCGATATCCTTGCCCTGGAGGATGAGCTGGCCGAGAAAGACGCCCTCATTGCAAGCCTCGAGGCGAAGCTCGAGGAGAAGAAGGCCGACGACTACGCCATCGCCCAGGCTCTCATCGTCGCTCAGCGTTCCGCCGACGAGATCGTGGCCAAGGCAAACGCCCAGGCTGCCGAAACCGTTCAGGATGCCCGCGACGAGGCTCAGCGCATTCTCGATCGCGCGAATGCCGACCGCCAGGCCGTAGTCGACTCCATCCGCAAGCTGCAGGATGACCGCGAGGACGCTCGCGAGGAGTACGCCGACCTTCTGAACGACATCATTTCCGACGCTACCCGCAAGCTCGCCGTCATCGGCGGCGCGGTGGCGCTCTCTTCTGCCGGAAACACTGCATCTCACGCCTACGTCCCGCAGCCGAAGGCGGAGATCGTCGAAGAGGACGACTACTACGAGGAGTACGCGGCAACGCCTGCTGGCTACACCACGCCGCAGATGCCCGTAGCCGCCGTGGCGGCCGCAACGCCCGTTGCCGCAGCTTACGAGAAAGACCTCTCGGGCTTCGGTGACGCCGACGACTTCGAGTTCGAGGAAATCGACTAGCAACGAAAACGGCGGCCCCCGAGCCGCCGTTTTTTCTGCGTGGAGACGAGTTGACGAATCAGGTTCGTTAACTCGTCTTTTTTCGAAATGCGAGTGAGCCGATAAGCCGGGTTCTGTCGTAGGACGGCCATTTATCTCGAATGCGCGTCACCGCGCATCTCCAGCGCGCAACCCGAACGCACGGAAGGGCAGCCGTGTCGCGTTCCTATTTGCGTTTGCTCCAGATGGGGTTTACCAAGCTACGCCGTTGCCGACGCACTGGTGCGCTCTTACCGCACCGTTTCAGCTTTTCTCCCGCATTGCGCGGGGGAGTCTTCTTTTCTGTGGCACTTTCCGTCGGGTCGCCCCGCCCAGCCGTTAGCTGGCATCTTGCCCTTGGGAGCCCGGACTTTCCTCACACGCCGCAGGGCGTGCGCGACCGTCTGGCCCACTCGCGTATGGTATTCTAACAAATTACGCGTGCGCCATTCCGACAATTCACAAACGCCTGGCGCCGCCGTTCGCCAAACGGATGCGGACACGCCATGCGGGGAAGGGAGCGAACCATGGCCTGCTACGCGCTCGTAGGAGCCTCCGATTTCAACGCCGACCATTTCCAAGACCTCGATTCGCAGGGTATGTTCGACTATGTCATCGCCGTTGATGGCGGCTATGCCCATCTCGAGGCGATTAACCGCAAACCCGATATGGCCCTTGGCGATTTCGACTCGCTTGGATACGTGCCCAAAAACCTGCGCGTGGCGAAGTTTTCCTCGAAGAAGGATAAAAGCGATATGGAGCTTGCTCTTGATCGCGCGAAAAGCAGGCGCTGCGACGAGGTTTACGTTTACGGCGCTCTGGGGGGCCGGCTCGACCACACGCTTGCCAACCTGCAGCTTTTCGCCCGCTTCTGCGAGCAGGGCATGTACGTGAACGTTGTGGGCACCTCCGAGCTCGTCATGTTCGTAACTGGCCCCGACTTGGTCGAGCTTCCTGCGCGCGACGGCGGGATCGTGTCGGTCTTTTCGATGTCGGACGCCTCGCTTGGCGTTTTCGAGCGGGGCCTTGCTTACGAGCTCGACGACGCGAAGCTCACGAATCGCACATCTTTGGGCCTTTCCAATGAGTTTATCGGCGAACCGGCGGTCGTCGGCGTCGAATCGGGAACGCTCGCCATCATGGTGGCGATTCCCTAGCGCATTCGGGTTACACTGAGGTCGCAGTCAATTTCATAACTGGGGAGCTTGCGGGGCCTAAAGGCCGCGGCAGGTTGAGAGGGGGCGCGCTAATCGCCCCGACCCAACGAACCTGTTTGGATAATGCCAGCGAAGGGAGATTCTTATGAGGCCGTTTGCCTTGAAATCCGCTTTAACCAATGTGCGCACCGCATCGCCGATCGTCCACTGCATCACTAACTACGTAACCGTTAACGATTGCGCGAACGCGCTTTTGGCTTGCGGCGCAAGCCCCATCATGAGCGACGAGCCAGCCGATGTCGCCGATATCACCTCCATCTGCTCGTCTCTTGTCCTCAATATTGGGACCTTGAATGAGCGCAGCATCGAGGGCATGCGTGTTGCGGGCGCGAAGGCGGCCGAGCTTTCCCACCCCATCGTGCTCGATCCGGTGGGAGCGGGTGCATCGGCCCTTCGAACCGAGACGGCCTGCCAACTGCTCGACAGCCTTCCCATTGCGGTTGTTCGCGGCAACATGTCCGAGGTGAAGGCGCTTGCGGGCGCGAGCTCCTCCACGCGCGGGGTCGACGTCAACCCCGATGACGCGGTGACCGATGACAATTTGGCTCAGAGCGCCGCATTCGCTTGTGAGCTTGCGGCGAAGACGGGGTCGGTCATCGCCATCACGGGAGCCATCGACATCATCGCCGACGCGTCGTGCGCCTACGCCGTGCGTAACGGGTCTGCGCTCATGGGTAAGATCACCGGGGCGGGCTGCATGCTTTCCTGCCTTGCGGGTGCGTTTGCCGCGGCTAATCCCGAATGCCCTCTTGAAGCGGCGGTCGCCTGCGTGGCCTTCGAGGGACTTGCCGGGCAGAAGGCTGCGCAGCGCATGAAGGCTCATGACGGAAACGCCTCGTTCAGAACCTATCTCATTGACGCCCTGTGTACGTTAACGGGCGACGATCTCGAGGCGGGCGCTCTCGTCGAGCGCGTCCTGTAGGTGCCTCGCTGCCAGAAGAAGCGGAAAGGGCTCGCATGTCTTTCGATGTACGCAAATCGATGGCGCTTTACGCGGTGACCGACAGCGCCTGGCTTGAGGGGCGCTCCCTTGCCCAGTGCGTTGAACAGGCCGTTCGCGGTGGGGCCACGTTCGTTCAGCTTCGCGAAAAGGGCGCTTCAACCGAAGAGCTCGTCGAGCTTGCCGCGGAGGTGATGCCCGCCTGCAAGCGCGCGGGCGTTCCCTTCGTCGTCAATGACGACGTGGAGGCCGCTTTGACGTGCGGTGCTGATGGCGTGCACGTCGGGCAAGAAGACGCGGCCTGCCGCCAGGCGCGAAGCGTTCTCGGCCCCGCTGCCATAGTGGGCGTTTCGGTTCAAACCCTCGCTCAGGCCATCGAGGCCGAAAAGGCGGGGGCAACGTATTTGGGCGTGGGCGCCATGCGAGGAACAGCGACGAAGTCAGACGCAGCTATCGTTTCCCTTGAAGAGTTGCGGGCCATATGCGAGCGCGTGTCCATTCCCGTTGTGGCCATAGGCGGCCTCAACGCTGGCAACCTCGATCTCCTGGCGGGAAGCGGCGTTGATGGAGTCGCGGTGGTCTCGGCTCTGTTCGCCGCACCCGACATAGAAAAGGCGGCACGTGAGCTGCGATGCTCCCTTGAGGAATCCCTCGGCGTTGCCGGGGAGTAGCAGGGCGCTTTGCGTGCAAAGAAGAGGAGAAACGTCTCATGAAATCCGTACTGACCATCGCCGGCTCCGACTCAAGCGGGGGAGCCGGCATTCAGGCTGACATCAAAACCATCTCGGCGCACCATCTGTTCGCCCAAAGTGCTATCACGGCGCTTACGGCTCAGAATACCTTGGGCGTATGGGGCGTGCTCGACGTTGCTCCTTCTTTCGTGGCGCAGCAGATAGACGTGGTCTTCGACGACATTCGCCCCGATGCCGTCAAAATCGGAATGGTCTCCTCGCCGGACATAATCGAGGCCATCGCTTGTACTCTCGTGCGCAATCGGGCTGAAAACATAGTGGTCGATCCCGTTATGGTTGCAACGAGCGGGTCTGCCCTCATAGCCGATGCAGCGGCAAACTCGCTTGCGGGTGCCCTCTTTCCCTTGGCGAAGGTCATTACCCCCAACATCCCGGAGGCTGAGGTGCTGTGCGGCTTTTCCATTTCGAGCGAGGCCGATATGGAGAAAGCGGCCGAGACCATTGCGGCCTCGCTTGAGGAAGCTTCCGCGAACGTGCCCGCCATCCTCATCAAGGGGGGCCATGGCCTGGGTAACCCTTCTGCTGCCGATGACTTGCTCAGGTTGCCCGATGCCACGATGCGGTGGTTTCGCGCCAAGCGTGTCGACAACCCCAATGCCCACGGAACCGGTTGCACCCTTTCATCGGCCATAGCGTGCGGTCTTGCCCAAGGACGAGATGTCGAGCAGGCCGTCGCGCAGGCTAAGGCCTACGTCGGGGGTGCGCTTGCCGCAGGTCTTGACCTCGGGCGGGGAAGCGGTCCGCTCGATCACATGTGGGCGCACGCCTGACGTGGTACAATCACTCGTGTTTCATCATTGAGGAAGGGGGAGGGAATGGAAAAACCCATCCTGTACTACTGGGCGCCGTGCGCGACGTGCTCGGTGGTCGTCAACTACGCAAACGACAACGGCATCGAGCTTGACAAGCGTGATGTCGAGCTGGAAGAGCCTTACCAAGAGCTGCTCGCTCTCGGAGGGGACGCCAACTTCATTCCCTACCTGTATGCCAACGGCCAGCTCATTCAGGGAAATGATGACGTGATCGCCTACCTTGAGGCAAATTGTCGGTAATTTTCGAAAATTACCTCTTGACGTAGACGCTTCGCATCCGTAATATATCCACTTGCGCTTGCGGCTTCTTGTCAAGAAGGCGTAGCTGAGGGAATGATTGGGCTGTCGTCTAATGGTAGGACAGCGGATTCTGGTTCCGTATGTGAGGGTTCGACTCCTTCCAGCCCAGCCAAAAATTTTGAAAATTCCCTCTAGACACAGCAAGCTGGTTCGTATAGACTAGCTAAGCGCTAAAACGTGGCTCCGTCGTCTAGCGGTTTAGGACGCCGCCCTCTCAAGGCGGAGGTCGAGGGTTCGAATCCCTTCGGAGCTACCAGAACTTTCCGCGAGGCCATTCGGCCTCGCTTTTTTTGTTATATGCTCAATCGAGGCTGTCCCCGCCTCAAGCTGCAAGGACGGCTCCCGGCCTAATGGGCGCCTTGCTGTCCGGCCTGTGCTTGGGAAGCGGCAAAGGCTAGGAGCGCTTCTCTCTCGTTTGGCAAGTCCCCTTCGACAACGGCCTCGAGAGCAGCGTCAAGGATGGTGCCCACGCGCGGTCCTGCCTCTACCCCCAATGACAGGATATCGCGCCCGTTGACGGCAAGTTGCCTGAGCGAGAAGGCGTCCTTGGATTCAAGGATTTCATCGAGCACGCGCTTGAGCTCCTGCGCTACCTCAGCCCTAGGTGCGCAGTGGGGGGCTTGCGAGAGCGCATCGGCGCGCTTTAGATCGCACAGGCTTCGGAACAGATCGGCGTCTCCGCCAAGCTTTCTGCCAAGTACGCGCTTTACCGCGCGTGCGTCGGGGGAAATGACGTCGTCGTGATACTTGACGAGAGTCAGGACGCGATCTCTGAAAGCGGGTGCCATGAGAAACCTCGTCATGAGCGCGCGCCCAAGATCAACGCTTACGTGGGCATGCCCGTAGAAGTGCCTTACGTCACCGTCTTCGAATGCGGCCGCAGGCTTGCCCATATCGTGGATGAGCGCAGCCCAGCGAACCAGGCGCTCGGGCGGTGTGTGCTGTATCACCCAGGCGGTGTGTTCGAGAACGTCATATATATGGTAAGGGGTCCTCTGATCGAAGCCCTTCATGGAGGCAAGCTCGGGAAGGACGAACGACAGGACGTCGACGGTTTCCATGAGCGCGTCGTGAACGTGGTCTCCTAAGAGAAGCAGGTCGATCTCGTGGGTGACCCGTTCGATGGAAACGCTCCTCAGCATGCTTTTGGACGACTTCATGGCAGAAAGCGTCTCCTCGTCAAGCGAGAAGCCAAGCTGCGACTTGAACCTGCATGCGCGAAGGATGCGAAGGGCGTCTTCGGCAAAGCGTTTCTTCGGGTCCCCGACCGTGCGGATAACGCGAGTTTGGAGATCAGCCAGGCCGTCAAATTCGTCGACGAAGCCGCGGATAGGGTGGTAGGCAATAGCGTTGATGGTGAAATCGCGGCGCGCCAGATCCTCATCGATAGTGGAGACGAAAGAAACTTCGTCAGGATGGCGTCCGTCGGAATAGGAGCCATCGCATCGGTACGTCGTTACTTCGACAGGGTGTCCTTCGATGATGACGGTAAGCGTCCCGTGAGCCACCCCGGTCTCATGGGTTCGGTAGCCGGCGGCTTCGAATGACGCCTGAGCTTGGCGCCAATGGGCGCTGCAGGCGATGTCGACGTCGTTGCCGGCTCTTCCCAAAAGCGCATCACGGATGAACCCTCCTACGCACCAGGCTTCAAAGCCCGCAGACTCAAGGACCTCCAAAGCGGCAAGCGCATGGCTTGGGAGATCGATAATGTGATTGGCGGTAGTTGCGAGGGTCTTCATGAAGCGTCCAATCTCGAAGGCGCTGCGTAGGGCGCACGCAATCGTTTCAAGGATTGTAGCAACGGGCAAGATTGTGGAGAAGGAAAAAAGTTTAAAATACCTCTTGCATTAGCTGGAAGGTTTAGTAATATATGCAAGCTGTCTTTTTCGGGAGAGGAAGACGGGCAACTTTGATGAGATTTCAAGTCAAAATTAAAGTTGTCAAGAAATTGTGAAGCGCTTGACACACAGTTGGCACTTCGATAATATATCTCCTTGCGCGTCGCACGAAGGCGACGCCGACGGGGACCGGGCGACCGGAAGCCGTGCACCTTCAAAACCGGATACTGTGATGGAATTTCGAATGAGATGAATCTCAAGAGATGTCGGACGGACATCTTGACCCCGTCGATCTTATT
>JAFSHA010000112.1 GCA_017440565.1 Eggerthellaceae bacterium | reverse complement strand
GTCACACCACGCAGAGTAGGCTCGGTCGAGGCGGGATAGGCATATTCGACGTTTGATAGGTTGAGCTGCATTTTGCCTCCGGTTTCCGCAGGAGGCCATGGGATGCAGCATTGCGCCTTGCTGAATCTTGCAGGGATTGCTTGGATTGAGGTTGGTGCTTGGACGCACGATGCTGCACCCGTTCGGGCATGGCCGCCAGCATGAAAGTCTGGTTACGGGTGTTGTGTATGGGCATCGCTAGTTCCTCATGCACCTGAGCCTTTCTCTCGCCGATGCTTGCCGAAGGCTTCGGCTGGTTCTCAACACGCCTATTGTAGCTTGCTGCGAGGGGCGGGACCGCCGCGAATCCTTGAAAGGGTCGAATAATGTGCGCTGGCCGCTTTCCCGTTGATCCTCATCGTTGACCTGCGGGAGCGGGAAGCAGCATGTGAGCATTGGCGTTATTGACTCGGCGGTAATAACGCAAACAAAGCCGACAGTGTCGCTGGCATCTCGTTTTGCTTTTCATTTCAGCAAAAGATAAAAGGATGGTAAAAACGATGAAAGTGCCGATGAGGGCGACCCTCTGAAGAACTGTTCTCTCTTCCCTCGATAGCCGAGTTAGATTCGATCGTCAGCACCTTGCAGAAGGTGCGGCAAGTACGCCAGGGCACATCGCTGTGGCGTAAGCTTTCGTGGAGAAGCGCCGTCTGACAGTGGCCACATTACCATGCTCTGGTCAAGATTTGCAGTCTTGAACTTGGCGTCCCCACGCGATATTAGGCATTGACCGCGATTTTGGAAGGGGTGTTGTCCATGGGGTTTGACATGTGGCTTGCGTTTTCAGCGAGCGTCGCGGGGTCGACGTTGACCGAGGTGAACGGGCGGCTTGCTGCAGGTGGCCTCTCGATCACGCGGGAGGACTATCGGATGCTGGCCGAGCGCCGGGCTGAGGCGCTGGCTGACACCGAGCGGGTGGAGTTCGGGCTGCCAGCTATCGTCGAGGTGGCCGGAGCTGCGGCAGGCTCGCCGTATCTCTCGCAGACCAGCGTGGCGGAGGTGCTTGCAGAGCTGCAGGACGCCTTCTACGCCATCCGCGACGAGCTGTCCGTCGACGTGCCTGACGCGGAGATCGCCGACGCCCTGCGAAACTGCCTGGACGCGTGGGGAGACGCTGCCGAGGTCGCATCGATGCCGGCGGAGGAGGTCATGCGCTTCTCCGCCGAATACATGCGCGCGGCCGAGGCGGGGGATGACGGCGAGTACCGCATCGTCGACGACGAGGGACGCGCGTACACATTCGATTCCGCCGAGTGGGACTTCGACGAGTATGTGGACGGCTGGGACGGAGAGGGATGGTCCGATGGCTGGGGCGATTAGCGGAAGAGCTGGCGTCCCCAACGCAGGTAGGGCGTCGGATAATTATACGCGCCTGATGGCGCACGTTGCCGGCCTGTACTGTGCCGCCGGATCGTCGAGCGTGTCGGCCTGCGAGATACATGAGCTCGCCATGTCGGTCGCCTATGCGCTGGGCATCGCAGACGCCACGCCCGAGGAGGCCGCCATCGTGCTCGACGTTGACGATCCCATCGCGCTCTGGCATGAGGGCGTTCGCGCACTCCAGAAGCGGACGGACGCGGCCCTCGCTCTCTGGCGGAACGTGGTTGCGACCATGCCGCCCATCCGCAACGTGGCGCTGCGCGACACGTTGGCGAGCCTGGGAGAGTTAAAGAGGCGCTACGACGTCCACTTCGCCGCGCACGAGGTCCCCTGCGACATCGACTACCAGCTGAGCGAGCCGGTGGGCCTGAGTCTTTTGGGGGTCGACTACGTGGAGGCGTACCTGGCGCAGCTCCTCGTCGAGGCGCGCTGGATCGCGCGGTTCGACGTCGAGAGCTGCGTCGCCGTGCTCGAGCGCATATGCCCAGACTACCGGGGCCTGCACGTAAACCTTTGCGATCTGCTGCTGCCGCACGAGAGCGAGCTGGGATCCTCCCGGGCTCGGGCCTGAACGGCCTTCGATTCAGGCCCATGTTGCAATTGTGCCGTTATAGGGGACATTTGCAACGTTGCTCACTTGGCGTTCATTGAATGCGGTCAGGCACCCGATTCTCGATTCGTGCACGAAAAAAGCCCGACTCGCTAAGCGAATCGGGCTCAAGTTCTGCAGTTAAGGCACTAATTAACGACAGATTGCAAAAATATGTGCCTTAAGTAGGATTTTCACTTACTCCCACTCAATGGTTCCCACTTTTCCAAACGGTGCTCTCTTGTCCGATGCATGCGGCCTCGTGCTGCCACGTTCGGATTTACTCCCCGAAATGTCGGTTTCTGCTGGTAGCCAGTTGGTAGCCAGAAAGTGGCTACCACCCTGGTAGCCATCGATGGGGAGTAATGGAAAGGAGTAAAATCATGGCCATTGACCTGCGAAATCATCCTTCGTAATACCCGAAAAGGCAGGCAACTGGCTACCATAGCCTATAAGTTTCGACTATATTCGATACTTCTCAGCCAGTCTCTCGACCGTCTCAATCAAACCACGGCCAAGCGGGCGTTCTGGCAGAGAGCGCAGATAGCCCATGTCGTAGTCGTCTCCCTGCATGGCGATGACACCCATCGCCCCGTTGAGCATGAACGCCAGATCGAGAGCGTCTTCAATGGAGAGGTCGTCCTTGTCCACGCCTATGAGCGAAAGCCACAGACTCTCGAATGCGTCGTAGAAAAGGCGCCGTAGCCCGGGCGAATCGCTCGTTAGGAACAGCCTGATTCGCCGCCACCTGTGTCCGACGGCTACGTAAGCGAGCGCCTCCTGAAGGGGCGTGCCGCCGGGCTTGGCGCTGTCGCGTATCGCCTCGGGAATCTCATGGAGCTTCTCGGCATCGAGCGCGTCGCGAGCAAGGTCCTCCATGCTCGAGTAGTGGTAGTAGAACGTGTTTGGGTTGACGCCAGCCTGCGATGCAAGCGTCTTCACGGTGATATGACCATACCCCTCCCGTTCGAGAAGCTCCCAGAACGCTTCGCGCATCCGCCCCCTCGCGGTGGGCTCATCGCCCCGATATGTCGGTCTTGCCATGGCGGCCCCCTCCCTCGAAATTAGTGAAAAACGCAAATCTCGCCATTTAATTAGTGAGTATACCTAATTACCATGGAACTATAAGGGAAACAGGATATCGTGAAGGCGGTTGTGATGGTTGAGAAGAAGTCTGCTCTCGACTGGTGGTGCGGAAAGCCTTGGCTGTACGCGACGTATGCGCTCGGTGTTGTGATGCTTGTTGTGCTGGTGATCAACTGGGGTTCGTGGAATGTACCGCAGAGGCTGATGGGGCTCTTGTGCGTGCTGCTGCCGCTGCACGTGTTCGAGGAGCTCGAGTGGCCCAACGGCTTCCAGTTCATGATGAACAAGGTCATTCAGAAATCGGACAACCCGCTTGCGTATCCCGAGAACCGCCTGACCGACATGATCACGAACTTCGGCGCGGAGATCCTGTTCATTGCGATGCTGTGGCTCATGCCCGTTGCGGGCAACATGCTCGTGGTGTTCATGGCGTTCTTCGGCATCGGAGAGACGATTGCCCATACGGTGTTCACCGTTGCGTCGCTTCGTCATTATCGTGCGGCGGGCATGAGGGTGCCCTATACGCCGGGATTAGTGACCGCGTATTGCACGCTTTTGCCCGTTGGCATCGCAAGCCTGCACTGGCTTGTCACTTCCGGCACGTTCGTGCTCGGCGACCTTTGGGGCATCCTGATCGTGGCGCTCTTCATCGGATTGATGATCCGCCTGCCATTCATCATCTCATACAGGATAAAGAGTACGCGCTTCGCTTACGACGACATGGGATATTTCGCCAAGTTCGAACGGTAAAAGCCCTCTTCCCTTATTCCCACTCAATGATTCCTACACCGCCCGGTTTTTCATCCTCGTGGCGTCTCGTGTCGCCTCGTGTCACGCGTGGCGTCCCGTTATAGGTGAGTATTTTCTTTCGGGGCGTTCTGTTGGAACTCACCTGGAACTCAGTCGGGTGAGTTCCAGTTTCGGAGTCCGCCGGATTCATCAGCGGCCCATTCGAGAGAACCCTCCGAGACCGGTTGGCCTGCATGGGGTTCAATCGGTTGTTTCTTCTCACGTTTCTCTTACCTATGGGGTCCGAGCATTCGGAACCGCCTTTCGATCTACGAAGCTTCGCAACCAACTCGAGGTCGACTAGCCTCTGAAACACCTACTTATTTTTCCTCTGATTTACTTTTATAATATCCTCTGAATTGCGAATGAAGGAGGACTGCATGCCCTACGGCAAGCTCAAACCCGAAGGCTACATCAGCAGGATCGTCGACTCGAAGCTCGAACGCCTCCTCGGCCTCTTCGGTGCCGTCGAGGTCGCCGGCACGATGTGGTGCGGCAAGACGTGGACGTCTCTCGCTCGCGCCGAGAGCGTCACGCGCATCGGGCTGTCCGGCCCGAGGTCAGCGGCAGAGGCGGACCCCTCGACCGCGCTCATCGGGGCGCGACCGCACCTGGTGGACGAGTGGCAGGACGTGCCCGCCATATGGGACGAGGTCCGCGCCGCCGTCGACGCCGACGCGGCATCCAAGGGCTCCTTCATACTCACGGGCTCGGCGGAGCCCAACAAGGACAAGGTGCATCACAGCGGCGCAGGCAGGATCGCGAAGCTGCGCATGAGCACCATGACGCTGCAGGAGACGGGCGTGTCGTCGGGCGCGGTCTCCCTGGCGGGCCTCTTCGAGGGAAGATTCGAGCCGCAGCTGGTGCAGCAGAAACTCGAGCCTCTCGCGACCGCCGTATGCAAGGGCGGATGGCCTGCACTGGCGGCTTCCGAGGGGGTGCAGCCCGAGTACCTCGACTCGTACTTTGAGGCGCTCTTCGGCGTGAGCATTCCGAGGAAGGGTCTCTCGGGCAGGGAGTCCAGGGGTGTGGCCCTCTCGCTCGCCCGCAACATCGGCACGGCGGCCAAGCTCGCGACCATAGCCGCCGACGCCCAGTTGGCCGCTCCGAACTCGAAGATTGCCGCGGAACGAGCATCGGCGCACGTGTCGGCCCTCGAAGGCCTCTACGTCGTCGAGCCGGTCAAGGGCTGGGACGCGCCCATCAGGTCCAGGAGCAGGCTGCGGACGAAGCCTAAGCGCTATTTCGCAGATCCATCGCTCGCCGCGAGCCTCCTGCAGGTCACCCCTGAAAGGCTCCTGGGCGACGGGCAGCTGTTCGGAATGCTCTTCGAATCGCTGGCTATCCACGACCTTGGGGTCTACGCACGCGCCCTGCCCGGCGCTCCTGTCGAGCCGCTCTTCTACTACCGGGACTCGGACGGGTTGGAGGTGGACGCAGTGGTCGAGCTGCGCGACGGAAGATGGGCGCCCATAGAGGTAAAGCTCGGCGAGAACAAGGTACCCGAAGCCTTCGAGAGCATCGCGCGGCTGCGCCGGAAAGTGGCCGCGAACCCCGCCGCGAGGAACCCCGAACCCGTATTCAGCGCCGTGATCGTGGGCGCGGGCGAATATGCCCGCTATGACCGCGATGCAGACACCTACGTGATTCCCTTGACCTCGCTCGGGGTCTAAACATGTAAGATGCGGTTACGAGCAACCGCATGCAGATGCGTTGAAAGGTAACGTGATGGTCATCTTGATCGCCGGAGCATCGCACGTGGGAAAGACGCTTCTAGCCCAGCGCATGCTCGAGAGGTACGGCGTTCCCTACTTCTCCATCGACCATTTGAAGATGGGGCTCATCCGCAGCGGAAACACCGACCTCACGCCTGATGATGACGACGCTCTTACGGAATATCTTTGGCCAATCGTGCGCGAGATGGTGAAGACCGCCATCGAGAACGGTCAGAACCTTGTCGTCGAGGGCTGCTATGTCCCGCCGCACTGGCGACGAGATTTCGAGGAAGAATACCTCAGGTCTATCGAGTTCGTCTGCCTGGCAATGTCAGATGCCTACATCGATGCCCATATCGGCGAGATAGAAGAATACGCCTGTGCCGTCGAGGCGAGGCTGGAAGACTCCGGCTGCACGCTCGGCTAATTGAGGGAAGACAATCGACGCTGCATCGACGCTTTCGCGAAATGCAACGAGAAGGTCACGATAATCGAATCGGATTTCGAAGCAACAATCGAGGCGGTTCTCGAGCAATTCAACCCTGTTTAGGCAGTTTGCAATCGACTTAACTTCGGCACAAGCGTACAACCGGTGCTAGTCCATGACAAACGATGCCGAGAAAAGCTAAGCGGTGCTACTCCGTGGGTCACTCCACTCTATATGCCCAAACTTCTCCGTGCATAAATTCATTTATGAGTCGAACGGTGATCATGATGCCTCCTCCATTCCCTGCAGGCGCCTCGGATAACTTAGCCGCGGGGTTCTTTAGTCTCGCCCTCGCTTTCTCAGCTCCTCCAGAGAAAGCGAGTAGCACAGCTTGCGTCCGACTTTCTTCTGCAGCAAAAGGCCCGCAGTCTTGAAGGGTTCAAGCCTCTTATAGACTGTCTGCCTGGAAATATCGAACACCTCGCCAAGCTGAACCGCGGTTAATCCATAGGAGGAGAACAACGTTGCCGTAACGAGAACGCAGCCCAAACTGAAAATGTCTGAATCCCGACATTCGGGCATCTCCGCAAGGGTTTTCTCGCATGAATCGAGGCTGTCCTTTCTTTCGAGCAAAGACTCGGCCATATCCCTCATCGCGGCAGTAACAATCTCGCAAAAAGCGATAACAAAAGGAGTCAGGTCCCCTCTATTAAGAGCGTGCTCGCAAGTCGTGTAGGCAGCGTAATACTTTTGAATGTTCTCTTTGATCGAGTACGAGAGCCTCAAGCCAATAATCGGCTCGTACTCTTGGGCAATGACATAACTGCTGATAAACCTGTTCATTCTGCCGTTCCCGTCGTAAAAGGGATGAACGCATCCGAACAGATAATGAAAAAGCGCCGCACGAACGATGGTCTCAATGCTTTCATCGTTCAAAACACCGAGCGACTTCTCCAAGAGTCGAATAATTTTCTCCTCCGGATGGACACCCGAGTGGATGGGCCTTCCCGCTCCGTCGCAAACATCAACAGTACCCGCGCGAAACAACGCGCCATCCGGCAAGTTGCTTTTCTTGGCCTGCACAACCTCATCAAGCACAAGGTCATCGTACAGAGATCGAATATCCTCGCAAGAGCTGAGAGGGATTCTCTGACCGCTAGATAGCAGCACATACTTCTGGACTAGACCGAAGAATCGACCGCTGCGATCCTGCTCCTTCAGCGACTCAAGAACCTCGCTAATCTCTCGGCGGGATGAATGCACACCTTCGATATTGTTCGTCAGAACAATTTCGTCGATCAACGTTGATTCCGTATAGCTCGATACAGCCCTTCGCGGAAGCGACGATGCCAGCACCGTAATCTTTTTATCCAGCTTTGCTGCCTCTAAAAGAAGATCGTAGATTTCGGAAGTCATAGTGAAGAAAAGCTCGTCATCCCCCAATGCAAAACCGAGCCTTCTCGTCGTCGGCAAAGCAAACCGAGCAGAAAGTTCCGCCTCTTGAGAGATCTTTCCCTCATGAAAAACGCTTCTCATTGTCTTGTACTTCATCTGTCGAAATCTTTCCCAATCATACCGATACTCATTAATGCTGTTAAATATAGGTATAGATTTTAACAGGTTTAGACAAATTTTAGATAAATCTGTCCGAATTTGACAACAACCCCAAGCGTCAACACACCAAAACCGAAACGCAATTTCCTTAAAATCCTCCCTTGCAGATGACTGATATCAACTCTCGTCTGAGCTGGCGTTGACGTTGTAGAAGTCCCTGAAGCGCAGCGTTTTCGGGCATCGCATTGCCCGATCCAGCACCATGGCGACCTTCTCCAGCTTATCCTCC
>JAFSHA010000111.1 GCA_017440565.1 Eggerthellaceae bacterium | reverse complement strand
TCGGCGTTTCCGCTGTCCTGCTTTTTCTCAGGCTGATCAGACATCTATCCTGCTCCATTCCATACCGTTTTTCAGCTGCTGCATTCCCGCAGCAAACGATTTCGCATCCATGGCTTTCTTGCCATCGGGCTTGACCTCAAGCACCTCAATCGGCCCATCGGCACACCCCAAGAACAGGCGCTTTCGCACTAAGCGGGCAACGCCGGGCGCAAGCGCGGAAAGCTCCTGCGCAAACGCCTCATCCACCCCAGTCGCCGACGCAAGCACCGTAACGCCCTTGCCTCCAATAGCGCAGCGCGCGGGATGGGGTTCGCTTGACGCCTGCACGCGACGCGCGTTTTGCGCAGCATCGACGCATGGATCGAGGTTAAGCGCCCCCTTGGCGATCTTCGGCGCCAAGGTAACCAGGCTTTCGTCCTGCTCAACCCAGGTAAGGGCTCCATCTGCCGCAAGCTCGAGAGCGGTAAGCAAGGCGCGAGACCCCAGCACGGAAAGCTCGTCGGTCAGACGTGCGGCCGACTTGCCCGCTATGTCGGTGGCGCGGCAGATGCAGTAGGCACCGGTATCCATGCCCTCCTCCATCCGCATGATGCACACGCCGGCCTGCTCGTCACCCGCCAAAATGGCGTGCTCGATGGGCGCAGCGCCGCGCCAACGAGGCAAAAGTGAGGCATGCACGTTCAGGCAGCCGTGTTCGGGGATGTCTAGCACGGCCTTGGGCAAGAGCATGCCGTACGCAGCCACGCATATGACCTCAGGTTCGTAGGCGGCAAGGATTCGCTGCTCTTCCTCGTCGCGAAGGGTGCGGGGGGAATGCACGGGGATGTTCGCCCGCATGGCAAGCTCCTTGACAGGAGAAGGCAAAAGCGCGCCACCGCGCCCGCGAACAGCATCGGCCCTGGTATAGACGGCCACGACCTCATGGTGTTCGAGGAGGTCCTCCAGAATGCCCGCCGAGAAGGCAGGCGTACCCATGAATACGACGCGCATGCTAGCGAACCTCGAAGTCGGTGTCGCCGGGACGCGCCCCCGATTTCTTAGCCTCGTCGTAGGCGCGCAACGCGGAAATGCGCGTAATGGGGTCACAGCTTTCGAAGAGCGTCTTTCCGTTCAAGTGATCGATCTCGTGCTGCATGCAGCGGCCGAGCAGACCGTCGCCCTGGATCTCCCACAGCTTTCCGTCAAGATCGTAATAGCGCACGTGCGCCCAAGGCTTGCGCGAGATGGACACCGTCACGCCCGGGCAGGAAAGGCAGCCCTCGCCGGCGCTTTCCGGTTCACCCTTCAGCTCAACGATCTCGGGGTTCACCATGTAGATGGGGTCGCGATGGTCGTCGTCCCAGTCAACGTCAACGACGACAAGGCGCTTCAAGACGCCCACCTGCGGCGCGGCAATGCCGCATCCGTTGTTGGCGTACATGGCATCGGCCATCTGATGGGCCAGGCCCTTAAGGCTCTCGTCGCCCGGCGTACAAGGGTCGCACACCGTAGCGAGCACGGGGTTGGGCGCGGTGACGATTTTGAGCATGAAACACTTCCTTATCTATGAGTTACGGCTATTGCCTAGATGAGCGGTTTATGGGCAAGCCTGCGCTGGGTCAAGTCCCTCTGCATGCCGACGACGCTTTCGAACAAAAGCTCCTGCTCTTCAGCCGGCATGCCGCGCGGGTCGGCAAGCTGGGCCTTAAGCATGCTCACGGCGTCTTCAGCGTCCCCGAGGGAAAGCTCCTCGCACAGATACGCAGCTACAATATCGGGAGTTTGCCCCTCCGCAAGACTCGAAGAGGTCAAAATGCCCGAAGCCTGAGGCAGAAGGCGCGCGGCGTTGGTAATGAGGGCACCCGAGGAGGCGCCAGGGTCCTGCATGAGCGTGTCGAGGATGCTCTGCGCAATGGCATCATGCGCCGCGTCGTGCCACTGGAGCTGCGCGAGCGCATCGGCGTGCGCAAGCGCAACGAGCGGATGCTGAGCCAACACGCTCAGCAACTCGCGTTCAAAGCGCAGCCGATTTTTCTCCGCTTGGGAAAGGCGCGCGAAACGCGACTCGGCCGTTTGCGCAGGCGCTGGCTGCTCCGACGAGTCCGACTGATCTTCTGCGGAGGCATAGCCCTGCGGTGCGCGTAAGAGGGCAAGCTGAGCCAACACGTCTTCCTCGCGAGCGCGCACGCGAGAGGCAATCTGAACGGCATAGTCCTTTGCGAGCAACGAGTCCTTGATGGGGGCCAGCACGGCAAGCGCCTCGGAAAGCGCGCGCGTTCGCCCTTCGGGACGACTGAGGTCGTGCGCGGCAATGCGACGGTCAATTCCGTACTGCAAAAGAGGCTGCGCGGAATCGATGAGGCGCTTGAGCTCCTCGGCCCCGCGCTTTTCCACGAAGTCGGCTGGGTCAAGGTTGTCGGGCAGGGTGACGGCACACAGCTCCACCTTGCTTTTGCCAGCTTCGGGCGTCATGGACTCGTCGATGAACGCAAGGGCTCGATCGGCGGCGCGCTGACCTGCGGCATCGCCGTCGAACAGATACACGATGCGCTTTTGGGCGTGTCGGCCCAAAATGCGGATGTGCTTCATGGTGAGAGCGGTTCCAAGCGTTGCCACCGCATTGCCAACACCATGTTCATGCAGCGCAATGACGTCGGTGTACCCCTCCACCACAACGGCGATGCCCGTGGCGGCCATGCCGACTTTGGCCTTGTGAAGACCGTAAAGCACTTCCGACTTATGGAACACGGGGGTTTCCTGCGAGTTGAGGTACTTCGGCTCGCCCTTGCCCACCACGCGGCCGCCGAAGGCAATGCAATCGCCCTGCACGTCGAAAATGGGGAACATGATGCGGTTGAAGAATCGGTCGCGCAGCTTCCCATCACGACCCTTCGCCGCGACGTTGGCCTCGATAAGCTCATCGGCCTTGAAGCCTTTCGAGGAGAGGTGACGCACGAGCGCGCCCTTGCCGGGCGCGAAACCGAGTTGCCACGTCTTCGGCACCACGCCGCCCAAACCGCGCGCACCTAGATAGCTGCGAGCCTCCGCCGCATCCTGGGCGGGGTTTCGCATAAGCTGCAGATGGTAGAAATCGGCCGTTTCCTTGCAGATGTCCTTCAGGCGGGCACGCTTGCTCGAACTTGCACCGCCGCGCGTTCCAGTGGAAGCAATGTCAATGTGGGCGCGTTCGGCCAAGCGACGCACGGCTTCAGGAAAGCTCATGTCTTCCGTTTTCATGACGTAGCCGAACACATCGCCGCCCGCTCCGCAGCCGAAGCAGTGCCACAGCTGCATGGCGGGATCAATCTTAAGCGAAGGCGTTTTCTCGTTGTGAATGGGGCAGCAGCACCAGAAATCGCGCCCGCGTTGCTTCACGGGCGTGCGCTCCCCTATGACTGCCACGAGATCGTTCGCCTCGCGCACCTTCTGGATGTCCTCGTCGCTGATAAACCCTTCGGCCATGACGCTCACCTCTTCTCCATGAACGAACGAACGTCTTCGGCGGCACGATAGTCCTTGATACGGTCGGCCGGCGGTTTCCACGAGGGATCGAGCAGCGCATCATACGCCTTGCGCGCTATTGAATTGCCTGATACCTGAATGGCGTTGACGTGGCCGTCCTCGAATTCGCGCGCGTAGGAAAACAGGGGCGGCATAAGAGCAGCGCCAAGCGCGCAACCCACCCCACCAAGCAGCGCAGTAAGGGCGTTTACATGGGCAAACGAGAGGCTGGCAACGAAAGTCACTTCGTATACCCAAAGAACGTTAGGGACAAGCGCAAGGACAAGATAGCCAAGCAGCGCCCAAGTAAGCGGGCGCCACATACCCGAATCGGACATCGAAACGCCCATGCAAAGACCGACGCACAGAATGAAATGCACAGTAAGAAAGGTTGCCGAGCCCCAGTTCAGTATCTGTGTAAAGGAAACAAGGCCGAGCAGCGCCGTCACGCCGACCACGATGGCAAGCAGAATGCCGAAGCGGTAGGGAAAGGAGGTTTGCTCTGTTGTGTCAAGGCGCTTCGTTCGCACAAGCGCTCCATGCGGGTTGCGCAAGCCCCCGCGCTTTAC
>JAFSHA010000016.1 GCA_017440565.1 Eggerthellaceae bacterium | reverse complement strand
TGCGGGTAGTGCCGGCTAGGTTAGCACCCTATATGGATATATCTGCCGTCATCTCATGCGCCTTCGCGCCGTCTGCGGCGATGGCGGTCGCGATTCGAGGTGCGCATCCGCGCGGACGCGTTCCTCCCGTAGGATAATTGGGGCAAACGCCCCCACGCGATTGAACGGAGATCCCGGAAGCATGCTCGCCAACTCGATCACGGCTACAAGAATAGCGGCGTCTGCAGCCATGCTTGCAAGCTGCCCAGCAGACCCTGCCTTCTGGCTTCTGTACACCTGGTGCGGCGCCAGCGATCTTATCGACGGGCCGATCGCGAGAAGGCTCGGTGAGGAGAGCGCGTTCGGCGCCCGACTCGACAGCGCGGCCGACCTCGCCTTCGCAATCGCCTGCTGCCTGTCCCTCCTGGCCGAATGCAACCTCGCCACCTGGCTGATCGTAACGATTGCCGTTCTCGCCATTGCGAAAGCCCTGTTCTACGCGCTCGCTAGGGACAAGGGCCGAGACCTTCATTCGAAGGAAAACAAAGCAGCTGGACTCGCAACGTTCATTACCCTGCCCGTGCTCTTTCTCACCAGCCTGAGTGTCGCGGCCCTGCCAGCTTGCATTTTGGCGGCCTACTCGATCCTTCAGGAGGGCCGTGTCGCGTTCGCCAGATAGGGAGACACCCGATATCGGTCACCGAACAGCGGCTGGCAGGTCTTTGGGCGCGCGCATTTGCCCGATAACGCCGTTGTGGATGGAGTGCGCACATTGCTGAAAACATGTGCGAACATCAGTGCAATTAGCGCTCATTCTGTCTGCAAATAATCATCTTGTTAGGTTCCAGGCTCTGCAATTAGACAGCCGGGCTGTGCGATGATGTTTTGCATCGTATTGGCAACTTATGTTGCAAATGTTCCTTATAACGGCACAATTGCAACATGGTTAGAATGGATCACGTAGCAGCCCTCAATAAGCGCAGGTGCGGCAGCGATTTCAAAGCAACTAGCAGGCGAAAGCCTGACAGAGGGGGCGTCCATACTACGGCAAGAATTATTAAAACAAGGGCCCTCTTGTTTTGCCATTATGCTTCCTCAGAACGAAGGGAGCCATGAGTGGTAAATCATGTAGTAGATATTGAAGCGGTCATCGACTATATCGAAGATCATCTTGATGGCAAGCTGGACTTAGAGTCGGTTGCCGAAGCGGTCCACTATTCGAAATATCATTTGCACCGTATGTTTACCAGCGCGGTAGGTATGACGATTCATGATTACGTGCAGCGCCGTCAGCTGACGGAGGCCGCAAAGCTGCTGGTGTTTTCCGACAAGCCGATCATCGAGGTCGCCTTTGTTTGCGGCTACGAAAGCCAGCAGGCGTTTTCCCATGCCTTTAAGTCGATGTACAAGATTCCGCCTGCGAAGTACCGGGATCGCGGAGACTTCTACCCCTTGCAGCTGCGCTTTACCTTATGCGAGAAAAACGTCGAGCGAATCTTCTCGAAGGACGATATCCGCCTTGCCGAGACATCAGACATATGCGATTGGATGAACTTGATGCGGCTGGCAATCGACGGATATCCGGCCATGAACGAAGCTGATTACCTGCGTGAGCTCAAGAAGCACATAAGCGAGGGGCAGGCCCTCGTCCTAAGGGACAACGACGTTTTAGTTGGGGCTATGGCTTTCTCCCGGCATTCCGGATGCATTGACTTTCTGGGTGTGAATCCGCAGTACCGCAACCAAGGAATCCAGAAACTGTTTCTCGACGCGCTTTTGGAAACGTATTTGCCCGGAAGGGAAATCAGCATGACCACTTATCGCGAGAACGACAAGGCCGATACGGGTCATCGCGACATATTGAGACAACTCGGTTTCGCTGAGAGGGAATTGCTGGTCGAATTCGGCTATCCGACGCAACGTTTCGCATGCCCTCCAAGGCAAAAGGAGACACTAACATTTACAAAATTTGACGTTGACCCTTCTGCAGCAGGAGAGCCTACGGTTCGTATAGAACGATAGGAAAGCGCCGAATGCTGCGCGTAGGAGGATATATGGAAATGGTAGTAGAGCCAGATATTTGGAGAAGAAGAGCGATTTGTTTTTTCGCGAGCCAGTGCATCACCCTGTTCGGATCTCAGATTGTTCAATTTGCAATCGTGTGGTACGTGACCCTGCAGACCAGCAGCGGTATCTGGGTGGCGGCCTTTGCCGTCTGCTCATATCTTCCGCAGTTTCTCGTCTCGTTTCTGGGAGGAGTTTGGGCGGATCGCCATTACAGGAAACGGCTGATCATCGGAGCGGACGCGCTCATCGCGGGTGTGACATTGATCATGCTGCTGATCATGCCGCTCATCACGACAGAGTCCGCGCTGCTTGCTGCGCTGCTGTTCATGTCGACCATTCGCTCCGTCGGCGCCGGCATACAGAGTCCGGCGGTCAACGCAGTTATTCCGCAGCTTGTTCCAGAGGAACACCTCATGCGATACAACGGAATCAACGCCACCATGCAGTCGGTCGTGCAGTTTGCCGCGCCCGCGGTTGCGGCTGTGGTGCTTACGACGAGCACGCTTCGTGCCACCCTGCTTATCGACGTGCTGACCGCCATCATCGGAATCGGCGTGCTGTCCTGCATTCGGCTTCGGAAGCAGCAGGCATCCGAAAGCACACCGTCTCTTTTGGCAGACATGGGCATCGGCGTCCGCTACGCCCGCTCTTGCATGCCCGTGCGCAACGCCCTCATTGTCTACGCCTTGTTTATTTTTCTTGCCGTGCCGGCAGGCTTCCTGGCGGGTTTGTTCGTAAGCCGCGTCTACGGTGACACCTACTGGTACTTGACCGCGGTGGAGCTCGTCGGCTTCGCAGGCATGGCGGCGGGCGGTCTTCTCATGGGTGCATGGGGAGGTTTCAGCGAGCGTAGGTTGACGCTGGCGTCGGGGCTGGCTCTGTTCGGAGTAACGGCGATAGCCATGGGTGTAAGCCGCAGCTTCGTTCTCTATCTTGCTTTTATGGCGGTGTATGGCGTTGCCCTGACTGCGGTGCAGACTGTCATCACGACCATACTTCAAGAGGAATCGGAGGAATCCACGATAGGGCGCGTCTTCGGCCTTATGGGTTCGTTGTACTCGAGTTGCTATCCGATCGGAATGGTCATCTTTGGAGCGATGGCCGATTCGGTCCCGCTGCAGTGGATCATGGTGGCCTCGGGTGTTGCACTCATGGCGACTGCGAGTGCAGCCTATTATAGCCAGCGTGGCAAAACGGGCGTTTAGTGTAAGGCTCGTCTCGAGGGCATTCCGTTTCTCGATTTGACCCTCCCGTAACGGGAGGGTCTACGATGTCCGCAGAGCAAGGGAGAGGGGAGACATGTTGCGAATCGGAGAGTTCTCGAAGATGGCGATGACTACCGTGAAGACTCTTCGCCACTACGATGAACTGGGGCTTTTGAAGCCTCGTTCCGTGGACCGCTCCACGGGCTACAGGCTCTACGAGGCTTCACAGTTGGCGGATCTGCATCTCATCCAGTCGCTTCGGCAGGCGGGGTTTTCGCTGAGCGAAGTGTCGGGCATCGTATCCGGTGACGACGCCCGGGCAGCGTTGGAGAAGCACGTCGCCGACCTGCAAGAAGAAATCGCCGTGCGGCAGGACATGCTCTCTCGGGCTCTGTTCATATTGGAGAAGAGTAAGGAGGACGAAACCATGTCGTACAGTGCAACGGTGAAGCACGTGCCCGAGCAGATCATCTACTGCAAGGAATTTCTCATGCCCTCGTTCAGGGAGTACTTCACAGAGATTCCGGCTCTGGGCGAGAGGCTTCGCGCGAAGTACCCGGATTTGAAGCTCGCGGCTCCGGAGTACTGCTATGTCGTCAATCTCGATGCAGAGTGGAAGGAGACCGACAACCGCATCCTGTTCTGTGAGGCGGTAGCCGAGCTCAAAGAGGATTTCGACGGTGTCAGGTTTGAGCGCACGGCGGCGCTTGATGTCGTGTCGGTCATGCATCAGGGCGCGTACGAGGAAATGGGCTCCGCCTTCGCGTATGCCGTCGAGTGGATAGAGCGAAACGGATACGAAATTGCAGGGGAACCCAGAAGCAGCTACATCGATGGCATTTGGAACAAGGACGACGTGGCCGAGTGGCTCACGGAAGTGCAGATTCCCATAAAGAGAATGCGGAGCTTGGAATAAGGCGCGCATGTCTCTTGCGTGAGCGTCGGCG
>JAFSHA010000110.1 GCA_017440565.1 Eggerthellaceae bacterium | reverse complement strand
GGGGGGGGCCCGGGGGCCTCGCAGCGTCGAGCAGACCGGCGGCCGTCAGGCCGGCGGAACCACCGAGCGCCAGATGGAGGTGCCAGGGAGCCTTGCAGCGTCGAGCGGGCCGGCGGCCGTCAGGCCGCCGGAACCACCATTAGTACATTCCGCCGCCGCCACCCATGGCGCCGGCGAGGGCGGACAGGTCCGGACCCTCCTTCGGCTTCTCGTTGATGGTGGCCTCGGTGATGAGGATGAGGCTTGCCACGGAAGCGGCCGACTGCAGCGCGGTACGGGTGACCTTGACCGGGTCGTTCACGCCCATCTCGATCATCATGCCCTGCTCGCCGGTCTTGTAGTTGCGGCCCCAGCCGGCCTCGGCCTTCTTGACCTCGGCAACCTCGACGGAACCCTCGTAGCCAGCGTTCTCGGCGATAGCGCGCAGCGGTGCCTCGAGCGCCTTGCGGATGATGGACACGCCGATCTTCTCCTCGTCATCGGCCTCGATGGCGTCGAGCGCGGGGATGGCGTTCACGAGTGCCACGCCGCCACCGGCGACGATGCCCTCTTCAACAGCCGCACGGGTTGCCTGCAGGGCGTCCTCGATGCGGGACTTCTTCTCCTTGAGCTCGGACTCGGTAGCAGCGCCCACCTTGAGAACGGCCACGCCGCCGGAAAGCTTCGCCAGGCGCTCCTGCAGCTTCTCGCGGTCGAAGTCGGAGTCGACGCGCTCGACCTCGGCACGAATCTGGGCGATACGCGCGTCGATGACGGCCTTGTCGCCAGCGCCGTCAACGATGAGGGTGGAGTCCTTGGTGACCTTGACGGTGCGAGCGGTGCCCAGCATGGAGGCGTCGGCATCGGCCAGCGTCATGCCGAAGTCCTTGTCGACAACCTGCGCGCCGGTGACGGCGGCGATGTCCTCGAGGATGCGCTTGCGGCGATCGCCGAAGCCAGGGGCCTTGATGGCGACAACGTTGAGCGTACCGCGCAGCTTGTTGAGCAGCAGCGTGGCGAGGGCTTCGCCCTCGACATCCTCAGCGACAAGCAGAAGCGGGCGGCCGGACTTCATGACGTCCTCGAGCAGACCGATCATGTCAGAAATAGAGGTGACCTTCTGGTCGGTGAGCAGGATGAACGGATCCTTCAGCACGGCCTCCATCTTCTCCATGTCGGTGGCCATGTAGGGGCTGACGTAGCCGCGGTCGTACTGCATGCCCTCGACGAGTTCGAGGTCCATGCCGAAGGTCTGGGACTCCTCGACCGAGATGGCGCCGTCCTTGCCCACGGCGTCCATGGCCTCGGCGATCTTCTCGCCGATGGTGGCATCGCCAGCGGAAATGGTGCCGACGTTTGCGATCTGCTCCTTGGTGGAGACGGGAGTGGCGGCGTCCTTGATGGAGGTCACGACCACGTCAACGGCCTTCTCGATACCGCGGCGGATGCCAAGCGCGTCGGCGCCAGCGGTGACGTTCTTCAGGCCCTCGGACACGATGACGTCAGCCAGGATGGTGGCGGTGGTGGTGCCGTCGCCGGCAACGTCGTTGGTCTTGACCGCAACCTCGCGCACCAGCTGAGCGCCCATGTTCTCGACCGGATCCTCCAGGTCGATCTCGCGGGCGACGGTCACGCCGTCGTTGGTGATAACCGGCGCGCCATAGGACTTCTCGATGGCCACGTAGCGGCCCTTAGGGCCAAGGGTCACCTTGACGGCGTCGGAAAGCTTCTTCACGCCAGCGGCAAGGCCACTGCGGGCGTCTGCCTCGAACAGAATGTCTTTTGCCATTTTTTCCTCCTGTCGATCTTTTGTGGCGGGCTGCTTGGTTTTCGAAAACCCGCTTCGTTTCGCACACGGCGCAAGGGCCGCTTAGCTCAACTGCGCGGAGCCTTCAAGCCAGTCCGTTCCGTCACAAAAGCTCTGTAGATTACCTTTGTTGAACAAGAATGGTTTAGCCCAGAATGGCGTAGAGATCGTCGGCGCGCAGGATGAGCACGTCCTGACCCTCAACGGTGATCTCGGTTCCGCCGTACTTGCCGAAGACGACGCGATCGCCTTCCTTCACGGGCATGGGAAGGGGCTGGCCGTGCTTGTCCAGCTTGCCGGGGCCGACGGCCAGCACGGTGCCGGTCTGCGGCTTTTCCTTGGTGTCCTTGGCCAGGTACAGGCCAGAGGCGGTGACGGCCTCGGCCTCGTCGGCCTTGACGATGACGCGATCGCCCAGGGGCTTCAGGTTCATACGATTGCCTTCCTTTCACATTGATGAAGCATTTCTGCTTGGTACCTAGTTAAACACTCTTGGGGTTCGAGTGCTAGCACTCTAAGGTGACGAGTGCTAAACAATGAGTAATCATAGCAGCGAATGCGGGGAATGCAACCGACATACGGCCGAAGGCCTCAACGGCCACGAAAGCTTCAAAGAAGGATTCGCGGACAACGGGGACGGAGGGTATTGTCCCGCCCGAGGCGGGACAATACCCTCCGTCCCCGTTGTCCGCGACATCTCAGTAGAACTTCGCCTGCGGGAAGGGGGGCTCGAGGGCGCGCTTGAACGCATAGGAGTCGACGCGCGTCAGGACGCGCTGCACCAACTCGAGGGAAAGCCCCTGCCCTCCGGCAATGGCCTCAGCCGATTCCCCATGCTCTTTCGCCGCGATGAGAATCCGGTCGAGCGTGGGGTAATCGACGCCGAGGCTGCGCTCGTCCTCCTGGTCGGGGGCAAGCTCGGCGCTTGGCGGCTTCGTAAGCGTGTTCTCGGGAATGGGCGGCACCTCGCCCGCCGCACACGCGGCCTCGTTGCGCCAGCGCGCGACCGCGTACACATCGGTTTTGTACAGGCCGCCCATGGGCGCGAAAGCGCCGGCGGTATCACCGTAGAGCGTGGAGTAGCCCATCATGGCCTCGCTCTTGTTGCCCGTGTTGAGCATCATCCAGCCGTGCGCATTCGACAGCGCCATGATGACAACCATGCGGCAACGCGCCTGCGTGTTCTCGGCCGCCAAGCCCTCAAGCTTGCCGCCGCACGCGGGGGCAAGCGCACGCGCGAAGGCCTCGTACGGCTCGGTTATGGAGATAACGGGAGCGTCGATACCCAAGTTGGCGGCCAGCTCAAGCGCGTCGGCAACGGAATGTTCCGACGAGTAGGGACCCGGCAGCAACACGCCGTGCACGTGACCTGCGCCCAGCGCGTCATGCGCCATGACAGCCACGACCGCGGAGTCTATTCCACCTGAAAGGCCAATCACAACATCGGTGAACCCCGCGCCGCGCACGAAGTCGCGCAGCGCCTCGACGCAGGTGGCGTACATATCCTGTGGCTTCATCGTTCCCCTCTCAATACAGAAGCGGGACGCTTAAACCGCAATGGTCCAAACGTCCCGCCTTCGATCCTGCGACATATCGTTACGCGTTGCGAATCTCGTTTGCAAGCCAGCTGGTCCATTCCGCCACGCCCTGTCCGGTGGTCGCGGATAGGGGGAAAATGGGGGCGGTTGGGTTCAGGCGGGTAACCGAATCCACGAAGGCGTCGTTGTCGAAGTTGAACACCGGCATGGTGTCAACCTTGTTCAGAATGACGGCCTCGGCAATCTGGAAAACGCCGGGGTACTTGAGCGGCTTGTCATCGCCCTCGGGCACCGACAGGATCATGACCTTGGCGTTCTCGCCCAAGTCGAAGTCGGTGGGGCACACGAGGTTGCCCACGTTCTCGACGATGATGAGGTCAAGGCGCTCAAGATCGAGCACGTCAACCGCGCGCTTGATCATGGCGCTTTCCAAGTGGCACGCGCCGCCGGTGTTGATCTGCACGGCGGGGATGCCCTGCGCCTTGATTTTCTCGGCGTCGACGCTGCTGGCAATGTCGCCCTCGATGACCGCGATGTTGAATTCATCACGCAACGCGTCGATGGTGGCCAAGATGGTGGACGTCTTGCCGGAGCCAGGGCTTGCCAGAATGTCGAGCACGTAGACGTGATTTTCCGCGAAACGCGCGCGCAGCTGCGCGGCGAGGGAGTCGTTCTTTGCCAGGATGGGCTGCTTCATATCGATTTGCATGGGTTACTCCTCGGTGTCGTCGGGAAGGTCTACCTCGATAGAGTCGATCTGCATTTCCCGGCCCGCAATGAGCTCGGTAACGAAGCCGTCGCATTCGGGGCAGAACATGCTGAAGCGATCGTGCTCGTAGACGGCCCCGCACTCGAGGCAGCGGCTCTTCGGGCGAATCATGTTAACCTCAAGCTCGGCGCCCTTGGTGAACGGGTCGTCATCGCAAAGCGCCTCAAAGGCGAACTGCAGCGCCGTGTCAACCGCCTCGGTCATCTCACCCACCGAGAGCGTGACCTTCAGCAGGCGCGTGGCCCCCACGTCAAGCGCAGCCGTCTTCACGGAGTCAATGACTCCAGTCATGATGCCCAGCTCGTGCATGAGGCTATTCTTCTTCCTGCTCTTCCAAAGCCAGCTCGGCGTTCTGCTTGGCTATGCGTTTGCGCAAAACCAGACGCGCGATGAGCAAGCTGCCTTCGTACAGCGCAATGAGCGCCGCGAACATGAGCATCATGGTGATGGGAGAAGCGTCCGGGGTGACCATGGCGCACAGCACCATGAGGCCCACGTAGACCATGCGCCAGTTGTCGCGCATCTTCTTGTACGGAACGACGTCGAAGACCACGAGGTAGAACACCACGAGCGGCAGCTCGAAGGCAAGGCCGAAGCCCAGTTCGAACTTGATGATGATGTCGATGTAGGTGGACATACGCGGCGCCACCGTGCCGAGACCTGCGGCCTGATCGGTCAGCCACTGGAAGGCGGCGTTCAGGATGACGGCGTAGCAGAACACGGTGCCCACGATGAACAGCGCGACCGCAATGGCGAAAGTGGGGATGAACCACCTGCGCTCCTTCGGCTTAAGAGCCGGAAGGAAGAAGGCCAGAAGCTGCCAGATAATGATGGGCGAGCACGCCACGATGGAGGCCCACAGCGAAATCTTGAAGCGCGTGGCGAAAGCCTCGAACGGGTCGATCATCTGCAGCGAGGCCATGCCGGTCTCGGGGTCGACGGGAAGGAACTCGGCCACGGGCATGAGCAGGAACTGGCCCATCATGGGCGTGGCGAAGTAGAAGACGAGGATAGCGATGAACAGGCAGGCGACGATACGCACAAGGCGCATGCGCAGCTCGCCCAGGTGATCGAAAAGGGGCATACGCGCCGGTCCGATGGGCATGGCTACTCCCCCTTTCCGTTCTCGGCAGCCTCAGCGGCAGGTGCGGCGGAGGCTTCGGATTTCACGTTGGTGCCGTAAAGCTCAGCGGCCGTGGGACGCGGCTTCTCGGCTTCAGCAGGCGCGGCTTCGGCGGGCGCAGCCTCGGCGGCCTTTGCGGCCTTAGCGGCCTCGGCCTCGGCCTTCTTGGCAGCCTTGGCGGCTTCCTCCTCGGCCTTGGCAGCCTCTTCGGCGGCAGCCTTTTCCGCAGCCTTCTTCTCGGCGCGCTCGCGGTCGTAGCGAGCCTTGCGCTCGGAGAAGCTCTCGGCCTTCTCGACAGCCTTCTCGGCCGTCTTCTTGGCCTCGCGGCCGGCCTTCTGCGCCTTCACCGCGGCATCATCGATGAGGTCAAGCGGGTTCTTGAAGGGATCCTCGGCGTCCTTGTCGAACACCTGGCCCTTAAGCACGCCGTTCATCTCATCTTGGGCGGCGCGGAACTTAGCGATGCCCTTGCCGATGGTCTTGGCGATATCGGGAAGCTTTTCGGGTCCTACAAGCAGGAAGCCGAACAGCAGAATGAGAAAAAGCTCGAATCCACCGATTCCAAACAAGGCGATTCCCCTCGTCTTTCACTCCATGCCAGCGCCTTGGGCGCGGCGAGTACATCCACATGCGGCACGCCCGAACGAGGACGCACCAAATGCGCATTGTATAACATATTTGAACGCTTACACCTCAGAGCACAAGCGTTCTCACAAAAACCAATCCCGCGTGACAAAGGGACAGGTCGTTTGTCGCGGCAGCGCGCTAAAGCGCCTACAGCGAGAACAGGGTGAGGGCCATGGTGGGAATGGAGAGCGCGAGCACCAAGATGACGCACACCACGATGGTGAAGATGCGCTTGAAGCGCGCCTTGCGCTCGGCTTCCTTCTGCGCCTGGATCTCGCGCTGTTTGGCGGCCTCGATGCGCGCAGCCTTCTGCTTTGCCGAAACCTTCTGCTGCTTATGCCCCGATTTCTCGGCCATGTGACAGGTCCCTTTCCTTTCCTTTCCTAACGCAGCTTGCTGCGGATCTCGATGACGCGGGCGATGTTTTTGGCTACCTCAACGTCAACATGCCAAGCGTTCTTTTCGTAGAGCAGCTTGCCGTCGACCATGGTCATAAGCACGTCGCCGGCGCTGCAGGTGTTCACCACCGCCGAAACGGCGTCGGCCGCACTCGAGCGATGCGAGGCCGAAAGGTCGACCGCAATGATGTCGGCGCATTTCCCCACGTCAAGCGTGCCGATCTTGTGATCGAGGCCCAGCGCGCGGGCACCGCCGATGGTGGCGATCTCAAGCGCGGTCTGCGAATCGAGGAACTCACCGACGTTCACGGCACGCTGGATGAGCATGCCCAGGCGCATCTCGTTGAACATGTCCGTCGAATCGGTGGCGGCGGGCGAGTCGGTGCCGAAGCCCACGTTCATGCCAGCCTTCACGTACTCGGAAAGCGGCGCCACGCCCATGCCGAGCTGCGCGTTGCAGCGCGGGCAGACGGCCACGGCCACGTCGGCGGAGCGCAGGCGGCGAAGGTCGTCGTCGTTGACGTGCACGCCGTGAACGGCCAGCACGCGCGGCGCCTCGAAGGCGCCCCAGTTGTACACGTACTCCACCGGGGTGCCGCCCGTGGGAAGCCATGGCGGAATTTCTACGAAGCCGCGCTTGTCGTCCATCTCGTGGACGGAAAGGGCCGAGGAGCCGTAGCGCACGAAGTTGTACTCCTCGCGGCTGCCGGCAAGATGCATGGCCACGGGCATGTTCTCCTTGGTGGCCAGCGTGGCAACACGGCCGAAGATGGAGGGATGCACGGTGTAGATGGCAGCGGGGGCCACGCCGATGGTGATGCGGTTGGGGTCGACGGCCTCGCGCCAGTGGAGGATGTCCTTCTCGGCGGCACGTATGGCGTAGTCGACGCGGCGCTTGTCCATGGCGCCCACCTCGCGGTAGATGACGCCGCGCAGGCCAAGCTTCTGGGCGGCAGTGCAGGCGGCGCCGGTAACGGTGATGTCGGCGATGGTGGTAATGCCGCTCGAAAGCGCATCGAGGCCGCCCAAGATGGCGGAATCGAACCAATCGACCGTCTCCATCTTGCCGCTTTGCTCGAGAAGCGAGATGAGCCAGGTAACGTAGGGCACGTCATGCACGATACCGCGCATGACCGAGTATTCGAGATGCGTATGCGTGTCGACAAGACCCGGCATGATGGCAGCCAGGCCGTAATCCTTCACTTCCTCTTCCGGATAGCGAAGCTTGAGCATGTCGGCGCGACCGACGTCGCGAATAAGGCCGTCACGTACCAGCACCGCGCCGTTTTGCAGGGGCTCGGACGAAATGGGCAGGACATATTGCGCGCAAATCAGCATGGGAATCCTCGCTCGTGTCTCGTCGTTGAATGTTTAAACGCACATGATAGCACCGCCCGCGTCGGGTGCCGTCCGCGCTTGGCGCGCCCTCGGCTGACGGCAAAGGCCTCGTGTACAGAAAACGCGTTGTGGCGGATCCCCTCGGTCCAGCGTGAGCAAAATCCGTATTGTGGCGGATGGCGAGAGGGCAGCCATGTGCAAAAACGGCGTTATGGCGGATAACGCCAACCCGAATCATCCGCCACAACGCTTTTTCTGCACATGAGGGGGCGAGAAGCATCCGCCACAACGGCTATTTTGTTCATAGCGGGGTGGCAGGCATCCGCCAAAACGCGTTTTTTGTGCATAGCACGCGATCGGCGATCCGCCACAACGTGGTTCTGCACATGACTGGACTTATGCGATGACCGTCGACTCATCGGTCGGTAGCTCGCACGTGCACCGTCTCCTATGCGCATAATCAACCGGTATGGTGCGTGGTAGCACTCGGATTGAAGAATCGACAGAAGGCCCTCCCGGAGCGATGCCGGGAGGGCCTTCGTAGTTGGCGCGCTAGGCGCTATGCGTTGCAGCGCTATGAGCGCGGGGCGCTACAGGATGCCGTAGGCCTCGTCCATGCGCATGAGCATGGCGGCGAAGTGGGCGCGCTCGGCGTCGTCCTTGGGGCCGAGAAAGCCCGTGGGCTCGCCGTCCTCGGTGTAACCGCCGATGATGCCGGAGCCGACCGCCCACTGCATCGCGGGGATCGCGTACTCGCTGATCTCGTCGAAGTCCTCGTAGCTGAGGATGTTCGTGTCCTCGCCGACGGAGACATCGACGCCGAGCATCTGGACGAAGCGCCAGAGCGTGACCGCCATCTGCTCGCGGGTCATAACGTCGGCCGTGCCGAAGAGGTTCGAGCCGTCCTGGTAGCCGACGAGCAGGCCGGATTCCTTGGCCCAGGAGACGGCGTCGTAGTACCAGGCGCCGAGCTTGACGTCCTTGAAGCCGGGGTCGGAGGTCGGGGCGGGCTCGCCCGCCATGCGCCACATCATGACCGCGACGTGCGTGCGCATGGTCGCGTCCTCGGGGCCCACGTTGCCGGAGCCGTCGTCGTAGCCGCGCAGGATGCCGTTCTCGTGCGCCCAGTCGATGACCTCGTGATGCCAATCGTCCGCATCCACGTCGTTGAACACGTTGCAAGCAGCATCAGAGCCGCACTCAGGCTCCACTGGCGCAGCCGGCGGAATGTAGGGAGGAATGGACCTGACGGTCCAGGTACCGTCGAAGTTCTCGGCCGCGTAGT
>JAFSHA010000109.1 GCA_017440565.1 Eggerthellaceae bacterium | reverse complement strand
GGCGAGCCCCTGGACGCCGAGCGCACCTACAAGGTGGCGTACGTGGACAACTCCGGCATAGCGAAGACCGTCTGCGCCGCCGCGCTGGGCGAGGACGGCGTGGAACTGCCCGGATTCTCCGCGCAGGCGCGCGTGGCGTGGGTCGACCACATCATGGCGGGCAACGAGCCGGCGGCTCCCTCTAACTACATCACCGTGAGGTAGCATGCGCACGTCTCGGCAGGCAGAACCCAAACCGAGGCTCCAACGGGCCAAGGTCACCCTCATCACGGCGGCGGTTGCCGTCGCCGTGGCCGTCGCCTGCCTGGGATACGCCACGTTCATAAACGCGAAGATCAACGAGGAGAGCACGAGCCACCTGACCGAGGTGTACGCCCAGGTGAACGACAAGTTCTCTACCTTGGTGTCTAAGAACTGGAACCTGCTTGGCGGCTGGGCCCGCCATATCGACGCCCTCGACGAGAACGACGGGGAAGCCTTGAGGGAGTTCCTCTCCCTTGAGCAGGAGAAGTGGAGCTTCACCGACTTCTACTTCCTGAGAAACGACGGAAGCTACCTGACCATCGACGGCGAGAACGGCTACATCGACCTGGGCGCGCAGCTCGAGCCGCTCATGCTCGACGGCGAGAGCGTGGTGGTTGACGGGACCCTGCCCACCGGCGCTGCGCTCACCGTGTTCGCCGTGCCCGCGACCGAGGGGTCCTACCAGGGATTCGCCTACTCGGCCGTCGCCGTGAGCTACAACAACGCCGACATGGAGACCGCACTCGACGTTGCCGCGTTCGGCGGGCGGTCGGACTGCCTCGTAACGTACGAGGACGGGCGCGTCCTGTTCTCCGCCAAGGTCGACGAAAGCCAGCCTTACAACTACCTGGCGCACCTCGGGGAGAGCTCCGACCTGACCGACGAGGAGCTCGCACGACTTCAACGCGACCTCGAGACCGGTCAGACGGGCGTGACGCAGTACCGCATGGACGGCACGGACTGGTACCTAGCCTACCAGCCAGTGGGGTTCCAGGACTGGATGATGCTCGGCACGGTACCCAAGGACGTGGTCAACGCCGCCATGAACCAGATCCAGCGGGTCACCGTCGTGGCGTTCAGCGGCATCTTCATCCTCATCGGCATCGTCACCGTCGCGTTCCTGCGATGGCGCAGCAAGAGGGCCATCGCACTCAAGGAGGCCGAGATCCAGCACCTCGAGAACCTCTTCACCACTTTGGCCGGAAACACCGAGGACATCTTCGTGCTATTCTCGGCCGACGACTACGCAGTTGAGTACGTGAGCCCCAACGTGGATCGCATGCTTGGCATCCCCGCCAAGGAGGTCAGGGCGAGCATTCGGGCGCTGGATGCCTCGAACGTAAGCGACAGCCGCCTTCCGAGCGGCGAGGAGCTGCGCCAGGTAAGCCGCGGCAGGTGCTGGCAGGATGAGCGCATGCGCGTGCATCGCAGGACCGGCGAGCGACGCTGGTACGAGGAGAGCGTCTACCACGAGAGCGAGGGCGGCACGGAGAAGTTCATCCTGGTGCTGACCGACCGAACTCAGGAACGCGAGAACGAGCAGATACTCCGGCAGGCGCTCGACATCGCAGCGCACGCGAGCGAGGCCAAGAGTACGTTTTTGGCCAACATGAGCCACGACATCCGCACGCCGCTCAACGGAGTGACGGGCATGATCGACTTCGCCCAGCGCAACCTGGACTCGAGGGAGAAGGTGGCCGACAGCTTGGACAAGGCGAGGTCGTCCGCCGACCACCTGCTGGGGCTCATCAACGACATCCTGGACATGAGCAAGATCGAGAGCGGCCAGATGACCCTGCACGAGGAGGTTTGCAACCTGGACCGCATGCTCGACGAGGTCGCGGGCATCATCAAGCCGCAGGCCGACGCCAAGCGCCAGGAATTTGTCGTGGAATCATCGGCCGACGTGAGGCACCGCACCTTCATAGGCGATTCGCTGCGCATCAAGCAGATACTGCTGAACCTGCTGTCGAACGCGGTCAAGTACACGCACGAGGGCGGGCGCGTTTCGCTCACGGTGGACGAACACGACCCCGCGGGCGCCGCCTTCACGCGCATGCGCTTCACGGTGGCGGACAGCGGCATCGGCATGCCGCCGGAGTTCCTCGAGCGCCTGTTCGACCCCTTCGAGCGCAGCGACCAGGCTGTCGTCGAGAACATTCAGGGCACGGGCTTGGGAATGCCCATCTCGAAGTCGCTCGCGGAAGCCATGGGCGGCGCCATATCGGTGGAGAGCGAGGTCGGGAAGGGCAGCACCTTCACGCTGGTGCTGGACCTGAAGATCGGCGACGACGCGGAGGCAGCCGCAGAGTCGGGCATCGTCGTGCAACCTGAGCGCTACGAGTTCGAGGGCAGGCGCTTCCTGCTGGCCGAGGACAACGAAATCAACGCTCTCGTGTTCATGGGACTGGTCGGCGAGGAGGGCCTGGGCTCCCAAGTCGACTGGGCCGAGAACGGCCAGCAGGCCGTGGAGATGTTCGCCTCGAAGCCCGCGGGCTTTTATGAAGCGATTTTCATGGACGTGATGATGCCCGTGATGGGCGGCTACGCGGCGACGGCAGCCATCAGGGCGCTCCCCCGCGAGGACGCGGGAAGCGTGCGCATCATCGCGCTCACCGCCAACGCCTTCGCCGAGGACGTGCAGGCCGCTCTGGACGCGGGCATGAACGCCCACGTAAGCAAGCCCATCGTACTCGACGAGCTTGAGCAGACGCTGCTGCGGCTGGCATGATGAAGGGGTCGGGCATTCCTTCACGCAGGGCTGTTACCCTTCCGTAACCTTTCCGTGTACAAACCTTGAACTGCGATCCCTTGAGTTTGCCAAGCTGAAAACTTCCCATTCTTGTTGCACGTTGCGCCTGAGGGACGCCTGGGGCTGGGAGTATCTGACCGAGACGAAGACCGTCGAAACCAACATCAAGCGCCTGCGCAACAAACTGGAGGCCTCGGGCCACGACCCGAGGCTAGTGGAGACGGTTCGCGGGTACGGTTATCGTTGGAAGAAGGTTGAATAGCCTTCTGGCCTGCGGCTTTCTCCCGAAACGAAAAAAAGGACCCCTCCGAAAGCGAACTGGTGAAGTTCTCACCTAAAGAGTCCGATAGGGACCTCCACGTTCCCTCGCCTGTCTGCCAACAGGGGCGGAGGGTTTCGTTTGCATAACTCACACCCGAGAGATAAGGAACGCCGCGGCGAGCTTCATTCAAACGAACTATTCGGCGAGTAAATGGCTCTGTTTGCTGCAAATCCAGGTCCACACGGCGGTGCCGTCCGTCAGAACCCCACGATCTCATAGGCGGTACTGCGACCGCCGGCGGAGGACTTTCGCAAAATGCCCTGCTTCATGAGGGCGTTGATGTCTCGCAGCGCGGTATCGGGCGAAACCTTGCACAGCTTGGCCCATTTCTGCGCCGTAAGCTTTCCCTCGAAATCATCCGTCAGCAGCGTGAGAACCTTTCTCTGGCGCTCGTTCAGCGATGACCCGTCGACACCGCGCCAAAAACCCGCTCGCTTCACAACTCCCTCGAGAACGGACTCGCTTTCGCAAATTGCCCCGATAACGGCATTCAGGAACCACACCAGCCATCCGGTAATATCACGCCCGCCCTTCTGAGCCTGCTCGAGGGCGGCGTAGTATTCCTCTCGATGATCCAATATATGGGACGACAGACTGTAGAACCGCCTATGGTCGCCATCTCCCCGGCACAGCATCAATTCCAAGAGAGCCCTCGCAATGCGCCCGTTGCCATCCTCGAAAGGATGCACGGTAAGAAACCCCAGGTGAGCGACACCCGCGGCAACAAGGGGTTCCAGCATCTTTTTCTCATCTGAATAAACGGGAGCCTCTATCCAGGCGATAAGGCCCTCCATAAGAGCGGGAACCTCTTGGGCATCGGGTGCTTGGAAGTGAATCCGCTCCTTACCGATAGGCCCGCTCACCACGCTCATGGGCGTTTTTCGGTACTCTCCCACGACGATGTTTCGCATTCCGCTGCGACCCGTTGGGAAAAGAGCCGCATGCCAATCGCAGAAGCGACTGCCCGTGACGGGCTCGGCGTAGTGCAGCGAGGCATCGAGCGCAACGTCAACCGCTCCGTCGACATCATGTGTACTCAAATGGGGCGCTGGGTCATTCGTACCGAGACGCCTGGCAACCGAAGAACGCACTTTCGCGAGATCAAGCGCAACGCCTTCCACGATTGAGGACGAAATGATCTCGCTCTGCAGGACACGTGCAAAAGCCTCGGTGTCAAGGTTGAAGCCAAGCGCCTGCATTGAGCCCAGCAGCTTGCCTTGCGCGAAACGCGCACGGCTAACCAAGGGAAGAATTGCCGCATCATCCCAAGTGAAATCGGTCCATCTGTCACGCTCATGCAAATACAT
>JAFSHA010000108.1 GCA_017440565.1 Eggerthellaceae bacterium | reverse complement strand
TACTGGACATTTTTCCTTTGAATGTTGAATATCTTTCCTCCCATAGGCAGAAACCAACGGTTTGTCATACCGACCTGCCTACAAGGATGCGCTTTTTGAACACAGCATCGAAACGCGCAACATCGAAACGCCTCTAAACCAGAAATGGCACAGGCGATTTAACTCGCCGAGGAAGCGCAGGTCGAACACGGGGTTTTGGCGGGAGGCCCAGGCTCCTATCAGACGCATGTCAATCCTGGTTTAACGCAGCCTCGCATGCTTACGCGGGATTCGAGCCACCCTCGATGTTGAATCCCTCGCTGAAGGCGCTCGGGGTGACCACGGTGTCGCCCGATTGCTCGACCACGCCTATTTGGAAAATCCGAATAAATTTGTCGGAAAATCCGAATTTTTCAACTGGGAAAATCCGAATAGATCTACAATATAGCCAAGGAAAATCAGAAGCGCATCGATTGCTTGCCTCGAAAGCCTCATCGACGACCCAAGGAGGCCCATGGAAACGCTGAAACCCGAAGGATACCTGCCTCGCATAGCCGATAAGCAGATCTCTCGCTACTTGGGCATTTTCGGAGCCGTCGAAATAGCGGGGACGAAGTGGTGCGGAAAAACGTGGAGCGCCCTAGCGCATGCGAAGTCCATCAGCTACGTAGACGACAACGTGGCAGTAGCGAAAGCCGACCCCACCCTCATGCTCATGGGTGAAGCTCCTCATGTCATCGATGAGTGGCAGCTCGTGCCCCCCATCTGGGACGCGGTGCGGCGCGAGGTAGACAAGACCAAGGGGAACAGGGGCGCGTTCATTCTTACAGGGTCATCCAGCCCCGCGAGCAAAGAGGGCGATGACAAGTCGCCCGCACACAGTGGGGCGGGGCGGATCGGGAAAATCCGCATGAGGCCCATGAGCCTCGCCGAATCTGGCGAATCCGTTGCCAAGGTCAGCCTCGCCAGGCTTTTCGACGGATCGTTCTCGCCTTGCGTCGTGGCCAAAGACACGGAGGGCCTCATCGAATCAACCTGCCGTGGCGGATGGCCCGAAGCGGTTGACCTCACAGCCGAAGATGCCCAGGTGATAGCACGGGAATACATTGACGCGGCGTGTGGTGTGAGCATCCCGAAGCTCGGGCTCGACGCCGACATAGCCAGGAGACTGATTGGCTCCATAGCGCGAAATCTCGGTCAATCCTCCACGTACAAGACGATCATTTCCGATATGTTCGGCGCCGAGGAACACCCCGAGCACCTCATGAACGAAGACACCGTGCGCGTTTACCTTCACGCGCTCAAGTCGATGTACCTCGTAGAGGAAGTTCCCGGCTGGGCGCCTCCGGCGCGCGATAAGAAGCGCTTCGCCACCAAGCCGAAGCGTTATCTTGCTGATCCGAGCCTTGCCGCGGCACTTCTGGGAATGTCGCCCTCCGCCATGCTGGGCGATTGGCAAACCTTCGGACTCGTTTTCGAGAACCTGGTAATCCGCGACCTGAGCGTATACGCGCAGGCGCTCAACCTGCTGGACAGTACCCCTGTGCGCTACTATCGAGACGACTCCGGCCTTGAGGCAGACGCGATAATCCAGCTGGCCGATGGCAGATGGGCCGCTTTCGAGGCAAAGGTGAGCGAAGATAAGGTACCCCAAGCCATAAGAAGCCTCTCTCGCCTGCGAAAAAAGCTTGTCGAGAATCCCAAGTCGCGCACCAACCCGCCCTCATTCATGGCAGTCATCACCGGCAATGGGGAATACGCACGACAGGCGGAGGAGGGCATCTACATCATCCCCATCAGGGCCCTCACGGCATAGGCTTCGATGCAGGCGGCCGGGACTAGCGCAAGGGTTGCCCGATTGGCGGAATGGGCCAGTAAGCCTAGTACACTGAATCGCTAAAAGAGACAGACTTATGTTCAAAAAACGCATCCTTGTAGGCAGGTTGGCATGACAAACCGTTGATTTCTGCCTATGGGAGGAAAGATATTCAACATTCAAAGGTAGAATGTCCAGTAAACTTGGCGTTTTCGAACGCGATGGGCGGCTGTACGCCTACAAGGATGCGTTTTTTGAACATGACTTTCCAGAGGCTGTGTTAGACCTGGGTTGACATGCGCCCGACAGGAGCCCGAGACTCCCGCCAAAACCCCGTGTTCGACATGCGCTTCGGCAGTAAGTTAAACCGCCCGTGTCAATTCTGGTTTAACGCAGCCTCGCATGCTTACGCGGGATTCGAGCCACCCTCGATGTTGAATCCCTCGCTGAAGGCGCTCGGGATGACCACCGTGCCGCCCGACTGCTCGACGCTCTCGTACGCGAGGTGCATGGTGCGCAGGCGCATGGCGTCGGTGTCGCCGCCGTACACCTCGGATGCGTCCATGAGCATCTCGGAGATGTCCTTCTCGGCCTCGGCCATGATCATGCGCGCGTTCTTCTTGCGCTCGGCCACCGCCTCGATGGCCATAGCCTGCTGCAGGTCCCTGGGCACCATGATGTCGCGGATCTCCACGTCCATGATATCGATGCCCCAGGGCGTAAGCTTCTCCTCGAGCGCATCCTTGAGCTCGGAGTCCAGCTGGTCGCGGCGCGTGGCAACCTCGGCCACCGTGGCGCGGCCGATGGCCTTGCGCAGCGTGGTCTGGGCCACCCAGGACACGGCCGCCGCGTAGTCCTCCACCTCGACCGTGGCCTTCTTCGGGGAAAACACCATCCAGAACACCACCGCGTCCACGTTGATGGGCACGAGGTCGGAGGTGAGCGTCTCCTCGGCGCCGAAGTACGTGGCGATGACGCGCTGGTCGACGCGCAGGGTGTAGAACTCCACGATGGGCCAGGTGAACACGATGCCCGGGCCCGCCACGCGGTTGAACTTGCCCAGGCGAAGCACCACGGCCTTCTCCCACTCCAAGACCACGTGGATGGAGCTCGCGGCCAGCCAGCCGGCTATGAGCGAGCACGCGATGGCGCCCACGCCGATGCCGCCGAGGGCGAGCTGCGCCACGGCCAGCACGATGGCCGCCGCAGCCGTGAACAGCACGATGCCGAAGACGATGGCGCCGTTGCGCGAGGCCTTCCTACGCCCCGTTTCCAGCTGCACGTTGTGATGGATCCGGTGCTCCTGGGAAGAGGATGACGTTGTCGGCGGCTGCTCCGCCGCCTGCTGCCTGCGCCTGCGCATGCGTGCCTCCTTGGGCCTTCTCGCGTTTGGACTTCTCGTTGCGGATGCTGATCGCGAACTGGCGCTCGATGTCCTCGACGCTCATGCCCAGCTCGAAGCAGCGCTTGATGTACTCGGCGGTGACGATCTCGGCCGTGGAGTCGATGCTGACGTCGGGGCGGCCGCTCACGTCGAGCACGAACGCGCCCTGGCGGCGCTTCGACTCGATGTAGCCGTCCTCCTCGAGACTCTGGTACACCTTGCTCACGGTGTTGTAGTTGATCTCGATGTCGGCTGCCAGCCCGCGCACGGTGGGCAGCTGGTCGCCGGGCATGTAGTAGCCCGACGTGATGAGGTAGATGAAGCGCTTCTTCAGCTGCAGCCAGATGGGGATGCTGCTCTTCTCGTCGAGCTCGAAGATCGCCGCCGCGTCCTCGGCCCGGTTCCGCTTTCTCCTTGACATTCCCTCTCCTATTCCAACGGGGCGCCTGAGAGCGCCGCGATCTCGACTTCCTGCAGCTCGAGCGCGCGGTGCACGCCCGAGTCCGACACGGCCCAGCGCATGCAGAGCGCGCCCGCGAGCACGAGCGCCGCCGCGATGGCGAGCGCCCTGCGAGATATTCTCGCGCTTCGCCGCCACGCGAGCGCGAGCTCGGCGACGAGCGGCGCCGCGAGGCCGCACGCGCCGAAGCCGAGCCACCACGCGAGGGCGTTCTCCCCCTGCGTCATGACGGCGAGGGAGGCCGCCGTGCCGGGGTGGTCGCACGATGCCGCCCAGGCGAGGAACGCCGCGGCAATCACGATCTCCAGCGCGATGACGGCCAGGTCGAAGCGCGCGAGCAGCTTGAGCATGCGGAGCTGGGGCTCGTCCGCCACGCCCGCGAAGGGGGCGGCGGCGAACACGGCCGCCGCGCCGCAGGAAAGCGACGAGAGCAGGAAGAGCGCGGGGACGAGCGGCGTCTTCCAGAAGCCGACCCCGCCGATGGTCTGCAGGAGCACGCCCGTGTAGGCCATGACCACGAGCGCTATTGCGATGGCCGCGGCCTCGGCCGCGCGCACGGCGGCCTGCGGGACGTCGGGGAGGTAGAGGAAGCGCACGAGCGCGAGGGCGGCGGAGAGGACGAGCAGCACGGCAAGCGCGTAGGCGCCCACCGTGAGGGCCGCAGGGTGCGGGCTCAGGAAGAGGCTCGCCACGCGGTCGAGGCGGCCGAGGTCGGCCATGAGGCAGGTCACGCCGGCGGCCAGGAGCGCGAAACCCAGGGCGAAGGCGAAGTCGAGCGTGCGTGCGCGCGGCTGGACGGAGGAGTTCGGCGCGTACCCGCCAGCGAAGCCGAATGGCTGGCGCACGAGCGCGAGGTCGAGCGCGCAGCCGACCGCGACGGCACCCGCCCCGGCGCCGCCGAGGAACAGGTAGAGCACCGCCAGCTCGCCGAACATCCCGCCTCCCTCCGTAACGCGTCGCCTGCCGTGGCGTATTGCCATCAGTATGCCACAAAACCGCACGTCATGTGACACGCTGCCCTATTCAGCAACTGCAGATTAGGCCAGGTACGCCTTGAGCAGGGCCGTGGCGGCGAGGTAGAAGGGGATGCGAGACCTCTCTACCACGGAGTCAGCGAAGCGGGGCATCCAGGTGAGCACGTGCTCGGCCATGAACCGCTCGTAGGCCGCGGCGGCGGAGCCGCCGGGAAGGTCCTCGGGGGCGGGGCCGCCCTCGGCGGGCTGGGCTATACGCGCCTCGAGCATGGCGAGGTACTGCAGAAGCTCGAGCTCGGTGGCCGCGTGGTCGAGCGGCTCGTTGGTCCCCTCGGGGCGCCCCAGGCCGCAGGACTTGCAGAAGCGCTCGACGGCCATGGAGTGCGGGTTCACGAACAGAAGGGCCTGCACCCCGTCGTCGGCCGCACGCCACACGCCCTCGTAGGGGGACACGGTCGGGTCGGGCGAGCCGACGAAAAGGCGCGTGGCCTCCGCCCGGAGCGCGCGCAGAAGCACGTCGGGCGCCTCCACCGCGTTCGCGCGGGCGTCGGCGGCGAAGGAGCCTGGCAGGTCGAGGCCCAGCGCCGCAGCCACCTCCTCGGCAGCCTCCGCCCACTCGCCGGAGACGACGGCCTGCGCCAGCTCGAGCGTCGGGTAGCGGAAGCTGAAGGCCAGCAGCTCGCAGGCGGCGGCGCGGAGCGCCCAGGTTTCCCTATTCGTCATGTTCGTTTCCTTTCCTCTTCAGACCGGCCGCGGCGATCCTCCAGTTGGCCACCACGTGGACCAGCAACAGGGCCAGCAGCACCTTGGCCGAGGCCGCGTGCAGCGGGTCCCAGAAGTAGTAGCCCTCGGCGTAGAGGCCCAGCGCCGGCAGCACCGCGCCCGAGACCATGAGGCCCGAGACACAGCAGGCCATGAACGCGAGCACCAAAAGCGCGTCCAGGACGAGCTTGGCGAGGCGAAGGCCGCGGCGGTGCGCCGCGTGGCGCAGGGTCTCGGCCAGGTAGTCGAAGTGCATGGCGGTGTGCGCCACGATGACGACGAGGGCGCCCAGGCCCAGCCACTCGTGCACGCCCACGCCGGTGACGGCGGGGTTGGCGGCGATGGCGTAGACGACGAGCACGACGACGTCGACTATCAGGATCTTCCTCAGGTCCATCACTCACCGCCCCCTTCCGCGGGCTCATCCGCCTCGGCGTCCCTGCGCGGCCTCGAGAGCGCGCCCACGAGGACCACGAGGCCCACCACGAGCGCCACGGGCGCCAGGATCCAGATGTTCATCGAGGCGTCGGACGCCTGCTTGTAGCGGCCCTGCAGGGTGTCCCAGGCGTGGCACTCCGCATCCGAGCAAGTTGCCTCGGGGCAGCTCATCTCGTGGACGCCGTCGGGCTCGGGCACGGCGTCGAAGCCGTGGCACTCGCCGGATGCGCAGCCCACCACCGGGCAGGGCGAGTCGGCCGAGATGGGCCCCACGGCGCTCTCGGGCTCGAGCGCAAAGCCTGCCCCGAGCGCGAGCGCGCCCGCGAGCAGGAACGCCGCGATCGTCGCTATGGTTTTCTTAATCATCGAATCGTCTCCTTGGTCCTTTTCCATCCGGAGGCCCGCTCCGCTGCGAGGAGGGGAGGGTGTGACGAGGCGTGACGAGGGGCGGCGAGGCGGGCCTTCGGATGGAGGGCCGCCCGGCGGGGATGGGGCCGGGTGGCCCGGGATGCGCCAGGCCCGTTGGGGTAAGGCCCACGGGCCTGGCGGCTGCGCGAAGCGGCTTCCAACCGAAGCTTCAGCCCAAGATGGAAGCCAAGGTGTTTCGTTTGGCGGCTACTTCTCGGCCGGCTTGAGCGGGAGCTTCTTGATGCCGACGAGCAAAAGCAGCGCGCCCAGGGCGATGATTCCCACGACCACGCCGACCTCGAGCATCGTGGGCCAGTAGACCATCCCCTCGTAGGCGGCGGCCATGGAGCCAGCCTGCCAGTTGGTCACGGTGTACTGCGTCATGGCGAAGGGCATGTCGACGTTGGGGATCTGGAAGCCGCCGACGAGCAGCTGCACGCGCTTGCAGAGGATGGCCACGATGGCGAGCACGGAGGCGATGACGAGCATGCCGTTCTTGCGGGCAGCCGGCACAAAGCAGATGGCGGCCGCGAGCGCGGTGCCCACGATTTCCGTCCAGAAGAACGGGGCGAGCGGGCCGAAGACGAGCATCTCGACGACCTCGGCGCCGGTGCCGCCCGGGAAGCCCGCGGTCAGGAGGTCGCATCCGAAGAAGTAGAGGTCGACCATGCAGAAGGCGCCGAGCATCTTGGCGAGCTTGACGAGGTGGCGCTGGTCGAGCTCGAGGTAGCCCACCTTGCGCAGCGCGATCACCACGACGATGACGAGCGCGGTGCCGCACACGAGGGCGGAGCTCACGAACCACGGGCCGAGGAGCGCCGTGTGCCAGAGCTCGTGGGAGGCCTGCAGGCCGAAGATCCAGGCGGTCACGGTATGGACCATGACGGCGCAGACGAGCGCGATGACCGAGATGACGCGAAGTGCCAGTTGGGAGACCTTGCCGGCCTCGGCGCGAAGCGTCGCCCACAGGTACACGCAGGAGAGGATCAGGTAGGTCATGAGCACGATGATGTCCCACATGAGCGGCGAGCTCAGGTTGGAGTACACGAAGAGCTCCCAGACCCTGAAGGGCTGGCCCATGTCCACCACGACGAAGCCGATGGCCACGACGGTGGCGCAGATGGAGGTCCACACCGCCACCTTGGAGATGCCGCCGATGCCCTCGAGCCCGAAGGCCCTCGGGATCGAGCTGATGATCAGGCCGCCTGCGGACAGGCCCACGAAGAACATGAACATGGTGATGTAGAGGCCCCAGGAGTCAAGGTTGCGCATGCCGGTCTGCACCATGCCGCCCGTAAGCTGCACGGCCCAGAGGGCGATGCCCGCGACCGTGAGCACAGCCGCCACGATGATGGCAATGTTGAGCGCCTTCCCGCCCTTGGCGGGAGCGTTAGAGGTAGTCATTTCCAATTCTCCCTTCCGTTAGACGAGGTAGTAGACGGATGGACGAGTGCCCTCGTCAGCCAGCAGTTGCTGATAGCTTCGGGACGCGATGAGCTCGCTCACCTTGGACGAAGGGTCGTCCAGGTCGCCCCAATTGCGGGCGCGCGCCGGGCACAGGTCCATGCAAGCGGGCGTCTTTCCCTGCGAGGTACGCTGGTAGCAGAAGGTGCACTTCTCCACCACGTGCTTCTGGTGCTCGGGAGCGTCGGCATCGCCTACCGCATACTCAAGCGCATAAGCCGGCTCCTCCCAGTTGAAGGAGCGCACGCCCGTGTAGGGGCAGGCGGCCATGCACATGCGGCAGCCGATGCACTTGTCGTAGTCCTGGCGCACGACGCCGGTCTCGGGGTCCTTGTAGGTGGCGCCGACCGGGCACACCTTCGTGCAGGCGGGGTTCTCGCAGTGCTGGCAGGACAGCGTGACGTAGCGCATCTTGCCGTTCGGGAACACGCCGGCCGGCGTATCGGGAGCATCGCCGCCTTCGGTGAGGACGCGCGTCCACATGATGCCATTGGGCAGGTTGTTGTTGATCTTGCAGGCGACGGTGCAGGCGTTGCAGCCGACGCAGCGCTTGGTGTCAATCGTCATTCCGTAACGTGCCATTACGCAACACCCCCTTCGTACTTCTCGACTTCGCAGAGGAAGTCGTAGAACGCGCTGTTCGAGCAGAAGTCGCTCATGACGACGCTGGTCAGATCCTGGGCATGGCCCTCGACGAACTGATCGGCCTGGAAGCCGTGCGGGATGCAGATGACGCCCGGCTTGATGCCCTCGGTGACGACGGCCTTGATGACGCAGGAGCCGCGATCGTTGTAGGCGCGGACCAGATCGCCCTGCGCGATGCCGCGCTCGGCCGCATCGGCGGCGTTGATCTTGATGAACGGCACGGGCTCGAGCTCGCGCATGACAGGCGTGTACGCCAGCTGGGAGTGCACGTGGTACTTGTTGTGCTCGGAGCAGCCGAACAGCGGATACTTCTCACGCAGGGGGTTCTCCGAATAGGACTCGTTGGCGTGCTCGTAATACGGGTAGCGCTCGTAGTCGGCCACCGCCTGGCCCCAGTTGTTGCGCGGAGCAGGGTTCTCGATATAGTACTTCAGGCGGCTGGACTCCGCGGTGCCGTACACGACGACGTGGCGGTCCTCCGTGTAGCCGGGCTGGCGAATGAGGGAGCCGTCTTTCAGCGCCTCGTACGAGAGGCCCCCGGCGACATTCGCCTCAGTGTCGATGACGGAGGCCAAGTACTCCTCGTCGGTCTGGGCGAACATCATCTCAAGGCCCAGGTACGGCGCGATACCGCGCATGATGTCCATGTCGGTCTTGCACTCGAACTGGGGCTCGACGACCTTTTGGGTGTACGTCGGGTACGGAGCGGAGCAGACGGGATCGAAGTCCTGCACCTCGGAGGCGTGGGGAATGGGGAGGACGATGTCGGCCCACTGAGCGGAGTCGTTCATGTTGACGTCGGCGACGATGACGTAGTCAACCTTCTTCACCGCCTCGATGAGCTCGATGCGCCCGCTCTCGCAGGACAGGACGTTGCCGTTGCAGATCCAGAGCACGCGCATGGTCAGGTCCTGGCCGGCCCACTTGCCCGTGTTCATGATCTCGGGCAGGTGCATTCCGCAGAACCGGTTCCCCGGCGCGCCCATCATGTACGCCATCATGTTGTAGCCCACCAGGCCCGTGGAGGGGGCGCCGCAGATGGACGCGCCCGGCTTGCCCGCGTTTCCCGTGACGGCGTGCAGCATGGCCAGGTTCTTGTAGTTGTGATGGGAGTTCACGTGGTGGCCGATGCCCTGGAACGTCATGGTGTAGACGGGGCCCTCGGTTGCGTACGCGTTGGCCAGCGAGACGATCTGCTCGGCGGGGACCTGGCAGATCTCGGCGGCCCTCTCGATGGTGTACTCGCCCATCTTGCTCAGGCACGTGGTGAAGACCGTGCTCACCTTGACGCCCTCGACCTCGTACGACCCCTCGATGGCGGGATCGACCGCTTCGTCGAGCACGACCGCCTTGCCCTGGGACTCGTCCCAGACCATGACGGGATCAACGAACGTGGGCCGTCCGTACGCGTCGAGCGGGCCCTCGGCGGGGGCGATGCCGGCGTCGCTGCCGCGCAGGTAGGTTCCGTCCTCCTTGACGAGGAACGGGGAGACCGTGTTGCCCTTCATGTAGGCGACGTCCATGAGTCCGTTCGCGTGGATGTAGTTGATCATTGCGAGCATCATGGCGCCGTCGGTGCCCGGAAGGACCGGAATGTACACGTCGGAGTGCATGGCGGACGCCGTGAACTGCGGATCGACGGTGATGAGCCTCGCACCGGCCTCGCGCGCATCGCACACGAACTGCCAGGCGTGAACGTAGGCCTCGGCCGGGTTGCCGCCCCAGGCGACGATCGTCTTGGCGTTGCGGGCGTCCACGAAGTCGTTGCCGGAGTTGCCCAGAAGGGAGCTCTGCACGTGGCTCTGCGCCGTGTCTGCGCCAGCGCCCATGATGTTGGCGCCGAGCGCCGTGCAGAAGCGACCGTAAGCAACGGACATGAAGCCGCCCATCGCGCCGTTGAGGACGCCGTAGGAGCCGTACGAAGACCAAACGCCAATGGAAGAGCCGCCGTATTCGGCGACTGCGGCGCCGATCTTGGTCCCGATTTCCTGGAAGGCCTCGTCCCACGTGATGCGCTCCCACTGGCCAGCGCCGCGCTCGGTGCCCCCGACGCGCCTCATGGGGTACTTCAGCCGATCGGGGTCGTAAACGCGCTGGGGCTGGGAATAGCCCTTCACGCAGAAGCGACGGCGATGGGCGTCGGCCTCGCCGTAGTCCTCCTCGGACATTGCGGCCGCCCTGACGATCTTGCCCTCGCGAACCGTCAGGGTCATGGGGCAGCGGCTGCCGCAGTTGCCACGGCACGCGCTGCGAAACGTCTGCTCCTCGACAACGGCCTCAGACGAATCATCCGCCAAGGCCGTCAGGCCCGCGCCGCCGGCAAGCGCCGACGCACCCGCCACTGCCGCCGTCGTCTTGAGAAAGCCTCTACGGGTGAGCCCGCCCTGCGGGCTGTTCGTTCCCGACATTCTCTCCTCCTAAGATAACGTCGGGGAACGCGGTGCCTTCGCCCCGCCCGCAGGCTGCGCAACCCGCGGGCGGCATCGGCCGCTGCGTATCCCCTCTCGGACGCGCGCTCCTCCCGAAGTCGCCCGCCCGCTCCTTAACGTCAGAACCGGCCTGATTCTTATTGCCGTAGTTTGCCATACGCTTGTGTGCTTTACAAGACAGAAACTATGACAATCTAAGGCAGTATTATTTTATTTTGAGGATAATTACCTCTAGGGGCGGCCTTCGCTTCGGGCTCTTCCTAACCGGGAAACTCGATGATGTTGGAGGTGCCGGCCTCTTCGCCCCGGCCCTTGGCCAGCTTTGCCCTCTCCTTGGCGATGCCTGCCCTGAACTGGTGCTCCACGTCCGCGAGCGACATGCCCAGGCCCAGGCAGCGGTTGATGTACTCCACCGTGACGATCTCGGCCGTCACGGTATTGTCCACGTCGCCTTTCTCGCTCACGTCGAGCACGTAGGCGCCTTGACGGTGCTTGGAGACGATGTAGCCGTCGTCCTCGAGGCTCTTGTACACCTTGCACACCGTGTTGTAGTTGATCTCGATGTCGGCGGCCAGCCCGCGCACGGTGGGCAGCTGGTCGTTGGGCATGTAGTAACCTGAAGCGATGAGATGGATGAAGCGCTTCTTCAGCTGCAACCAGATGGGGAGGCTGCTCTCAGGGTCGAGCTGGAAGAGGTCCTTGTTGTTGTTCCCCTGGCTGCCTTTCTGTCTTCTGGCCTCGGTCACTGTGCCCTCGCTTTAATGAAACGATTGTTTTGTCGTTGCGGTAACAGTATGGCACAACAGGGCAGATTTGACGGTCGCGGTCATTGCCCTGTGCGAGTTAAGTTTATCGGGATGAGGGCCGAATAGGGCCGCCTGGATCGGGCGCAACTGGCGGAGACGGAGAACCCGGTTGCTCTGATCCCCCGATGATACCACGGCTCTAGCTCCGACGGGCCAGGGAGATCACGGCGGTCTTGCCGAGCGAGTGCGCGCGGACGTGAGCGCCTCGAAGTCGGCGACGATCCGCTGCCGTACTACATCGAGCCCCACTACAGCCAGGTGAGCAAGCCGGAGCTGGCGGAGGACTACCCGCTGATCCTCACGACGGGCGCAAGGCGCTACACGTCCTTCCACTCCGAGCATCGACAGATCAAGACCCTGCGCAAGCTCACCCCCGAGCCCTTCGTCGAGATCCATCCCAAGACGGCGGAGGAGCACGGCATCAAGGAAGGCGACTGGGTCATTGTCGAGAACATGTTCGGCAACTGGCGCTCCAACGTCAACTCGCTCGTGCCGCATAAGAACGTGGGCAAGATGGGCTTCGGAGCGCCCTACAAGGGAATCATGTGCAAGATCTACAAAGAAACCGATTAGGAGGAAAGACGATGGACAACAAAGGTTACGGTCTTCTGGTCGATTTTGAGTACTGCACCGGCTGTCAGAGCTGCGAGGTGGCGTGCAAGCAGGAGAAGGGGTTTCCGGTAGAGCAGGAGCCCTGGGGCATCAAGGTCCTTCGACTTGGCCCGTGGGAGCTGCCCAACGGCAAGTGGGAGTTCGACTTCCTCCCCTGCCCGACCGACCTCTGCGACCTGTGCGCAGACCGCGTCGCCGAGGGCAAGCGAACCGCATGCGAGATCCACTGCCTCGGCCAGTGCCTGCAGTACGGAAAGATTGAGGATCTGGCGAAGGTCATGGCTGAGAAGAGCAGGAAGATGTACATCTTCAGGCAGTAGCCCCGGACGCCTTCCAGGAGAACCGCGGGTCGGGGAAGCTCTCCTCGCCTATGGGCCAGGATCCGACCTTCCCCACCGCGCATCGGGGCCCGCCGCTAAAGCGGCGGGCCCCAAGACTTTGCTTTCGATATAATGGAGACGTTCCTTATGGGCGCCGATGCCGGGGGTAAGCGATGGATTCAATGTATTCGCGAGGCTCCGCCACGAAATGCCGCCATATCCTCGCCGATACCTTCTCGCTGTACTCCCCTCCGCACAGATACCGGAAAAGGGGGTACGCAGAAAAGCCGTCGACCGCGCAATCAAGTATCTTATGGCGGTCCCTAGGGCCGATGGGGGCGCAGCCCCACTGCTCCACCTTTGCTTGCAAGCCCTCCACCCGAGCTCCTTTCGAAAAAAACGGGACGGGCGCAGCGCCCTCAGGCGCCGTCAAAGCGCACGTCGACGACGCAGGCGAAGCCTACGCCCCACCTCTCCTCTTTTCCACCCACTCCTCGCGCCCCCTCGCCTCGTCCTCCTCGGTCATAGCCCTTCCGCATGCGAGGCACTTCCTGAAGAAGAAGCTGCCCTGCCCGCCGCACTCGGGGCACTCGTAGAACTTCGGCTTGCACTTGTCGCACGTCGGCAAGCACGTCCAACAGCCCATCGCTGCCTCCTACGCTCGTAGTCTTGCGGGATTCGGCCAACATGCCGAAGAGGCGGCCCCGTCAGGAGCCGCCTCCGCTGAACACGCCGCCCGAGAGTCGATCCCGAGCGGCGCATTTCCCTCATCGCAGGCGCTTGCGCGCCCTGCCGGCCCCGCCGCGGGGCCGGCAACCCATCCGCCTTACGGCAGGAAGATTGCCGCCTTCTCACCCTTCTCGGCGAGCATGGCGGCGCACTCCTCGATGGTGCCGAAGTGCAGGCACTTAGCCTGGCACATCTGCACGCAGCTGGGCATCTTGCCCTCGGCGACGCGGTCTGCGCACAGGTCGCAGAGCTCCGTTGGGTAGGCGATGTAGTCCCAATGCCAGGAGCCGTCGGCGTGCTGGCGGGGACGGTCCTCGAGCAGCTTCATGCCGAAGTCGCCCAGCGGGATCTTCTTCTCGTTACGGCAGGCCACCTCGCAGGAGTGGCAGCCGGTGCAGAACTCGTAGTTCAGGTACAGAGCGTACTGAGTCATGTTCGTTACCTCTCTATCCTCTCTGCGGGCTTAGTTGTACTCGGGGGCGTCGGCCGGGCGCCAGATCTGGCCCACGACCTCGGCCGGCTTCTGACGGCTGGGCTCGACGTAGACCTCGGCCTCAGACGGCGACGGATGCTCGCCGGGGCCGTCGACCTTCTTGCAAGAGCAGATCATGCACTTGAAGGTGTCGCCGAAGCCCAGCTTGCCGTTGACGCTGTTGGGCAGCAGGCAGTTCACGTTGGAGCGCCAGTTGCCAAACAGGCTCGGCTCCTCGCCGCTCTCCTCGGGGTAGGACCAGCCGTGCATGGCGTGGACGACGCCCTTCTTGATGGTGGGGGTCACGCGGGCACGCTGGCGGCACTTGCCGTACGGGCTTGCCATCTCGACCCAGTCGCCTTCCTCGATGCCAAGCTCGGCGGCGTCGGCCGGGTTGATGTCCATCTCGGGCCACGGGGTGATGGCGCGCAGGGACGGGACCTGCTTGTGCTCGGAGTGGAAGAACTCCTGCTTGCGGGCGCCGGTGGTGAGCACGAAGGGGTAGTCCTTCATGAGCTCGGGCGTGGCGATGGGGCCGTAGGCCGGCTCCTCGTAGTACGGAACCGGGCTCTCGCCGAAGGCCTGGTAGGCGTAGGAGTACAGCTCCACGCGGCCGGTCTGGGTGGGGAAGCCGGGCTGGTGGTCGGGACGCAGCTCGCCGGTCTTGTACTTGTAGTAGTTCTCGACGTTGGTGTAGCAGACCTTCTCCTTGAGGTCGTCCCAGTCGAGGGCGCCGGACTTGGACTTGAGGTAGGCGATCTCGTCCTCGAACTGGCCCCAGTACTGCGGGAAGAGGCGCTTGCCGAGGAGCAGCATGATCTCCATCTCGGACTTGCACTCGCCCACCTGGACGCAGCGGCGCTCGGCGCCGAAGAAGGAGATGTTCATGGAGTAGTGCGGAACCACGACGGCGTCGTGCTCGACGGTGGTGCACAGCGGCAGGAACACGTCGGCGCAGGCCATGATGGTCGGGTTCATGAACAGGTCGGTTGCGAAGCAGAAGTCCAGCTTGCGAAGCGCGTTGCGCCAGCGCTGCGGCTCGCCCGCGATGGCCGAGCCCACCGGGTTGGAGGACTGGAACATGGCCATGTGCATCTTGTAGGGAACCTCGGTCTCGAGGGCCTTGAGGAACTCGTCGGGGGCGACGGTCCACATGATGGCGCCGATGGCCGGGTACTTGTCGACGCCGATCTTCTTCGCGTAGCGCTCCTCGGTCATGAGGCCGTACTGGTACGCGTAGGTGATGGCGATCTCCATCTGGTTCGGATAGGACTCGGATTCCTCCAGGCGGTCGGCATAGTCGGAGGCGTCGCGGTCGTCAGCGGCGGAGCCGACGCTGTCGTCACGGGCGGCGTTGGCGGCGTGCACGTCGCCGGCACCGAGGGTGGTGCCGCCGGGGGCGTCGAGGTCGCCGGTGATGGACATGAGCGCGAGCAGGCACTGGCCGAGCTGCACGCCGTTGGGGCTCTGGTCGACCGCGAGGCCCCAGCACAGGCTGGAGGGATGGGTGGTCGCGTACAGGCGGGCGGCGCCGCGGATCTCCTCGGCGTCAACGCCGCAGATCTCGGCGGCCTTCTCGGGGGTCATCTCCTTGCAGGCGGCGACCATCTCGTCGAAGCCGTAGGTCCACTTCTCGACGAACTCGTGGTCGTAGAGGTCCTCCTCGGCGATGACGTTGATCCAGGCCATGGCCATGGCGGTGTCGGTGCCGGGGCGCAGCTGCAGCACGTACTCGGAGCGGGTGCCGATCCAGGTCATGCGCGGGTCGACCATGATGAGCTTGGTGCCGAAGCGCTGCATCATCTCGACGATGGAGTGGCCGAACAGGCCGTCGGGGTTGGAGCGCAGCGGCTCCTTGCCCCAGAGCACGATGACGCCGGGGGCCACGAAGCGCGGGTCGTCGTAGCGCTGGGCGCACTTCTGCGCGTAGTCGATCTCGGGGTAGCCGCCGCCCATCATGAAGGCGGTGATGGAGGCACGCGGGCCGTAGCAGGACCAGCCGGGCTGGGCGTAGACGGCGTTGGGGGTGCCGAAGATGCAGTTGGCGTAGGTGGAGTAGTAGTCGTTGCCCTCACGGCCGGTGCCGCCGAAGACGGCGATGGTCTCATGGCCGTACTTCTCCGAGATCTCCTTGGCGTTGGTGACGATGATGTCGATCGCCTCGTCCCAGGAGCACTGCTCCCACTTGTCGAGGCCGCGGTCCTCCTTGGCGCGCTTCATCGGGTGGATGACGCGGTCCGGATGGTACATGTACTCGGGAAGCGCGAGGCAGCGGGTGCACAGCGCGCCGCGGGTGATGGGATGCTCGGGGTCGCCCTCGACCTTGGTGACCTTGCCGTCCTCGACGTGGACCAGAAGGCCGCAGCCCACCGGGTGGCATCCCGGGGGCGACCACGCGCAGGTCCTCCAGATAGTCTCGTTTCCGACTTGCGTGACAGCTTCTGCCATGGAAACTCTCCTCTCCTCATGCTTTTGTGGAAAAGCACCTGCTTTTCCTCCTCGCTTGAAGTTTGAGGGGGGCCATGGCCCGTGAGAAGAATCCGAAACGTAACGCATGGTGCAAATTGGTTGACGGCGGCACGGCGTGAGGCGGGCAAACCTGCAGGGCAGGCATGTTAGAATCGCAGATGGTCAAGGAAGAGGCCGGAGGGGGAGGTATTCATGGAGGTCAGCCAGCTACGCTACCTGGTAGCCGCGGCGAGGGAGCGCTCGTTCTCGAAAGCCGCCGATTGCTGCTTCACGACGAGGCAGGCGGTTTCTCGAGCCATCAGGGACCTCGAGGCGGAGCTCAAGGTCCCCCTGTTCGACAAAATGGGCAACTCGATGCTTCTCACCCCTGCCGGAGAGATCGCGGTGCAGCACGCGCAGACCATCCTCGACGCCATCGAGAGCATGAAGATCCTCTGCAGCAGCCAGGAAGCCGCCCCCTCGCGCATGCGCATGGCCGTGAGCCTCAACGCGTTCTCGGGCGCCCTGGCCGGCGTCGTCTCCCTCGTCGACGAGTACGCCACCACCGACAGGATCCTCGAGCTCAGCTGCAAGGAGTGCTACGAGCACGTGCGCTCGAGGGACGTCGACGTGGCCATCGTCACCGCCATGGAGCGCGATTTCCCCGACTGCCTGTCCATCGACGTGGCCAGCTCGGCCGCTTACCTGCTCGTCGACGAGAGGTCCCGCCTGGCGGGGCTGCCCCACTGCTCGGTGGCCGACCTGCGCGAGGTCAACATGATCCTCATGTCCGACCCCGCGTTCCAGTACGAGCCCATGTTCGCACTGCTCGGGTCGTTCGGATTCGACGAGTCCAGCGTGAGCGTGGTGCCGAGCCAGAGCTCGATGCTGCACCTCATCAAGCGGATCGAGAGGGCCGGCGCCATCGTCACGAACACGTACTACGCCAACCCGCCCCGCGGGACGGCGGTCATCCCCATCATCGACCCGAGGCTCAACTGGCACACCTACATGCTCTACACCACCAATCCGGAAACCTACGCATCCGTGAACAACCTTGCGAAGCGCATGAGGGCGCTTCTGTCCTGACTCCTCCATCTGACCGCTCGCCAAAATCGACCGCAACGCGAAAGAAGCCGCCAAGCCGGGGCGTTTCCAGCTTGGCGGCTTCTTTCGAGGGATGCCGTATCGCCCATCTACCGCTATGCGGAGACCTCCATGGGCGAGCCTGCCTTCCCCTCGCCCTTCTTCGCGATGGCCATCACGACGATGGCGAGAACCAGGCAGAGGACGCCGTGGACGAGCAGATCTTGCCAGAGGAGGACGGGGTTCGCCACTCCTCCGATGGTGTAGACCGTCATGTAGAGCAGCGCGTAGTCGTTCATAAAGCTGGTCAACCAGCCGCCCATCTTGCAGGTAAGCAGGGCAAGGGCGAACAGGATGAAGCCGGGCATGAACAGCGTGAACAGCTGACCGCCCAACATGCCGAGGATGCTTCCGCAAACGAAAGGCATGATGCCGGCCTTGGACGGGCCCTTTTCTGACATCAAATAGGCGGTGATGCCGAAGAGGACGAGCCAGCCGCAACCAAAGCCAATAGCCTGGAGGCCGAGAACCATCCCGAATACGACTACCAAACTGCCCGCGGCGACCACGGGCGCCATCAGTACTTTCTTCTTATCTGCCATTTTCTGCTCCTAACGATGCTGTCGAACGCGTTTTGATGTTTCCAGAATCCGAGCGCTAGTTCTGGCCGGGCGCTTCCAGTTGTCCATGATGATGTCGAGCGCCTCGTCCCACGAGCAGCGCTCCCAGGCGTCCGCCTGCCCGCGCTTGCCTTCTTCGTGGGCACGGGCCGCGACGGCATGCTGCAGCAGGACCTCCAGATGAGCATCTTCCGCACGCCCAACCAGGTGTACACGCAGTCCGGCTACGCCTGCTACCAGCCGCGAATGATGGCTTCCCAGATGGTCCTCGGCGCGCTCTACCCCGAGCTCGACTACGCCGGCGGCCTGCCGGGTGGCTACGACGACCCGCAGTACCAGGTGCCCGAGCTCATGGTCATGTGGGGCAAGGTTCCGCTGGCCTCCAACCCCGACGGCTTCTTCGGCCACTCCGTCATCGACCTCATGAAGCGCGGTTCCCGTCTCATGATGATCGACCCGCGCATCAGCTGGCTGTCCACTCGCGCCGAGCTGCAGCTGCGCGTGCGCAACGGCACCGACGCCGCACTCGGCATGGCTGTCTGCAACATCATCATCGCCGAGGACCTTTACGACCACGACTTCATCGACCGCTGGACCTACGGCTTCGACGAGTTCAAGGAACGCGTCAGCCTCATGACGCCCGAGAAGGCCGCCGAGATCTGCGAGGTGCCGGTCGAGGACATCTACACCTTCGCACGTGAGTACGCCGCGGCCAAACCCGCGTCCATCGCCTGGGGCCTGGCGTTCGATCAGAACACCAACGGCATGCAGGCGAGCCACTGCGCCGTGGCCATGATCTGCCTCACGGGCAACCTCGACGTTCCCGGAGGCAACATCATCGCCGACATCCGCGCCGCCATGCCCGAGGACATGACCGCGGCAGCCACCGAAGGCGGAGCCGAGGCGAACACCGACGTGCGCGCCGCCGTCACCGAGGGCTGGTACCAGCTCACCGACGAGGAGCGCATGAAGGCCATCGGCATGGACAAGTACCCGCTGTTCTGCAACCAGATCACGGGCGCGAACGCCGACTGCCTGCTCACCACGCTCGAGACCGACGAGCCCTACCCCATCCGCATGGCGTGGATCGCCAACACCAACCTGCTCGCCCCGACGAACTCCGCCGAGCCCGGGCGCTGGCACGCCGCGCTCCAGCGCTCCATCGAGTTCGGCTTCGGCACCGACATCATGATCACGCCCACCATCCAGGCGTGCTGCGACGTGTTCCTGCCCGTCAGCACCGTGGCCGAGCACGACAGCGTCAACCGCACCCACTACGGGGGCGCCTCCATCACCACGGGCATCGGCAACAAGGCCATCACCGTCGGCGAGGCGAAGAGCGACACCGAGATCGAGGTCCTGCTCGCCGAGCGCATGGCGGCCATGTACCCGGACGACCCCAAGGCCACGTTCCCGCACGAGAAGTACGCCGAGGCCCACGACTACCTCAACAAGAACAGGCTGGGCGGCCGCGCCAGCTTCGAGAACGTCCGCGGGGCGGTGAAGCTCAAGGTCGAGGTGTTCTACCGCAAGTACGAGCTCGGCAGGCTGCGACCCGACGGGCAGCCCGGATTCCTGACCCCCACGGGCCGCGTGGAGCTCTGGTCCTCGCAGTACAACGCCAACGGCATGGACCCGCTGCCCTACTACATCGAGCCCGTCCAAAGCCCGCGCATGCTGGACGAGGGCGTGGTCAAGATGCAGGGCGACATCCTGAAGAGCCCCTTCATCAGCGACGAGGAGCGCGCCGAGTGGGCGAGCCGCGACCTTCCGCATGAGGAGATCATGGAGAAATATCCGTTCATCCTCTCCACGGGCGCGCGCCGCTTCACCTCGTTCCACTCCGAGCATCGCCAGATCGCCATCCTGCGCGAGATCGATGCCAACCCGCGCCTCGAGATCAACCCCGCGGACGCCACGCGCCTGGGGCTCACCGACGGGCAGTGGTGCCGCATCTACAATCAGTACGGCTCCGCCAAGTACAAGGCCAAGGTCACCCAGAAGGTGCGCGTCGGCCACGTCGAGGCCGAGCACGGCTGGTGGTTCCCCGAGCAGGACGGCTCCGAGCCGAGCCTGTTCGGCGTCTGGCAGACCAACTGCAACAGCCTGGTCCCCGTGCACCACAACAACGAGCTGGGCTTGGGCGCTCCCTACAAGTGCAACTGCTGCAACGTCGAGCCGATCGACGAGAACCACGACCTCGACATCTACGACTTCTACGCGAGGTTCGGCATCACCGAGGATCGCGTAAACGAGATCACCGTGAAGGAGGCTGAGTGAGCCATGCCCAAGTACGCGCTGCTTATCGACTACGAATACTGCACCGGCTGCCATTCCTGCGAGGTTTCCTGCAAGAAGGAGCACGGCCTTGCGGTTGGCAAGTGGGGAATCCGCGTGTTCGAGGACGGCCCCTGGCAGAAGGACGACTCCGACGACCAGGGCAGGAGCTTCAACTACAACCACATCCCGGTGCCGACCGACCTTTGCGACCTGTGCGCCTCCCGCCTCGAGCGCAGGCGCGAGCCCGTGTGCGTGCATAACTGCCTGGCGAACTGCATGAGGTTCGGAACCGTCGAGGAGCTCGCAGCCGAGCTCGCGAGGAAGCCCAAGCAGGTTCTCTGGGCCCCGACCGACGTCGACGTCGAGCTGTAATCAACTTTGCGTATCCGCCGCCCCGCGCAATCAGCACGGGGCGGCCTCTTTTGCACGGGAATCTATCAGGAGGCCACATGGCGCGCTGCTTCTACTGCTGGCACTGCGGGAACTGCGGTCCGGGCTCGTACGATCCGCGACGGTTCGTCCCGGGCAAGTGCCCCTCCTGCGGCGTGCTGAACGATTCGGGGGATGGCGTCTGCGGCGGATGCGGCAAACGGCTTCCCCCGGCTGCGGGCGTCTCGGCGGGAGAGGGGCGCAAAGCCCCCTCGAAGAGGATGCGGGTTCCTCCGCCGCATGGATAGCGCCAAGGGCACCACGATCTGCGCCGAAATGCAAGGAAGGCGAGCCCGATTGGACTCGCCTTCCTCACGAGGAGGCCCTTGGGGCCAGCGACGCCTACTTTACGCCGGGGGCCTTAGGGGCGGCCGGGAATGGCCATGAGCGCGCCGATGGCGCCGGTGATCATGATGGTCCAGAACAGCACGAAGAGCATCTCAAGGCCGAAAGACCCCAAGACCATCATGCAGATCTGGCAGATGATGCCGATGATGCCGCCCACCAGGCAGGCCCTCAGCACCGCCGAGACTGCTTTCATCTCTAACCCCTTTCAGTCAGGCGGGCGCCGCATGAGACGGCCGCGATCAAAAACGAAGCTGCTTCGGGGGAGGCGGATCACCGCCCCTCGAAGATCCGCCTAGTTGCGGAACAGGACCTGCTTGCGCTTCTTGCCCAGCTCCCGGGCGAGCTCGTCCACCGGGCCGAACTTCAGGCACTCGGCCTGGCAGTGGTGCACGCAGGTGGGCTGCTTGCCCGCAGAGAGGCGCTCTGCGCAGAAGTCGCACTGGTCGGTGGGTGCGGGCAGGTAGGCGTACTGCCACTTGCCGTCGCCGTACTCCCAGGGGCCGATCTCGGCAACCTTCATGCCGAACTGGCCCACGGGCAGCTTGTGCTCCATCTGGCACGCCACCTCGCAGGTGTGGCAGCCGGTGCACCATTCGTAATCGACGAGAATTCCGTAGTCGGCCATGGTTAGTTCTCCTCTCCGACCTTGTAGATCTTGCAGAGCATGGACTTGTAGTTGCCGCCGAAGCCGGCCTTGCCGGGCAGGTACGGGATCAGGTTGCCGACGTTGAGCTCGCGCACGTCGTAGAGGTTCTCCGGGTCGCCCTCGGGGTACCACCAGGCGTGGTCGGTGCTCACCGTGGTCTCGGGCATGATGGGCGTGATCTCGGCGACGCGTTTGCAGCGGCCGCGCTCGTTCTCCACCCAGACCCACTCGCCCTGGGTGACGCCCAGCTCCTCGGCGGTCTTGGGGTTCATCTGGACCCACGGCCACGGGTGCAGGGCGCGCAGGTGCGGGGCCTGACGGTGCTCGGAGTGGAAGAGGCTCCAGTTGCGGGCGCCGGTGGTCAGCACGAGCGGGTACTCCTGGTAGAGGTCAGGCGTGGAGGTCGGGCCGGGCGTGGGCTCCTCGAAGTAGGGCACCTCGGAGAGGCCGGCCATGTGGTAGAAGTTGCTCCACAGCTCGATGCGGCCCGTCTGCGTGTTGAAGCCGGGCTGGCCGTCAGCGCGCAGCATGCCCTTGACGTGGCGCTCGTAGGTGAAGGGGATGTAGGCCGGCGCAACCTCCTGCAGCTCGGCGAACTTGTAGCCGGTGCACTCGAGGATGGAGTCGTACATCTCCTCGACGGTGTCCCACGGCCAGGCCTCGGGGTTGAAGCGCTTGCCGAGCTCGAGGTTGATCTGCGCGTCGGGCTTGCACTCGCCCACCTGGATGCACTTGTTGATGGTCTCGCCGCGCTGCGCGCCGTCGCCGGTGCGGATGCCGTTGCGCTCGACGAAGGTGGCGGCGGGCAGGGCTTCCTTGGTCATGTCGACCGCGACGCCCCACTGGATGACGCCGGAGCCGCCGGTAGCAAAAGCGCGCGCCGCGGCCTCGATCTTCTCGGCGGGGATCCAGGTGATCTCGGCGGCCTTCTCGGGGGTGTAGGGCTCGGCTGCG
>JAFSHA010000107.1 GCA_017440565.1 Eggerthellaceae bacterium | reverse complement strand
ATATCTGCACGGAATCCCAGTTCCTTTGCGCCAATACGGGGTCCCTGGACGATTGCGTGCATCAATATCGGGTCCATGGACAGAATTTGGGGCTAAAAAGCGGGGGAAATCGTCCATGGACCCGATATCTACACGTAAGGCCGCCTATTCTGCACCAATACTGTGCTCATGGACGATTTTTGGATCGCGTGCCGAACGTTGGTGTCAGGGGCCGCTTTGAGAAAGAAGCGGCCATTGCCTAGAATCGGACTTTGCTGAAGTAATCGATTCGAGAGAAAGGCAACGGCCACCGATGGACACTGTACAGGAAAAGGAAGCTTTTAAGAACCTCCCGTTCCGGGAGGACGGCACGATAGACATCAACGAGATGATGAGGCGCGAGCTCGAGCACATGGTCAACCAGATCATGGACTGGCAGGCCGACGAGCTGCGCGGCGAGGGCAACCGCCGCAACGGCTACCGGGAGCGCAAGCTGGTCACCGTGCTGGGCGAGATAACGATGCGCATTCCGAAGCTGCGCGAGGGCACCTACTTCCCCGACGAGCTGATCAGGCCCTACTCGCGCGTCGACCGGGCGATGGTCGCGATCGTGAAGGAGGTCTACGTGCGGGGGCTCTCCACCCGCAAGATCGAGAAGGCCGCGAACGCGCTGGAGTTCGCGAGCCTGAGCCCGTCGCGCGTATCGCGCATGACCGCCGAACTCGACGAGGAGGTGGCGGCGCTCAACGCGGCGCGCTTCGACGGGATGGCGTTCCCGTACCTGTGGCTCGACGCGACCTACCTCAGCTGCCGCGACGAGGGCCACGTGCAGTCCAAGGGCGTGGTGACCACCATCGCCTGCGGCGAGGACGGCTCGCGCCGCTTCGTCGGCTTCGGCGTCGTCGACACCGAGTCGGCAGTGTCGTGGAAGGCGTTCCTGCGCGGCCTGCGCAGGCGCGGCGTCACGGGCGTCAAGTGCGTGGTCTCGGACGACCACGAGGGGCTCGTCCAGGCGATCGCGGAGGTCTTCCAGGGCGCCGCGTGGCAGCGCTGCATCGTGCACCTCGAGCGCAACGTGGCAGGCTGGTTCTCGAAGAAGGAGGAGAAGCTCACCGCCATCGCGGCCATGAAGGCCGTGTTCGCCGAGCGGGACCCCCAGCTCGTGCGCGCCGCATACCGCCAGGCCGCCGAGCGCATAGCGCAGCTCAAGGCCCATGCCGGCGAGCTGCTCGAGGACGCCGAGGCCGACGCCCTGGCCTACCTGGACTTCCCCTACGAGCACCATGTGCGCCTGCGCACCAACAACGTGCAGGAGCGCGCCAACGAGGAGATCAAGCGGCGCACCAAGGTCGTCGGCGTCTTCCCGTCGGTCGAGTCCATGATGCGGCTCGTCGGCTCCGTGCTCATCGACGTCAACGAGGAGTGGCTCGAGATGAACTTCATCGACGCGGCGTCGCTCAAGGGCGTTTGCCGGTCCGTGCCCGATTGCGCCCCGATTCCTGCGGACGTGGTCGAGCTGGCCAGGATCCGCGTCATGGCGGCGATAGAGGAAAAACTGGGAAAGGCTGCGTGATGCCTATGGTGTAGGATGTAATCGGTTCCAGGTGATGCTCCGTTTGCTCGGGCGGGCTGAAGCCCGCGCCTCCCAAACGGAGTCGTGACACCAACAATCGGCACACTACCCTGTTGAGTATTGATGATTTCCATGGCTGTTAGGATTGAGGGCAATTACATGTTGCTGGAATTACAGATGAGAGTATTCATAGCTCAAAAATGTGATTGGAATGACGTTAGTTATGATATCTAGAAAACAGGCTCTACT
>JAFSHA010000106.1 GCA_017440565.1 Eggerthellaceae bacterium | reverse complement strand
TCTGCGGCTTCGACGCCGCCGACACCATCGACCTCACGTGCGCCCAGATGATGATGATGCGACCGGGCGACGACAAGATATACGAGATGTCGATGTACTGGATACCTGAGGACACCATCCGCAACGCCTCCGAGTCGGGAGACCGCAAGGAGCGGGACAACGTGCCCTACGAGCAGTGGATAGCGCGCGGGCTCCTGCGCACCGTGCCGGGCAACAAGGTCGACAAGCGGGTGCTGCTCGAGTGGTTGCAGGAGATCGAGGCCGAGCACAACATCCTGTGCTTCGCCGTGGGCTTCGACCCGTGGCACATGGACGACACCACGCGCCGCGAGCTCGAGTCCTTCGTGGGCAAGTCCCGCGCCATACCCGTGCGGCAGGGCGCCATCACGCTCTCCCAGCCCATGAAGCAGATACGCGCCGACTACCAAGCCAACCGCATCGTGGACAACCACAACCCGATCAACGAGTGGTGCCGCATGAACGTCACCGTCAAGGCCGACGTGAACGGCAACATCCAGCCGTACAAGAAGGAGCTCAACCCATCCAACCGTATCGACGGCTTCGCGGCCGAGATCGACGCATACGCGACCCTTCACAACCTCATGGACGAGTATTCCCAGGTCATCTAGGGGGTATCAGAATTGAGACCTCCCCAGGGTTGAACATCCGTTCCATTATGGGAGTATGGGACTATTAGACAAAATAATCGGTAAGAAGGAGCCGTCGGGAATCGACGTCGCTCCCTATTTCCAGACATTCACCGAATACGCCCCCGCGTTCTCCACTTACAACGGGGGCATCTACGAGTTGGAGCTGACCCGAGCGGCGATTCACTCGTTCGCAACGGGATGCTCCAAGCTCAAGCCCGAGGTCGTGGGCACAGCCCTCCCCAAGGCAACCCGCTCCTTCGCCACCTCCCCGAACCCGTACATGACGTGGCCGCGCTTCCTATACAGGCTTGCCACCATCTACGAGTGCGACACGACCGCGTACGTGGTTCCGTCGTTCAACAAGGAGGGCGAGATCACGGGCGTGTGGCCGCTCAAGTGCACCCACGCCGAGGTCGTCGAGTACAAGGGCGAGGCGTGGATCAGGTTCCACTTCCCGACAGGAGACTCCTCCGCCATCGAGCTCAAGCACGTGTGCATCATCTCCAAGTACCAGTACGAGTCCGACTACTTCGGCACCCCGAACGTGCTCGACGCCACGATGAAGCTCATCGACGCGCAGAACAAGGCGCAGGAGGAGGCCATTAAGTCAGGTGCGTCGCTCAGGTTCTTAGGCGAGGTCACTGGCCGCGTGCACGAGGACGAGCTCAACAAGAAGCGACAGCGTTTCTCCGAGGATAACCTCTCGCGCCAGAACCAGTCGGGCATCATGCTCTACGACCAGACCTTCCAGAAGGTCGAGCAGATCAAGCCTTACAACTACACGATCTCGACAGACGAGATGAACCGCATCAAGGAGAGCGTGTACACCTACTTCGGCACCAACGAGGAGATCCTCCAAAACCACTACCAGGAGGACCACTGGAACGCCTACTACGAGGGCAAGATCGAGCCCTGGGCTATCCAGCTTGGCGAGGGCCTTACCCACATGCTGTTCACTCAGCAGCAGCGAATCAGAAACCAGATCTCCTTCTCGTCCAACCGACTGCAATACGCCACGTCAGCATCCAAGCGAAACATGATCCGCGACATGCTCGACCGAGGCGTCATGTCGATCAACGAGGCCCGCTTCATCTTGCAGATGCCTCCCGTCGAGGACGGCGACGTGCGCGTGATCCGCGGCGAGTACATCGACGCGACCATGCTCGACTCCCCGACTTCCGACAGCGACCCCGAGCAGCACGACGAGACGAAGAAGGACTCAGATCTTCACGGCGTCATGGACGTCGACGAACCAGACAAGTAAGGAGGTGCGACATGCCTGTTAAGGAAGGCAGAGAGTACCGTAGTTTCGCCCTTATGCAGCCCGTCTCCGAGGAGGAGAGCGACGGCTACATCGTAGAGGGCTACGCGACCACCTTCGACACGCCGTATGACTTCGGGCGTGACATGAAGGAAGTCATCAAGAAAGACGCTCTCGACGGAGCGGATATGTCCGACGTGATCTTCCAGCTCAACCACGAGGGTTCCGTGCTGGCGCGTCTGCGCAACAACACCATGCTCCTAGAGCGTGACGACCACGGCCTCAAGGTTCGCGCCGACCTCGGCGGCAGCCAGCAGGGCCGTGAGCTTTACGAGGCCATCAGCAACGGCCTGATCGACCGCATGAGCTGGGGCTTCACCATCGCCCCCGGCGGTTGGTACTACGACGAGAGCACCCGCACCAGCTACATCAGCAAGGTGGAAAAGGTGTTCGACGTTTCTGCGGTTTCTATCCCCGCTAACGAGGGGACGGAGATACATGCGCGTTCCTACATCGACGGAGTGATCGAGGCGGAGGGTCAGGAGTTGGCCCAGCGCGAAGCCGACAAGCGCGAGAGGGAACGACTCGCAGCTTACCTATCTATCATCTAAGGAGTTGATGCAAATGTTCGTACCTATGAGTGCCGAACAGTACCGCTCGCTCTCCGCTGACGAGTTCCAGGAGCGCAAGCAGTACATCACCGACCTGCTCTCTGATCCCGAGTGCACGGTCGATTTCGCCCAGCTTCGTGCTGAGGCAGAGATTATCGCTGGCGAGGTTGAGCGCCGTAACGCCGCTACCCAGCTTCGCAGCCTGAACATCGCCGCTGTCGCTGGTGGCGCCGGCACCGTCATTGACGGCCAGTCCGCTATCAACGCCCGCAGCAACCCCGCTGCCCCCGCAGCAAGCGAGGACCCGTTCGATACCGCCGAGTATCGCAACGCCTTCATGGAGTACGTCTGCCGCGGCACCGCCATTCCGATGGAGCTTCGCGCCGACGCGCACACCATGACCACCGACGTGCCCGTGCAGATTCCGACGACCCTGATGAGCCAGATCGTCGAGAAGATGTCCGAGTACGGCAACATCTGGAACAAGGTCACCAAGCTCAACATCCAGGGCGGCATCGAGTTCCCCGTGTTGGAGCTCAAGGCAACCGCCTCCTGGATCGGCGAGGACGTGGTAAGCGAGTACCAGAAGCTCGAGTCCAAGACCAAGATCAGCTTCCTGTTCCACCAGCTCGAGTGCCGTCTGTCCCAGTCTATCCTGACCTCCGTTGTCACGTTCTCCGAGTTCCAGGCCCGCTTCGTGCCGATCATCGCGGAGGCAATGGTCCGCGCCATCGAGCAGTCCATCGTCCGCGGCGACGGCAACGGCCAGTTCCTCGGCGTGACCAAGGACGCCCGCGTCACCAACGTGGTCGAGATGACCGCAGAGGAGTTCGGCGATTGGAAGGCTTGGCGCAAGAAGGTCAAGGCGGCCATGCCGAAGGCTTACCGCAACGGCGAGTTCTACATGTGCCAGTCCTCTTGGGACTCCTACGTCGAGACCATGTCCGACGACCAGAACGCACCCGTCTCCATCGGCTACAACCCCGTTACGGGCGAGGAGATCATGCGCTTCATGGGCAAGGGCGCGGAGACCACCGAGCCGGACATCTTCCCCGACTTCGACACCGCCGAGGCTGGCGACGTCGTTGCCGTGTTCATCGACTGGAAGAACTACGTCGTGAACACCAACATGCAGATCAAGACCGAGAAGTGGATCGACCACGAGACCAACAAGGTCAAGTACAAGTCCCTGATGGTCGCCGACGGTAAGGTCCTCGATCCTTACGGCATCATCCTCATCAAGAAGGCAGTCAGCGCCTAATGAGGGCACGTGTCCTGCATAACTTCTTCGACCTCGAGGCGAAGGTGAACCGCAAGATCGGCGACGAGTTCGAGGCCGCCGCCGAGCGCATCGCGGCCATCAACGCCGCAGGTCACGGCCAACTGGTCGAGGCCCTTGAGGAGAAGAAGAAGGCACCCAAGAAGGCCAAGAAGGTCGAGGTGGAGTAGATGTCACTTCTGGGCGACGTGAAGGTAGCCGTCAGGGTTTCCAGCGCGGCAACCGACCCCGAGATTCAAATGTGGATCGACGCCGCCCTCGCGGACATGAAGCGCGTGGGCATCAGGGAGGAGCTTCTTCTCGAGGCTTCCCCTGATCCCCTCGTGAAGGCGGCCGTGGTCTGCTACGTCAAGGCCAACTACGGCTACGACGTGGCCGAGCGTCCGCAGTTCGAGGAATCGTACCGCCGCATAACGGTAGGGCTGATGAACAGCGGCGCCAACGTGGCGTCGGGTGAGAGCGATGTCTAGGTTCTCCGACGTCATAACGCTCTACGACCTCGCGCCCGTACAGGACGACGAGGGGATCACGAGGAACGCGAGGGTCCACGAACAGGAAGTGTTCTTCAACCGCCACCGCGTCTCCATGGCCTCCCGCATGGCGGGGTCGAGCGAGGGTATCAGGCGCATCGCCTCTGGCGAGGTACGCACCATCGACTACGACGGGCAGGAGAGCGCCGTCCTTGACGGGCTCGAATACTCCGTGGCCGACGCGAACAACCAGGGCGACCTCACCGTGCTCACGCTCGAGAGGAGGCTTTCCAATGGGTAACCGCACATGCGGCATCGACGATTTCGCGCGGTCATTGGAGGACATCCTCGGCGACGTGAACGCAGACGTGAGGCTCGTCGCGCAAAGCGCGGTCAAGGAGTCGGCTCGCAAGGGCAGGCTCAGCGTCCGCAAGCACGCGAGAAAGCAGGGCCCCCATGCGGGCGGCCTCAAGATCACGGGCGAGTACATCAAGGGATGGACCTACAAGGTCGTGTCCACCGAGGACGGCTACGCAGCCGAGATCGGCAACAAGCGCAAGCCCGGACTCGCTCACCTCCTCGAGAAGGGCCATGCCAAGGTCGGCGGAGGCAGGGACGTCCCAGCGTACCCGCACATCGCAGACGCGGCCGAGGAGACCTTCGAGGAGCTTGCCAAGCAGGTAATGGAAGGGGTTGATGCTCTGTGAGCAGGAAGGCCGTGTTCGCCGCCCTCAAGGCAACTGGGGTTCCCAGCACGCACATGGCGTGGCCCGTCAACTCCGCCCCTCCTTTGCCGTGGGCGGTTTTCTACCTCGATGACGATTTGAAGCTCAACGCCGACAACAGGCGCTGGGCATCCCGAGGCACGTGGGTCGTGGAGCTTTACCAGAAGGCCGCGGACCCCGCGTTGGAGGGAAAGGTCGAGAGCGCCATCAACGAGGCGTTCGGAGACTACGACAAAACCGAAACGTGGGTGGACTCTGAGGATTGCCTCATGACGATCTACAGGTTCACCGTCATTGAAAGGATTGATGAAAATGGCTAATAAGGTTCGCTTTGGCCTTGAGAAGGCATATTACGCCCTCATCCAGGAGGACGGCACCTATAGCGCCCCGAAGCACCTCAACGGCGCCGTGGCCCTGTCCCTGAACGCTGAGGGCGACACCAGCAACTTCTACGCCGAGAACATGGCGTACTACACCCTGTCCACCAACTCCGGCTACACGGGCGAGCTCGAGCTTGCGTTCTTCGAGGACGACGACGCCATGGCCCTGCTGGGCGAGAAGAAGGCCGCCAACGGCGTCATCTACGAGGACGCCGCCGCGCAGCCCGCTCCGTTCGTTCTTCTGTTCCAGACCCTCGGCAACGTGAACGACAAGCGTTACGCGATGTACAACTGCACGCTGTCCCGTCCGTCCCTCGAGGCCAACACCACCTCCGACACGACCGACCCCGACACTACGACCCTGAGCTTCACCGCGATCCCGGCCGAGATCGAGATCGACGGTGCCTCCGTCAAGGTCACCAAGGGCGTCATCGAGAACACCGAGGCAGGCAAGGCTATCTACGACGCTTGGTACACCGAGGTCCAGCTTCCTGGCGCGGCTGCGTAAAGGGGGCCTGCTAAATGAGGATCGACTACGGCAAGGGTGAGAAGGAAGTCCTCCTGAGCGTCTACACCATGATGGTCTACGAGCAGGAGTTCAAGTCCGATCCCATCCACGACCTGTATCAAGGCGACTTCAACGACATCTACTTCCCGGCTGTACCGAAGGTCATCTGGGCTGGGCTCAAGGCCGCCGACGACTCGATCCCCAGCTACGCGAAATGGGCGAGGGAGGTTGCCGGCGTGAACCTGCGCGAGCTCTCCAACGAGCTGATCCCCGAGATCAACGACGCCTTCTTTCGTATCGGAGCCAGCGACTCCGAGTAAAAACGCCGACCAGAAGGGAAGGGGCAGTCTGTCCCTTCCCTATACCTTCATGTACGTGAGCGGTCTCAAGCTGGGCCTTACCACGGCCGACTTGCGCCGTATGCCCTACAACCGCCTCACGCTGATGCTCCAAGCGTGGAACGAGGCGAACACCCCCTCCGATCAGAAGGACAAGGGAGGCAGCGTCATCGAGGCCACGCAGGCGCACATAGACGCGATTCTAGGATAGGAGGGGGACCGTATGGGTGACATCTACAAGGGCTTGACCATCCGCATCGGAGCGGAGACATCGGAACTCAAGAAGGCCCTGCGGGCTTCCAACACCGCGATCAACGACACCCAGAAGCAGCTCAGGAAGCTCGCCCAGGCTGCGAAGCTCGAACCGAACAACATCCTCGCCATCAACCAGCAGTTCGACCTCATGGGCGACAAGGCGCGTGCGCTCACGGGCAAGCTCGGTGACATGCGTGCGGAGCTCGCCTTCATGAAGCAGAGGCTCCAAGAGGTAAAGGGCAAGGAAGTATTCGACGAGCTGGCGTTCTCCGCGAAGGACGCCGCGCACAACGCCGCCAAGGCCAAGCAGGAGTACGCCGAGATATGCGACACCATCAGGCGGTTCAAGAACGCCGTATCCTCTGCCGCAGGCGAGGACGAGAAGATCTGGAACAGCATCGAGGAAGGCTCCGAAGCAGCAAAGGCCAAGATTCTCGAACTGTCCGGCTCGCTTGAGAAGGTCGCACAGTACGAGAAGCTGGTCGCGCTTTACTTCGAGAAGATGAAGAAGTACGACCTCGCCGACCTAATCAACGACGTCAAGAACTACGAGACCAAGGTGATCGCGGCAGAGGCCGAGACCCGCGAGTGGTACAAGACCCTCGCACGTATGGTCACGCAGAACCCCACCGCAACCATGACGGTTGGGTTCCGCAAGCTGCGCAGCGAGATGAACGCCATGGAGGCAGCGGCCAAGGAGCTCGCCGCCGACGTGCAGATGCTCGACCGCGCACTCGACCTCGACCCCGAGAACATCGACGCAGCCCGCCTCAAGATGGCCTCCATGCAGGAGCAGACGCGCCTGAACATCAGGGAGATCGACAACCTGAACCAGCAGATCGCCCAGCTCAAGGCCGAGGGTGCTGACAAGATCGCGGGTAAGTTCGTCGACATCCGACTCAAGGTGCAGCAGGCCGAGGCCAAGGTCGCGTCGCTCAACCAGGAGCTAGACGAGACCGAGGAAGCACTCAAGAAGGCGGACGGAGCGGAGCTCGAAAGGCTCGAGAAGCACGCCAGCGAAGTACGGACCGAGCTCGCCAAGGCCAACGTGGAGCTCGACGAGTTCGCCGCCGGACTCAAGTACGTCGACACGCGATCAAGCCTCGCCAACCTCACCTCCCAGACCAACAAGCTCATAACCGACATGAAAACGGCCAACGCGCAGGCGGCCGTCCTCAAGGGCTCCTTGCAGCAGCTTGGCTGGGCCATGTACTCCACGGCAACCCCCGTTGCCAGCATGTTCGCCTACACGGCTATCTCCGCAGCCGATGAGGTCGACGCGGCGTACAGAGACATGCGCAAGACGGTTGCGGGAACCGAGGAGCAGTTCGAGAGCATGAAGCAAGCTGCCCTCGACTACTCGCGCACCCACGTCACAGACGCCGCAACCCTGCTTGAGATCGAGGCCATGGGCGGCCAGCTAGGCGTCGCCACCGACAAGCTCGAGGGCTTCGCAACCACCGTCTCGAACCTCGAGATCGCAACCAACCTCGAAGCCGACAAGGCAGCCGAGCAGCTAGGCCAGCTCGCGGGCATCCTCAACGACATGGGCGAGGACGACTTCGACAACTTCGGCGACGCGCTCGTCCGCCTCGGCAACAACAACGCCACGCTCGAGGACAAGATCATGGACGTCATGCTCCGCATCGCGTCCATGGGCACCATCACCGGGTTCTCCGCTACCGAGCTCCTTGCTTGGTCCACGGCCGTCGCCGCTACGGGCCAGGGCGCCGAGGCGGCGGGTACCGCAATCAGCAAGACCATGTCCGACATCGAGTCAGCCGTCGCATCTGGCGGCGACAAGCTCGCAGGCTTCGCATCCGTGGCGGGCATGACCTCATCCGAGTTCGCGCAGGCGTGGAACGAGACCCCTTCCGACGCGCTCAAGGCTTTCATCGAGGGCTTGAACCGCATCGAGGAGGAGGGCGGCTCCGCTGACGGCACGCTCGAGGGATTGAAGATCACAAGCGTCCGACAGAAGCAGGCCATCGAGGGCCTTATGCAGACCATCGGAGGCTTGAACGACAACCTCGAGATGTCCGACGACGCATGGAACGGCATGACCGACGAGTGGGGCGCGGCTGGTGACGCGGCGCGTGAGGCCGCCGCCAAGGCAGAAGGCTTCTCGGGAGCGATCCAGCTTCTCCGCAACAACGTCGACGTGCTCGGCGTGGAGATGGGCGAGTCCATGACCCCCGCCATCCTCGCGCTGACCGATCTCGTCTCATGGGCGACGCAGGCTTACTCCGACCTCGGCGAGGCTGGCAAGGCGGGAGTGAACTTCGGCGTGCTGCTTGCCGCAGGACTAGGCCCCGCGGCTATCGCAATCAACTCCGTGAAGAACGTCCTCGGCGACCTTATGAAGTCCAAGGCGTTGAAGGGCATGGCGTGGTCGAAGGCCGTCAAGAGCTCGAAGGACTACACCGAGGCGCTTAGGGCCGCAGCCGACATGACCCTCGCGGGATCCAGCGCGGCCAAGGAACTCAGCGACGACTACGACGAGATGAACAAGAAGGGCCGACTCGCCGCCGCGGGAACGGGCATCCTCAAGGACGCCCTCATTGGCCTCGGGGTAGCAGCCGCCGTTGCTGGCGTGATGGCCCTCGTCCATGTCCTCAAGGAGGCTTACGAGCACTCCGTCGACCTGCGTGACGCGACCACGGGACTCACCCAAGCGGTGTCCGGCTGGTCTGGAATCGCCGCGACTAACGGGCTGGACGCATACGGCGACTTCGCCTTCCAAGCTGCCCTCTCCGTAGAGGAGCTGACCAAGCGACAAGCGGAGCTTGCCCGTACCATCAAGGAGCGCCATAACGCCACCGAAACCGACGCGAAGATGCTCGGTCAGTACGGCGACGTGATCGAGGAGCTGGCTGGCAAGTCGGGCATCACCGACGAACAGCTCGCCAAGCTCAAGATCGCAGTCGACGAGGTGAACGCAGCCTGCGGAACGAACTACGCCGTCGAGAAGGAGGGCGAGGCGTACGTCATTATGGCCGACGGGGCCGAGGTCGCAAAGGACGCGATCTACGACCTCATAGCAGCCAAGCAGGCGGAGCTTCGCGCTGGTGCGTACGAGAGTACCTACAAGGAGCTTTACGCCCAGGAGGCTGAGGCGGTAAAGACCCTCGCGCAGGCCAAGCGCGACCAGAGCATCGCCCAAGGTGAGTACGACCTCGCCGTCAAGAACGGCATCGGGTATCTGGGGACCTATGAGCAGAACCTCGCCGCAGCGAACGCAAGGCTAGAGGAAGCCCAGCGGGACTACGACGCCGTAACTGGCGCGATGTCCGCAGCCGAGGAACAGCACACGCTCCTCACCGCTGCTACCTACGAGGATGCCGACGCCATGACCAAGTGGATGGCCTCGCAGGATCTTGCAAGGGCCATCTTGAGCGAAAACGGGCAGAGCGTCTACGACTTCATGGGCGCACTCGAGACGCTTGGCGTATCTCAGGAGCAGCTTTCCGAGTTGTCGGAGGACGAGCTGAACGCGCTTGTGTCCGCATACGACGGAACGATGCACTCCCTTGTCGAGATTCTTGAGGGATACGGCGTCGATCTGAACGATGCAGCGGTCAAGGTCGCAAAGGAAATGGTCGATGTCTCGCTGACCGAGTTCGGAGAAGGCGCTGACAAGGCGGCACCCAAGGGCTACGACTTCGGTGCGGGCTTTGCAAGCGGTATGGGCGATTCCAGCAACCTCGTGTGGAACGCCGCGCAGCAGCTCGTGTTCGATGGTCTCAACGCCATCCAGGCCGCGCAGAACTCCCATTCTCCCGCAAAGAAAACCATGCCTTTCGGCGAGGACTTCGTTGACGGCTACGTAGTCGGCATCGAGGACGAGACCCCCGAGGCGGTAGACGCCGCCGAATCGCTCGTCGACGACACCCTCGATATGCTGGCAACCTCCGAGAGCGGCACGTGGGTACACGGCTACCATGCAGCGATCAACTACGCCGACGGCCTCGCAAGCGGCGCCGGCGCGGTCAAGGACGCAGCAGGCAGCCTCGCATCCTCCGCAGCCGACGAGATGGACGCCTTCATCGACGACCTCGCGGCGCAGTACAAGAAGGCGCAGCTCGTAGCCAAGGAAGGCGACAAGCTGCTCACCGAGATCATGTGGGGCAGCATCTACCCTGCCACCATGAAGTACGAGTACCAGACGCCTAATACCGAGGACGTCTACGCCTCCATGAAGGTGCTCGAAGCGGCAGGATATGACCTCGACGAGTACATCGAGAAGCACGCCGAGCTGTCCGAGAAGATGAAGTCCGGCGACGTGTCCGACTCCGTGAAGGCCGAGTACGAGAAGATCATGGC
>JAFSHA010000105.1 GCA_017440565.1 Eggerthellaceae bacterium | reverse complement strand
GTGCCGAAGAAGTCCAAGAAGAAGCTCGGCGTCATCGCCGGCGTGGCGGCGGCTGTCATCGTGGTCGCTGGCGCGGGCTTCTGGGTGTGGCACGAGACGCCCGGCTTCTGCGGCGCCATCTGTCACACGCCGATGGACCCCTACCTGGACACCTACGAGCAGGACTACAATGCCGAGGGCGTCGACAAGTGGGGTAACGCTGTTGAGAACACCAAGGGCATGATGGTCGTGTCCCACAAGATGGTGCTCGACGACAGCGGCGAAAGCCTCGACTGCCTGAGCTGCCATATCCCCACGATGAGCGAGCAGATCAGCGAGGGCATCGCGTGGGTTACCGGCGGCTACGACGTGGTTGACAACCCCACCTACGAGCTCGTCCTGCACGAGACCTCGCTCGAGGACCTCACCGCGGCTCGCGGCGTCGAGCCCGACTCCTTCTGCATGAACGAGGCCTGCCACACGGGCGCCGACGGCGCGGCCATGACGCGCGAGGAGCTCGTCGAGGCGACGGCCGGCCTGACCCGCAACCCGCACGAGATGCCGCACGGCGACCTTCTGTGCTCCGACTGCCACAAGGCTCACCGCGCGTCCGTGAATTACTGCACGAGCTGCCACAGCGACGCCCCCGTGTCCGACGGCTGGATCAGCGTCATTGAGGAGAAGCAGCTGGCCGCAAGCGCCTAGTTCGGGTCGAGCTGCCGGCCAATTAAGAGCGGCTCAATGAGAGGGCCCCGCCGCACTGGAGACTGTGCGGCGGGGCCCTTCTGCATGATACTACCAAAGCGCGTCCCCAAAAAAAAGCCGGCACCCACATTCACAGGCGCCGGCTTCTTTCCGCGTATGCTGCTGGGCCGAAAAAGACGGTGGCGAAGGCGCCCTTACGCCTCGGCGCCGCCGAACGCCTCGCACAGGCACTCGCCCACGAAGTAGCCCTGGGCGGCGCACACGGAGACGGACGAAGAGCTGAGCGTGTTCACCGCGCCGCAGGAGTACAGACCGGGAATCGGCTCGTTGGCCTCGTCAAGCACCAGGCCCTTGTCGTTGGAGATCACGCCGCCGATGGTCTTGTAGCGCACCACGTTCTCCTTGAGGGCGTGGTAGGGGGCCGCAAGCTTCTTGAGATGGGCGGTCTTGCCGAAGTCGAGGTCCTCGCCGCCGTCGACGAGCTCGTTGTAGCGGGCGAAGGTGGCGACCAGCTGCTCGGCCGGGACATCGATCTTCTCAGCGAGTTCCTCGATTGTGTCAGCCACGTGATACACGTCGGCGCTCGAGTTGATGTTCTTGTTCACCGAGTCGCTGATGCAGCGGGCGTCGAAGGCCTGCTGGTCGAAGATGACCCACCACTCGCGGTAGCCGGCGTCCACGGCCGCCTGCGCGGCGTCGGGGGACTGGGCCGCCTCGATGAAGCGCTTGCCGTTGGGGAGGACGAGAACGATGGGAGCCCAGTAGCCCCAGGTGGTGGCGTTGGGGATATCTCCCATGAGGTTGGCGTAGTTCTCGTACATGTTGAACAGCTGGGCGCCCGCAGCCGCAGCCATGAGTTGGCCGTCGCCGGTGCTGTAGTTCACCAGCTGGCCGTAGGGGGCGTAGGCGGGCTCGTACTCGACCATCATCTCCTGATTGTTGATGAAGCAGCCAGTGGCCAGAACGGTGGCCTGGGCCTTGATGTCGACGTACTCGCCGGTGTTCTGGTCCTGGAAGCGGGCGCCGACGACCGCGCCGTTT
>JAFSHA010000104.1 GCA_017440565.1 Eggerthellaceae bacterium | reverse complement strand
TTTGAAAAGTTAATATGCGGACGTGGCTCAGCTGGTAGAGCACGACCTTGCCAAGGTCGGGGTCGCGGGTTCGAACCCCGTCGTCCGCTCCAGAAAACCTTCCGACTCCGTAAATCTTACGGAGTCGTTTTTTTGTTCCGTCGGCCTGGCGGCCGCCGGATTCCTCGACGCTGCGCGGGGCTGTGGCACCTCCAGATGACGTTTTCTCGCTTGCCTTCGCGCACCGAAGTGCGCTCAGCCGCGAGACGCGCCATCTGAAGGCACCACAGCCCCGCTCGCTGTCTTGCTAGCGCCAACCTGGGCTACAAAAGTATTCTGCGGGGTACGTATCATTCTATGTGGTCGATATGTGTCCCTTTACCTAATGGTTATTGATTAGCCAATTTCTTTGCATTAGTATTCTTCACTGCCCATGGGGGAGTAGTTGGCACGTTGAGTGCGATACGTACAACATTCATGGCGGCAGAGCATCTGCTTGATGACAGACCGTCTGGCGTATCTTAATTAGCGAGACTCATGGCGTAGGCTTCTAACGGAAACGTTATGTCTACGCCGTGAGTCTTTTTTTGTGCTGTGACCTTTGGGCTTTGCAGAAGAGAGTCGAAAGAACAGGAGAGTCTGAAAGTGGATTTGTCCATCTTCCTAACTGCCGAGGCTTGGATCAGCCTCATTACGCTTATTTTCCTGGAGATCGTCCTTGGCGTTGACAACCTGGTGTTCATCTCCATTACCACCGATCGCCTTCCTCCGGAAAAGCAACACATCGGCCGCAAGCTTGGACTTGCCGGTGCGCTCGTCATGCGTGTAATCTTCCTGTGCTTCGCCTCTTACCTGGTTCACATGACTAATCCGTTGTTCGAGATCAACCTCGGCTTCTGGAGCCATGGTTTCTCGGTGCGTGACATCGTGCTTCTTCTGGGTGGCGCTTACCTTATTTACAAGGGCATCAAGGAGCTGCGCGAGATGCTCGACCTCACCGAGCTTAAGGCCGAGCATTCCGAAGAGCATGCTGCCAAGCACCGCATCGGGCTCCCTCAGGCTATTGGAACCATTATGGTCATGGACCTTGTCTTCTCTATCGATTCGGTCATCACCGCCGTCGGTATGGCCGAGCATCTTATCATCATGATCATCGCCGTCATGGTCGCGGTGTTCATCATGATGATCTTCATCGATCCTATCTCCAATTTCATCAACGGGCATCCGCAGATGAAGATCCTCGCGCTTACCTTTATCGTTGCCATCGGTGTTCTGCTGGTACTTGACTCGATGGCCATCCACTCTGGCATCGAGGTTCTCGACATGCACATGGAGAAGCTCATGGTTTACTTTGCCATGGTCTTCTCGGTTATCCTCGAGCTCATTCAGATGAAGTTCCTCTCAAACAAAGAGGCTTACCTCAAAGAGGTTTCTGAGCAGAAGTAAATGCAGAAGCGCCCCGGAATCGGGGCGCTTTCTTTGGGGAATCGTGTTGTTTCGCTCGCTGTGCTAATCGGCGTGATGCTTCAGGTATTCCTCAGATACCACGTAGCGAGCCGCACGGGGTATCATCTTGACGGCAAAGGGAGTTGTGAGCGGGGACGCCTCGCCATCGTATTGCATGTGCAGCGGCGGGTCGGCCTCGATGAGGATGTTGCTTCCTCTGTGGATCTCAAGAGCATCGGTGCGGCTTGGGAAGTCGCCCCCGCGATCGAGGATGCCGGCGAACAGGGCGGGGATGAGCCCGAAGGCATCGCGTGCCTTGAGGACAACTACTTCGAACTGTCCGTCACGGGGCAGGTTCTCGTGAACTACCGATATGTCGAATTGGATCTTGGAGAAATTGATGACCAAGATTCCAACGCCCTCGCTCTCCATCTTGTTGCCGTCGATTTCAAGCGTAAATTTGGAATACTGCGGGGTGGGGTTTGCGATGGCCGCCGAGAAGTACGCCATAGGCCCGAGGAGGCGCTTTTGCGGTGCTGCGTTCTTCATGATGTCGGCGTCGTATCCGGCGCCTGCCATGATGGAAAAGCCCATGCGCTCGCCAGAATCGAAGGCAATCTCGCCAAGGTCGAAATCGAGCGTTTTGAAGTCGCGCGGCATCTTGGCAAGCGCGTGCGTTTCGTTGGGAAGCATGAGGTTCATGTGCAGCAAGTTGGCCGTACCCGCGGGAAAGGCCAAAATGGGGATGCCGCTGTTGGCAAGCTCGTAGGACACGGTGGCAATGGTGCCGTCTCCGCCGCTTGCCACCACGAGGTCGAAATCAGCCGCATCTTGCAGGAAGTCTTTTGTCTTGCTGGTGCCGTCCGTTGAGCGGATGACCACTTCGTCGCCATCTTCGATGAAGGTGCGCACGAAATCGTAAATCGCCCCTTCTCGATAACCAGATACCAGGTTGTTTATCACTAGAAGTTTCACAGTTTCCCCTTCCATTGTTATCATGATGGTACTACAAAACCGTCGCTTGCAAACGTAAGGAACGAATTCGTGTACATAGCAAATCAGGAGGCGCTTGAGGCGTTCGTGCAGCGCGCGCGTTCATCTTCGGTGCTTGCCATCGATACCGAGTTCTTGCGCGAGAAAACCTATTATGCAAAGCTCTGCCTTCTTCAGATGGCAACCGATGACGAAGTGGCCATTGTGGATCCCTTTGCCATCGATGACTTGGGCGCCATAGCCTGCCTTCTTGAAGATGAGCACATCGTGAAGCTATTCCATGCTGGCGGGCAAGATCTCGAGATCATCTATCACGAAATCGGCGTTTTGCCGAAACCTATCTTCGATACGCAGATTGCCGCCACCTTGCTGGGGCATACTCAGCAGATTGGCTACGGCGCGCTCGTAAACTCGATGTGCGGCGTTTCGTTGAAGAAAAGCGATTCGTTCACCGACTGGTCGCGGCGCCCCCTGCAGGACTCTCAGCTTGAGTACGCCGCCGATGACGTGGTGTATCTACCTGAAATCTATCGCTCTATGGTTGAGCGCCTCGAGGAAAAGGGCCGCCTCCGCTGGCTTTCCCATGATTTCAAGGAGCTTTCTAACCCCGAGCGCTACGAGGAGGATCCGCGTACGCGTTTTCGCCGCCTTAAGCGCGTAAACCAGCTTTCCAGGCGTCAGATGTCGGCGGCGCGCGAGCTTGCCGCCTGGCGTGAGGTGGAGGCTCAGCATCGCGATGTGCCGCGCAAATGGATTCTCACCGACGAGCAGATTGTCGAGGCGTGTCGCCGAGAACCGCATTCTATCGATGACCTGTTCATGGTACGTGGCGTGAGGGAGCGCGTGACCACCCGTGATGCGCGCGTCATCGTCGCCCTTATGGAAAAGGGCATGTCGCTTCCTGAGTCAAAGTGGCCCGAGCTTGACCGTGCGGGGAAGAACGAACGTAACGTCGACGCGGAACTCGATCTTATGAATGCCCTCGTTCGCCTTCGCGCTCACGAGAACGACATTGCCATGCAAACGCTTGCGAGCCACGGTGACCTTGCCATGATGGCACGTGGGTATACCGAGGGCGTTGATGTGCTAAAGGGGTGGCGGCGTGCTATGGTGGGCGAGGAGCTGCTCGACCTTCTTGCGGGGCGCATTTGCCTGAGCTTGGGGCCTCACGGTCTTTGCGTCGTGCGAACCGAATAGGGTCGCGTCTCGGAATTCCCTGTTCGTCATGGAGCTCTTGCGAAGCCGGGGCGTTGGTAAGCCGTATGCCTTAAATGCGTACGTATGTCTGATATACTACAACCAAACACGGCAGCTCATTTGAGGAGTGAATTGAGTATGGATTACATTACATTTGTCGTCCTAACGCTTGTCATCGGCATGATCTCAACATGGTGGGTCAATCACGCCCTGAAGAAGTACGCACGCGTTCCCAATTCCACCGGCATGACCGGTGCCGATTGCGCACGCCAGATGCTTTCTTATTACGGCATCTATAACGTTGCCGTGCATCGTGGCGGCCCGGGTCAGGATTTCTTTGATCCCCGTTCCAACTCCGTCACGCTTTCGCCTGAGGCCTACGACGGGCGCACCGTTACCGCCATTGCGACGGCCTGCCACGAAGTCGGCCACGCATGCCAGTTCGCGCAGGGGTATGCGCCTATGAAGATTCGCGGCTCGCTTGTTCCCGCCGTGAACCTTGCCTCTAACGCTTGGATGTTCCTGCTGCTGGCTGGCATGCTTTTGGGCATCATGCAGCTTTACACCCTTGCCATTGTCATGTACGTCGCCGTGATCCTGTTCCATGTGGTTACCCTGCCGGTCGAGTTCAACGCCTCCAGCCGCGCCATGACCTACATGGGCCAAATCGGGCTTACGCAATCCGACCGCGTCGGCTCTCAGAAGGTGCTGCGCGCTTGCGCTTTCACTTACGTAGCGGCTGCCCTTACTTCTATCCTGCAGCTTATCTGGCTGCTTGGCATGCGCGGCGAAGAGTAACGGCCTGCGCATGAGCTTTGCCGAAACATCCCATGCTGCCGCCGGAGAACGCGAACCTGCGCTCTCCGTCTCGGCGGCCATGGCTCTTGCCAAGGGCGCGCTTGAGGGCGTTATCGTCCGTCTGGTGGGTGAAGTCTCCGAGGTTTCCAACAAGCCCGGCTACAAGGCGGTTTATTTCACCGTGAAAGATGCGGGGGCTTCGCTTCCTTGCATGATGTGGAACAACCGTTACCAGGCAAGTGGCGTGTCCATGCGTGTTGGCATGCTGGTTGAGCTGACGGGTCGTTTTACCCTCTACGCCGCCAAGGGACGCATGAACTTCGATGTCTTCAGCATTGCCTTGGCAGGTGAGGGAAACTTGCGCTTGCAGGTAGCCAATTTAGCTCGCAAACTGCAAGCGGAAGGCCTTATGGATCCCATGCGGAAGAGGCCTTTGCCCGCCTTTCCTGAGCGAATTGGCGTGGTTACCTCGCCTCGCGGTGCCGCCGTCCATGATGTTCTGCGCACCTTAAGGCGTCGTTATCCTCTGGCGCAAGTTAAGCTTGCAGGCGTTCCCGTTGAGGGAGCCTCAGCCCCTGCCCATATTTGCGAGGGTTTGCGCACGGTTGTGGCTTCGGGCGTTGACGTTGTCTTGCTGGTTCGCGGAGGCGGTTCTTTCGAGGACCTCATGCCTTTCAACGACGAGCAAGTCGCTCGTATGGTGGCGGCATGTCCCGTCGCAATCGTAACCGGTATCGGCCATGAGCCCGACACGACTATCGCCGATATGGTTGCCGACCTTCGCGCCTCAACGCCCACAGCCGCTGCTGAATCGGTCGTCCCGGAGTCTTCGGCGCTGGGCGCGCACATGGAGCGTTTAGGGGCCTCTATGGGCATGCGTATGCGCTCGCGCATCGATTCCGAGATGCTGGCCGTCGAGCGCCAGATGCGTCGTTCTGCCTTTGGTGATCCCATGCGTCTGTTTGCGGAAGATTTCCAGCGCCTTGACGACCTCAGTCTTCGCCTGGGGAAGGCTATTCCTGCGTCCCTTGAGTCCGACAAGCGCAAGCTTTCCTCTATTCACTCGAAGCTTGCGGTATCTCTTTCCCATGCGCTCGATTCCGACGAGCGCCGCGTTCTTTCGCTGCGCAGTCGCATCGAACGTCAGGGTGGGGAAGTCACGGCGGCGTATCGCGGTGCGTTAAGCGTTACGGCGGCGCGCCTTTACGACCTTTCCCCGCTTACGGTACTCGCGCGCGGTTACTCCATAACGCGTAGCGCCGAAGGCGCGGTCATAAGAAGCGTCAAAGCCCTGCAGCCAGGGCAGAACGTATCAATCAGCCTCTCTGACGGCACGGCTTCGTGTGTTGTGGATGAGGTTTCTGTAATCGAGTACTCGGGAGAAGCTTTGGAGGATTGCCATGATAAATGAGCAACGTATGATCGAAGAGTTGAGCTTTCGTGAGGCGATGGCCGAGCTTGAGGGAATAGTCGAGATGCTTGAAGGCAACACGCTCGAACTTGAGGAGAGCCTCGTGCGTTATGAGCGTGGGATCGCTCTCTTAACCTCGCTTCAAAGGCGTCTAACTGCGGCAGAGCAGAAAGTCGAAGTCCTTATGGGCGAGCTTTCCGGCGCCCTTGATGACGAGGCTCGCGACGTCACTCTTTCTTAACAGGTTAGCTTGGTTTACATGCCAGATTGAAAAGTATCAAAACGAGTGTAGGAGGATGCCATGCAAAAAGACGATTGCTTGTTCTGCAAGATTGCGAAGGGTGAAATTCCCTCCACGGTGGTGTACGAGGATGAGGCGGTGCTCGCCTTTGAGGACATCAATCCCATGATGCCCGTTCACACCCTCATCATTCCGAAGGATCACTACGACAATATCGCCGATAACGTACCGGCTGATACGTTGGGTGCGGTTTTCGGTGCGGTACAGAAGGTCGCGGAGATTAAGGGCGTTGTTGCCGACGGCTTCCGGACCCTGGCCAACACCAACGACCATTCCTGCCAAACTGTGCATCATCTTCATGTTCACGTACTCGGTGGGGCCCAGATGAACGACGGGAACCCCTCTAAGTAATTTTTAATCCTTCAAATTATTTCGACGGGCGGAAAGCATAGCGCGCAGGGCTTTGGCCGCGAACGCTAAGCTTCCCGCCCGTTGTTTCATTTAATCTCCAATAGGGTGACTTATGGGTATCCATTCGCCGAATGGGGTCCTTGTTGTGCGAGGTGACGAAGCGTATCGACCTAAAATTGAGTGGTTGACTAATTAGGAGGCAGATCGTGAACGTACTCGTAATCAATGCAGGATCATCTTCCTTGAAGTACCAGCTCATCAATGTCGAGCAGCACCTGGTTCTAGCCAAGGGCATTTGTGAGCGCGTAGGCGCCGACAACGCCTTCCTTAAGCACGGAATCGATGACAACGAGGTCGTGCTCGATACCCCCATGGAAAACCATGATGCAGCCGTCGCACTGGTTCTCGAGAATCTCATTTCGGGTCCCAACAAGGCTGTTGAATCTCTTGACGAAATCGATGCCATCGGTCATCGCGTCGTTCAGGGCGGCAAGTACTTTGACCGTTCGGTTCTCATTGACGACGAGGTTATCGCTCGCATTGACGAGCTTGCTGAGCTGGCTCCGCTTCATAACAAGGCGGCCCTCATGGGCATTAATGCCTGCCGTCACCATATGCCCGATAAACCCATGGTGGCCGTTTTCGATACCTCGTATTTCCAAACCATGCCGCCTAAGGCGTACATGTATCCCATCCCGTATGACCTGTACGAGAAGTATTCGCTGCGCAAGTACGGCGCCCACGGCACCTCGCACCGCTATATCGCCGAGCGCGCCGCCGCTTTCCTAGATGAGGATCTGGATGACCTCAAGCTCATCACTTGCCACCTTGGCAATGGTTGTTCGATGTCTGCCATCGACCATGGTGTGGCGGTGGACACCTCCATGGGCCTTACTCCGCTTGACGGCCTCATGATGGGTACCCGTACGGGCGCCATCGACCCTGCCATCGTTACGTTCATCATGGAGCACGAGGGGCTCACGCCTTCCGAGGCAAGCGATCTTCTGAACAAGAAGTCTGGCCTGCTGGGCATTTCCGGTATTTCGAACGACCTTCGCAGCGTCCGCGATGCTTCCGAAGCCGGGCATGAGCGTTCCCAACTTGCTTACGATATGTACTCCAACTCGGTGAAGAAGTACATTGGCCAGTACATGGCCGTCATGGGCGGTGTGGACGCCATTGTGCTCACGGCCGGCGTGGGCGAGAACTGCGAGAAGATGCGCCGCATGATCTTCTCCGGCTTGCAGCCGCTCGGCATGGTGCTCGACCGCGAGCGTAACCGCTTGCGCGGTGGCGAGCGCATGATCTCAACCGATGACTCTGCTGTTCAGATTCTCGTCATCCCCACCAACGAGGAGTACATGATCGCCCGCGACACCTTCGATATCGTGCATGAGCGCCTGTCCTAGTCTGGAACAACGCTCGCGACCTCTGTTTCGGATTCCCTGGCAACCCGACTTCGTACTTCTGTGCAAAATAGGCCTCGAATGAGGCGATAAAGGCGAAACGACCCCGGATCGAACGTTCATCCGGGGTCGTTTCGCGCTTACAGGGTGACAAACCGTCGGTTTGTGCCAATGCCTTGCTGTGCGCCTAAATCCCTCGATGCAAGGGGGGCGTGAGCTCGAATTAGCGAGACTGGGCTTGGACGCAGGTAACGGCAACGACGCCGACGATGTCGTCGGCGGTGCAGCCGCGGGAAAGGTCGTTTACGGGAGCCGCTATGCCCTGCGTAATGGGGCCGTACGCCTCCGCCTTGGCAAGTCGCTGCACAAGCTTGTAGCCGATATTGCCCGCATCAAGGTCGGGGAATATGAGCACGTTGGCCTTACCGGCAACGGGGGAGTCGGGCGCCTTTGCCGCGCCGATTTCCGGAACGATGGCAGCGTCGAGCTGCAGTTCTCCATCGAGTGACAGTTCGGGAGCAAGCTCCTTTGCGAGGGCGGTGGCGCGTACCACTTTTCCGGAATCATCGTTCTTTGCAGAACCGTAGGAAGAATGCGAGAGCATGGCGACAACGGGCTCGGTACCAACGAGGCTTCGCCACGATTTCGCCGAGTTGACGGCGATATGGGCAAGCTTCTCATCATCAGGCTGAACCTCAAGGCCGCAGTCAGAGAACAGGAAAGTGCCTTCTTGGCCCAAATCGCAATCGGGAACCACCATGATGAAGAACGAGCTGACGAGCTTCACGCCAGGTGCAGTCTTAAGAATCTGGAGGCAGGGGCGCAGTACGTCTCCTGTGGAATGGCACGCGCCGGCAACCATGCCGTTTGCACGGCCGGTCTTGACCATCATGACACCGAAATACAGTACGTTGTCCATAAGGGCAAGCGCGTCCTCCATGGTAAGACCCTTGGACTTGCGAATTTCGCACAGCGTTTCGGCAAGCTCAATGCGAAGTTCCGACGTTTTCGGGTCAATGAGAGTCGCGCCTTCAAGGTTGTAGCTCGATGCCTTGATTGCCTCGACCTCTCCCAAAATGATAAGGTCGGCAATGCCCTGGGAGAGAATTTCCTCAGCAGCCTTGAGGGTACGCTCATCGGCTCCCTCAGGCAAGACGATAGTTTGCTTCTCCGCCTTCGCGCGGTCGATCATGCTCTTCAGAAACGTACTCATGGTCGTCCTTCCGTGTTCGGCTTAAATGATGTCTTCCGCATTCATCTTATCCGACAGTCCGTCTCAACCGTTCAATTATTCGGTTTGTATGTTGTCTCGCTCGGCATGAGGGCTAACCTATAAAATAATGCGAAACGATAAACCCTCACCTGAAAGGTTGGCCATGGCTGTCTCGTACCTGGATTTTAAGGACGTCGACGTAGCGGAATACGATGCTTTGGTAGTGGGAAGTGGCTTTGCGGGCAGCGTGGTGGCACGTCAGCTTGCCGAGTGCCGCGACCAGCGCGTGCTTATCATCGAGAAGCGCGCTCATATCGGCGGAAACATGTACGACGAATACGACGAGAACGGCGTGCTGGTGCATCGCTATGGCCCGCATATCTTCCATTCGAACGATCAGCGTGCCTTCTATTACCTGAGGCGCTACGCGGGTTTCATCCCTTATCAGCATCGCGTGCTGGCAAATTGGCACGGCACTTACATGCCCGTTCCCTTCAATAAGAAGTCGATGGTCATCGCCTTTGGCGAGGAGAAGGCGGCGCATCTCATCCAAAAGCTTATCGACACCTTCGGCGACGAAGTGAAGGTCACCATCAACGAATTGCGAGAGCAGGATGATCCTGAGCTTGCCGAGGTGGCCGATTTCGTGTACCGCAACGTGTTTTTGTACTACACGCAGAAGCAGTGGGGCCTGACCCCCGAAGAGGTTGATCCTTCCGTTACCGCACGCGTGCCGGTCTTTATATCCGACGATGACCGTTACTTCCAGGATAAGTATCAGGGCATGCCCGTTTTCGGTTATACGAAGCTATTCGAGGAGATGCTCGATCACGAGCTCATCGACGTTTGCTTGAACACCGACGCCGAAAGCGTGTTCGAGCTTGAGTTTGAAAGCGATGCGGAGGACGCCGGCCTTTCCGCTATCAAACTTGACGGAAAGGCGTTCACCGGTCCTATCATCTACACCGGTCCGCTCGATGAGCTGTTCCTCGCTCGCTTCGGCCGCCTTCCGTATCGCAGCCTTGACTTCGAGTACGAAACCTTCGACGAGGAGTTCGTCCAGCCTTGCGGCACGGTAAATTACACGGTTTCCGAAGACTATACGCGCATCACGGAATTTAAGCACATGACTGTCCAGCGATGCCCGAACACAACTATCATGAAGGAGTATTCGCGCTCCTACGATGACCCGCGTACGCAAATTCCCTATTACGCCATCATCAATGACGAGAATAACGCTCATTACGAGCGTTACCGCAAACTCACTGAAACGCTGCCGAACTTCTATCCTCTGGGGCGTTTGGCTGAGTACCGTTATTACAATATGGATAAGATCGTGAGCTTGGCCCTAGAGCTTTCGGACAAGATCATGAATGAGCTTGATATCAAGGGTTCGCAGCTTTAACCCGCTGCGCGATTTCAGGATTGGCTGGATTTCATGAAGACTATTTCGTTTGCAGTACCTTGCTACAATTCTGCCGAGTACATGGATAAGTGCATCGAGTCGCTTCTCAAATGCGGCGATGATATCGAGATCCTTATTGTCAACGATGGCTCTTTTAAGGATAACACCGCAGAGATTGCCGATTCTTGGCAGGAGCGTTATCCGGATATCGTCAAGGCCATCCATAAGGAAAACGGAGGGCACGGCTCGGCAGTGAATGCCGGTTTGGCGAACGCTACGGCACGCTATTTCAAGGTTGTCGACTCGGATGACTGGCTTGACGAAGAGGCCATGGCGGAAGTCATGAAATACCTGCGTCTTCAGATGGAGCTGAAGGACCCCACCGATCTGGTCATTGCCAACTACGTATACGAGAAGGTGCATGAAGGTACGCGTACCGTCATGCGCTACAAGAACGTGTTCCCCGAGGGCCGTGAGTTCGGATGGGATGAGGTGGGGCACTTCAACCAGAGCCAGTATCTCCTTATGCACTCGGTCATCTATCGCACCGACATGCTTCAGGATATGGGCCTGCAGCTGCCACATCACTGCTTCTACGTTGACAATATTTTCGTGTATGAGCCGCTGCCGCATGTGCGCTCCATGTACTACCTCGATGTCGACATGTATCGCTATTTCATTGGGCGAGAAGACCAGTCCGTTAATGAGAAGATCATGATGGGGCGCATCGACCAGCAGCTTCGCGTGACACGTACTATGATCGATGCCGTTGATGTGATGTCTATCGATCAGAAGCGCCTTCGTCAGTACATGGAAAACTACCTGGCCATGATGATGTGCATCTGCTCAGTGTTTCTCCGTATGCGCAATACTCCCGAGGATGAGGAGAAGCGCGAGGCCATTTGGCGCTACCTTAAGGAGGCCGACCCCGAGCTGTATAAGCGCATTCGCCGTAGCCTTTTGAACATTGGCACGAACTTACCGACCGAGATTGGCCGCCGGGCTGGCCTAGGCGGCTACCACATTGCGCAAAAGATTTTCAAGTTTAATTAGGTCATGAGAAGCGCCCCACGCGGGCGCTTTCTCTTGCCTGCTGGGCGCGGGACAACGGGGACGGAGGCTTTTATCCGCTATTTGAGTTGCGGACAAATACCTCCGTCCCCGTTGTCCCACTTACTTATAGTCGGCAGGGTTTTTCGAAGCTGAGCCGGTGGTGTTTCCCTCGTTGCGAAGTTCGTGTCCAAAGCGCACGGCTTTCTCTCCGAAACGATCTTTGAGCAAATCTGTGGCGGAAAGCAACTTTGCGCGTTGCTCAGCGCTTAGTTGCGAGGCTGGTTTTTTGGGAAGCGCTTTGCTGGCATCCGTGCGGCCCGTCTTCCCGAAATCGTAGGAGAAGGCCTCATTTGCCTCATCTTCGTATCCTATGTTTGAGATCGAATGAGAGGGTTCAATGTCAAACAAAGGCTTCTGGACAAATGTCTCCTCTTCGAAGCCGCTTAATCCAATTCCCAGCAGCCTTATTTTGAGGCCGGGCCTCCATAGCGTTGCTATAAGTTGTTGTGCCGCAGGGGTAAACAGAAGCTCGTCGTCGGTGGGATGCATAAGCTGACATTGAGCCGACTTCGTGCTTCGATCGTCGAAGCGAACCTTCACGCTTAAAGCTCGGCCTTTGAGACCCTTTTTTCGCAGGCGGCGGCCGACTTTGTCAGCTATGGTGGCTAGAGCAGCTTGTATTTCATCCCATGATTCAAGATCTGTCGAGTAAGTTACTTCATTTGAGACAGACTTTACCGTATCGTCGGACTCAACGGGGGATCGGTCGGTTCCCCTTGCCCGATCGCGCATCATCTCGGCATTCTTACCGAACACCTTTCGCAAGATGCTGGCGTCAGCTTGAACGAGATCGCCCAGCGTGCGAATGCCGACTGAAGAGAGCGTTCGTTCTGCAGCAGGGCCAATCCCGCTCATGATGCGAATGGGCAAAGGGGACAAAAAGGCAGATTCTCCACCTGGGTAAACCACGGTAAGGCCACGCGGTTTGTCCATATCGGAGGCAATCTTCGCGACCGACTTCGTAGTGCCCAGGCCTATAGAACAGGTGACGCCCAGCGCTTCGACGCGGCTTTGTATGCGTCTGGCAACGAGAATGGGATGCTCGCTGTTTGTCTTGGTGGGGGAAACGTCGATGAACGCCTCGTCTATGCTTACCTGCTGCACATGAGGCGTTTCATCGCGAAGGATACCCATGATGGCGTTCGAGACATCGCGGTAACGATCAAAGTGACCATGAGTCCATATGGCCTCAGGGCAAAGCTTTTTGGCCATCGAAGCGGCCATGGCGCTGCGCACGCCGAACTTACGCGCCTCGTAGGAGCAGGTTGATACGACGCCGTGCCTGTCGGCATCGCCGCCAACTATGACGGGCTTTCCCCGCCATGCGGGATGATCAAGCTGCTCGACCGAGGCGAAAAACGCGTCAAGGTCAACAAGCATGACGGCCCGACCTTCCCAGGGAAGAAGGTGGCTAGCTTGTATGTCGGGCGCATTGCTCATGCCCGCATTGTAGTGCATGCGAAGGGGTGGTATGTGGTGTTTCACATGAAGCCGATAGGCGTATGCGATCTAGTTCCTGTGCTCGGCGAAAAAGAACAGGGCCACCACTCCGGGCCCGGTGTGCGCGCCGATAACGGGGTCGACATAGTTGATTACAATCTCGACGTCTTCGTTGAAGCGCTTGCGGATATCGTCGGCTACGAATTGGGCGTCTTCGAGGCAGTCGCCGTGCGTGATGAGAACGAGCTGTTCGTTGACCGGATGGGTGACCGTCTTTTCCATGTGATCAACCAGCGCGTGCAGCGACTTCTTACGGCCGCGTACCTTTTCAAGCGGTATCAAATGCCCATCGTCGTCGACATGCATGACAGGCTTAATGTTGAGCATAGTCCCTGCGTATGCGCTTACTGCGCCAACGCGTCCTCCACGCATAAGGTGCATAAGGTCATCGACTGTAAACCAGTGAGCCAGTTTGAGCTTATTCTCTTCGAGCCAGGCATGTACTTCCTGAATGTCGGCACCCGCTTGCGCACGTTTCGCGGCATGCCACACTAGAAGGCCCTCTCCAGCAGATGCGGCCAGGGTGTCGACAGAAAGTATAGTGCGCTCGGGGTAGCGTTCGGCCAAGGAGCGCAACAAGATGTCGATAGCTTCGAAGGTTCCGGAAAGCCCTGATGAGAACCCAATATAGAGAACGTCAAGCCCTTTCTTAAGCAGGTCTTCAAAAAGCTGCTCTGAACTAGCGAGGCAGGGGAGGGACGTGGTGAATTCAACACCTTCGCGCATCATGGTATAGAACTGTTTGAGATCAGTGGTTTGGCCCTTGAGGTAGCTTTGGTATTGCATGCCGTTTCCCATGAACGTGAGCGGCAGCACGTGTAGATCGAAATCGTCGATCATGTACTCAGGTAAATTGCTGGATGAATCAGTGACAATGGCGTAGTTCATGGAGGGTCTCCTAGGGCAATTTAATTTGTATATCTAAGTATGTTCATCACCTTAGCTATTATTGCTATATCTTGCGAGTGAGTCGGGCGAAATTCACAAGCTGTTCACGCATTGTTTCCTTTCGGTTGAAGGGTGCGCTTTGCAGAGATATGCATTCATAACGGCAGGTGCATTGCAACCGTTGAGCGTTTGACGTGGAAATGACGTGCTGCTTGGCCTATACTTATCAAGTTTGAGATAACAAGCAGGTTTGCGAATGTAAGCCTGCTGGAGAGCATAGGATACGAAAGGCTGGGTCAACGTGGCTAAAAGCTATAAGGACACCATGAACCTTCCCAAGACCGACTTCGCCATGAGGGGCAATTTGCCCGAAAATGAGCCGAAGCGCCTTGAGAAGTGGTACGCCGAGGACATCTACCATCGCGTTCTCGAGAAGAACAAGGACGGAAAGCCCTTCGTGCTTCACGATGGCCCGCCCTACGCCAACGGCCCCATCCACATTGGCCACGCCTTCAACAAGATCCTGAAGGACTTTGTGGTTAAAAGCCATGCCCAGCGCGGCTACTACACCCCTTATATCCCCGGTTGGGACTGCCATGGCCAGCCCATCGAGCATATGGTTGAAGTCACCATCGGCCCCGAGCGCATGGCCGAGATCTCCCAGCCTGAGCTGCGCCAGCTGTGCCGCGAGTGGGCCGAGAAGTACGTCGACGTGCAGCGCGAGGGCTTCAAGCGCCTTGGCGTAAACGCCGAGTGGGACAAGCCCTACCTCACGTTCCTACCTAATTTCGAGTCGGGCAACGTCGAGATCTTCAAGGAAATGTACCTGAAGGGCTCGGTGTACCGTGGTCGTAAGCCCATTCACTGGTGCAAGCGCTGCCATACCGCATTGGCAGAAGCCGAAATCGAATACGGCGATGAGGTTTCGCCCTCCATCTTCGTGAAGTTCAAGATGGACATCGTGCCTGGTGTGTGGGAGGCGGCCGGTGCCGCACCTGAGGCCTATGTGCTCATTTGGACCACCACGCCTTGGACCCTTCCCGCCAACACGGCCGTGAGCCTTGCCCCCGAGGCCGATTACGTTATGGTATCCGTCGACGGCTCGCAGCTCATCATGGCCAAGGAGCTTGTCGAGCAGGTTGCTCAGGTTGCCGGCTGGGAGAATTACTCATTCATCAGCAACGCCGCAGGCGAGCCTATCATCATGAAGGGCAAAGAGCTTTACGGCCTTACTTATACTTGCCCTGTGCGTCAGGATCTCAAGGGCACCCTCATCTACGGCGACCACGTGACGCTTGACACTGGTACTGGTTGCGTTCACACTGCTCCCGGCCACGGCCAGGATGACTATTTGGTCGGCCTTGAATTCGATATCCCCATGCTCATGCCGGTTGACGACAACGGCTGCTTTACCGATGAGGCTGGTCGCTTTGCGGGTCTGGATACCGACGCGGCCAATCCTGTCATCATCGAGTGGCTCGAAGGCCAGGGTACTCTTGTTGCCAAGCAGGAGATTAACCACTCCTACCCGCATTGCTGGCGCTGCCATCAGCCCGTTATCTTCCGTGCTACCGACCAGTGGTTCGTTTCCATGGAGGAGAATTCCCTGCGCGAGAACGCCCTGCATGCCATCAACGAAGAGGTGCGTTGGATTCCCGCATGGGCTTCTAACCGCATTGGCTCCATGGTTGCCGAGCGTCCTGACTGGTGCATTTCCCGCCAGCGTTCGTGGGGCGTGCCCATTCCCGTCTTCAAGTGCGCCAAGTGCTCTTCGACCGTGGCCACCGAGGCAACCTTTGATGCCATTATCGACCTCTTCAACACTGAGGGCGCCGATGCTTGGTTTACCAAGCAGCCATCCGAGTATCTGCCGAAGGGCACGAAGTGCGAGAAGTGCGGCTGCACCGAGCTGATTCCCGAGAAGGACATCCTCGATGTGTGGTGGGAGTCTGGTGTCACGCATACGGCTGTGTGCAAGCATCGCGCTGACGAGGGCCTTACCTTCCCGGCCGACATGTACCTCGAGGGTTCCGACCAGCATCGCGGCTGGTTCCAGTCCTCGCTGCTCACGAGCGTGGGTGCTTACGGCGTACCGCCTTACAAGTCGGTCATGCATTGTGGCTTTACCGTTGACGAACAGGGCCGCAAGATGTCCAAGTCCCTTGGCAACGGCGTCGACCCGGCTGAGGTCATGAACAAGTTCGGCGCTGACGTGCTGCGTCTGTGGGTTGCCAGCGTTGACTACTCTCAGGATGTGAGCATTTCCGACAATATCCTGAAGCAGGTATCCGATACCTACCGCCGCTTCCGCAACACCTTCCGCTTCCTGCTGGGCAGCTTGGATGACTTCAACGACGCCACCGATGCCATCACCAACTGGGATGAGCTTGAGCCTATCGATCAGTGGGCCAGGGTGCGCACCTTGAAGCTGCTTAACGACGTTGAGGCGGGGTACGAATCGTATCGTTACAACGTGGTGTACCGCGAGGTCTACGAGTTCGTCAACGACCTTTCGGCTGTGTACATGGACGTCATCAAGGACCGCTTGTACTCCGAGGCGCCTGCAAGTCCGCGTCGCCGTGCAGCCCAGACGGTTCTCATGAACATTCTCGAGGTCATGGTGCGCATCTTGACCCCCATCATCTCCTTCACCACCGACGAGGTGTGGGAGCACTATCCGCTTGCCATGCGCGAGCGCGAGGGTCGCGTTTCCAACGTGCAGCTTGCCGGTTGGCCCACTGCCGCCGACTTCGTACCTGCGTTCCCCGAGAACGCTCAGGAGGTCGCAGCTGCGTTTGACCAGATGATGGACGTGCGCGAGGTGGTTACCAAGGCTCTTGAGACTGCCCGCAACGAGAAGCTCATCGGCAAGAGCCAGGAGGCTGCGTTGTTTGTCAAGGCGCCCGAGGCCATCGTGAACGTTGCGAAGAGCTATGCCGCCGGCGTACTTGAGGAGCTGTTCATCGTCTCGAGCGTTGCCTTCGAGGTTGTCGAGGGTGAAGACGTCGCGGTTGACGTGAAGGTTGCCGAGGGTGAGAAGTGCCCGCGTTGCTGGAACATTTGCGAACTGGGTGGCAACCCCGCGCACGAGGATGTGTGCGAGCGCTGCGCTGATGCCCTGATCGCTATCGGCTACGTTGCCGAGTAAAGCTCTTCTGGTGACGCCTTGAGTGAGCTTCAGCAGAACATAGACATGAGCCCCGTTGCGTCGAATGGCGCTTCGGGGCTTTCCGCACGAAAGCGCAACGCCATCTTGTTTGGCGTTGTGTTTTTCGTCTGGCTTGTATTCGATCAGCTGACGAAGTATTACTTCAACGCTTTCGAACTCGGCCAGCTGGTGGCCGGTCCCTTTGCCGGTATTTTCCAGTTTCGCCTGGTGCACAATATCGGTGCGGCCTGGGGCATGTTCGGTGGCGCCGTCATACCCCTTGCCCTGCTTTCCATAGCGGTATGCGTGGTGTTGACCCTTTACCTGTTCGCCCTAGCGCCAGATTCCTCTTCGGTTACGGCTTTTGGCATCGCGCTTGTGGTGTCGGGCGGCATAGGAAACGCCATCGACCGCTTCTTACTTGGCTATGTGGTCGATTTCATCGAGCCGGTTTTCATTGACTTCCCGGTGTTTAATATTGCCGACATTGGCGTGACCTGCGGTTTCGTCATTTTCTTCATTGGAATGATTCTCGAGTACCGAAACGCGTGACAAAGGGACAGGTTGCTTGTCACACTAGTGTGACAAGCAACCTGTCCCTTTGTCACGCATAGGAAAGGGGGCGCGGGTGCTCACGATAAGCCATGTTGCCGATTCAGATGACGCGGGCATGAGGCTTGATACCATGCTCTACGACCGTGCCTTCTATGCCAGTCGATCGGCGGCTGCGCGTGCCGTCGAGGCGGGGGAAGTGCTGGTTGGCGGCCAGACGGTAGCGAAGAAATACCTCCTGCGCGAGGGGGACGTTGTTACATGCCAGATCGAGGATGCAAGCGAAACTCGCATCGTCGAAGGCGAGGATATCGAACTCGATGTTCGCTATGAAGACGAAGATATGCTGGTGCTTTCCAAGCAAGTCGGCTTGGTCTGCCATCCTTCCGTTGACCACTTTGGCGGAACGCTTGTGAATGCGCTCATTTACCGGTATGGCGCGCAAAACCTTTGCAACGTACAAGGCGAAGACGATCGTCTCGGCATCGTACATAGGCTTGATCGAGACACAAGCGGGCTTATGCTGGCGGCGAAAACTAACGAAGCCGGCCTTATTCTCATGGACGACATTCGCGCACGTGCCATTGATAGGCGCTACCTTGCGCTCGTTCATGGCATTATGGCGCACGACACCGGCATGATCGATGCTCCCATTGCCCGCGACGCTTCTGAACGCACGCGCATGGCCGTTCGCGACTGCGACTCCGCACGCGAGGCTATCACTACGTTTCGGGTGCTCGAGCGCTTCGAGGCCGCACCGCGCGACAACGGCTATACGCTCATCGAGTGCAAGTTGTTTACGGGACGTACGCATCAGATTCGCGTGCATATGCAGTACACCCGTCATCCCATCGTCGGAGACCCGGTTTACAACGTACACGGTCCACGAGAAGAGTCTGCTCAGCTGGGACTCACCCGTCAGTTCCTGCATTCGTATCGCATAGCCTTCGATCACCCAATTGGGGGAAATCGCTTGGAGTTTGCGGATAATCTTCCCACCGATCTACGTGATGTGCTTATGGAGCTTCATGATAGGAGCATGGGCAAAACGCAAGCGGGTTTGGAGGTTGAGGCGATACAAGCCACGGCTCCTTTCCCATCGATAGAGGGATTTTGGTATGAGTAGCTCAGCGGTCGAAGGACGTATCGGCATTATTCTGGCAAATACGGGAACACCCGCCGAGCCAACGCCGAAGGCGGTAAAGCGGTATCTGGGCCGCTTTCTTACCGATAAGCGCATCATGCCCATGAATCCTATTGCCTGGCGCATCATTTTGAACTTGTTTATTCTTCCCAAACGCTCGAAGGTAAGCGCGGCCAAGTACGAGTCCATCTGGACGGATGAAGGCTCGCCTTTGCAGGTGACGCACCTTAAGCTCGCACGCGCCCTCGAATCGCGTTATCAGGCGAGGGGCATAGATGCCGTGGTTGAGCTGTTCCTCAACTACGGCGAGGTGAAGTTCGAGGACGTTCTTACGAAGCTTAAGGGTGCCGGATGCGAACGCGTGGTCGTGCTTCCCCTGTACCCCCAAAGCGCTTACTCCACTTGCGCCTGCATTTCGGATTGCCTTGATCAAGCCATGAAGAAGCGCCGCTTTGACCTGCCCGTTGAGTTCGTCAACGGCTATTCCGACAACCATGTCTACCAGCGTGCCATTGCGGCGTCCATCGAGGCAGCGGGGTTCGACGTCGATTCCGACGACCGCATCTTGTTCTCGTTTCATTCCATTCCGCTTAACGACATCGATGCAGGCGATACGTACGAACTGCAGGTGGGCTCTTCGAGCCTTATGATTGCCAGCGAGCTTGGCATCGACCGCAGGCGTTGGACTATCGGCTACCAATGCCGTTTCGACAAAGGGCGCGAGTGGCTCAAGCCTTTCACGCCTGATGTGCTGAAGCGTTGGGCTGAAACGGAAGGCGGGCGCGTGTTCTTCGTGTGCCCCAACTTCGCGGTCGACTGCCTTGAGACGCTCTATGACGTGGGGCACGAAATCAAACCTGAATACCTTAAAATGGCTCGCGAGGCCGGCAGAGAGGTGCAAGACAACGATTTCGTGTACGTCCCGTGCCTCAATGCCACAAAAGCGCATATTCGTGTGCTTACTGATGTCTTGAAGCCTTATATAGAGAGGGAAGCGCGGTAGAATTGAGCGAAAGCGCTGCTTCCCCCGATCTTTAAGGAGAACAGATGACCCGCGAAAAGCCTTGCGTCTTGATAGGTGTTACCGGCTGTATAGCCGCATATAAGACTTGTGAAATCGTTCGCGGACTCCAGAAGGCTGGCGTGCGCGTGAAGGTTGTTATGACCGAGCATGCCACCGAATTCGTGGGACCGACTACGTTTCGCGCTTTGACGCATGAGCCGGTTGCCGTTGGGCTGTTCGATGATCCATCCGATCCCATTCATCACATCTCACTTGCGCAGGAATGCGATGTGTTTCTCATTGCCCCGTGTACGGCAAATGTGGCGGCTAAAATAGCCCATGGCATAGCCGATGACTTGCTGACCACCACGGCACTCGCAACGAAGTCGCCGCTCGTACTTGCACCCGCCATGAACGTCGGCATGTACGAAGCTGCTGCCACGCAGGAGAATTTCGAGACGCTGCGTCGCCGCGGGGTGCGTTTCATCGACGCTGCAAGCGGTTACCAGGCCTGTGGTGACGTGGGGCGCGGCCGTATGGAGGAACCCGAAGCTATCGTCTCCCAGATATTGACCCTGCTTGATGATCTCTTTGGCGTCAAGCGCGATCTTGTGGGCGAACGCGTCATGGTTACAGCCGGCCCGACGGTCGAGCCCATTGACGCCGTGCGCTACATCTCGAATCATTCCTCTGGAAAGATGGGCTACGCCATAGCCGAGGCCGCTTGCGCGCGTGGAGCCGAGGTTACGCTTGTCTCGGGTCCCGTTTCGCTTGCCGCACCCGAAGGGGTTACCGTCGTTCCCGTGAAAACTGCATGTGATATGCTCGAGGCGGCGCGTAGCGCTTTCGCTGAATCGAGCATTGCCATCTTCTCGGCCGCGGTGGCCGACTTGCGACCCGCTAACCCAAGTGACCGCAAGCTCAAAAAGGGCTCAGATGATGCTTCTCTTGCCTCCATCCTGCTTGTTGAGAACCCCGACATTCTCAAGACGCTTGGATGGGAGAAAAAGCCAGGTCAGGTGGTAATCGGATTTGCCGCCGAGACGAACGACGTCATCGAGAACGCACGCGTAAAGCTCGAGAAGAAAAACGCCGACATGATCGTGGCCAACTGGGTGGGCGAGGGCCGCGCTTTCGGTCAGGACGACAATCAAGCCTCTTTCGTGCTTCACGAAGAGGTGATAGATCTCCCCAGCATGTCAAAACGTGATCTTGCCGACCGCATTCTCGATCAGGCGCTCCTCATCGCTCGTTAGCGATGAACGTTTTCGGGGCGGCAGACTAGAACTTTCCGGTTGCCTTGAGGGCTGCTTCAAGATAGCGTTCGGTTTCCTCGAGATGCTTCTTCTTGAGCTGATGCTCCCATATCTCGATGCAGTCCCAACCGAGTTCGGCTAGGCGTTCGCGCGTGCGCTCGTCGCGTGCCACGTTGCGCTCGAACTTTGCCACCCAGTAGTCTACGTTGGACTTTGGCAAGCCATAGTTGCACACGGGGCAACGATGCCAGAAGCACCCCTGCACGAAGATGGCCACCTTCCGTCCGGGATAGGCAATGTCGGGGTGTCCGGGCGCCTTCTTCCAGTCAAGACGATAGCCGGGGTAGCCGAGCTTGCGCAGCATGGCGCGTACTTTCAACTCGGGCGAGGTGTCGCGTCGCTTGTTGCCCTGCATGCACTTGCGCACCTGAGGAAGCGGCGGCCCGTCGGGCAGAGAGACTATTTCGTATGTATTCTCATGTTCGATCATGGGTAACAATGATATCGTTTCTCAGGCACATATCGGACTATTACGGTAAAGGAACAAACCTTGTCCAACCTGCGGCAAAGAGGAGCTGAAAACGAGGAGGCGTTTGACAGCGTTTCTTCATCTGCTTTGGCTGAAGCGGGATTTCGCAACAGCCTTTCGCAGCGCGCCCTTGCTTGGATGAAGTCCAACGCCGTTCTGTGCGTATCATGCTGCCTTGCTCTTGCGACATGCTTCGTTGTGCCTCCCGATGGAGCCTACCTCGATTACGTCGACGTCAAGACCATTGCGTGCCTGTTCAGCATCCTTGCGGTCGTGGGTGCTATGCGTAATTTGGGCGTCTTCCAGTATGCTGCAAAGAAAATCATCCATCGCTTTGGGGGGTGCCGTGCCGCCGTTTGCGCCCTCGTGGGCGTGACGCTTGTCATATCCATGGTTGCTACCAACGATATGGCGCTTATTATGATGCTGCCCCTTTCGGCGGCTACGTTGCTCGCTGCGGGGTGGGGAAGGGCCTTGCCTTTCACCTTCGTCATGCAAAACCTGGCCGCGAACCTGGGTGGCATGATTCTGCCCTTTGGCAACCCGCAAAACCTATATTTATTCGAATACTTTCATATAGAGCTTATCGACTTCTTACGCGCAATGGCGCTTCCTTTTGCCGTGTCCGTCCTGCTCATCGGGCTTTGTTGCGCGTTGCGCGCGTACGACGAGCAAGACTGCCTTGTTGGCAATTCGTCTCGTAAAGCACATGCCTCACCAGCGCCCTTCGCTTTGCCGAACTATCGCATTCGCGCGAAGCGCGAGGCAACGCAGCATCGTTTTCTTCACCTTGATGGAAGGGCGCGGCGGCGTCTTTCCGCTGCCGTGTACGCGGCGCTTATGCTGGTGACGATATTGGCCGTCTTTCGCATCGTTCATTATTTGGTGGCGGTGGCGCTTGTTGTCGCAGTTCTTGCGTTCATGGACAGGAAGGCTATTCAATCCCTCGACTATGGACTGTTGCTTACCTTCGTGTTCTTCTTCGTGTTCGCCGGGAATGTTTCGCGCATACCCGCGATGGACTACGTGCTTACAGGCCTCATGTCCCAATGGCCGCTTGCCGTTTCCGCTGGCTTGAGCCAGGTTATCAGCAACGTTCCCTCGGCGGTGCTGCTCTCGCACTTCACGGAAAGCTGGCAGGCTCTTCTGGTGGGTGTGAACATCGGCGGAGCAGGAACCATCGTCGGATCGCTTGCAAGCCTCATTACCCTTCAGCATTATCGCGTGGTTCGCCCCGATATTCCTGAAGGGTCGCAGGGCAGGTTAAGCACGCCGCGCTTCATCGGATACATGACCGCCTACAATATGGCGTTTTTGGCGATATTGTTCATCGCCTGTTCACTCGTGTAGCCATAAGCACTTACGCCTCAAGGCTGCGAACTTGGTAGAGGCCGGCGTCTTGAAATCCCAGCTTGCGGTAGTAATTTCGTGTGCCGACCGAGCTGATGACGTTTATGCGGCCGTAGCCTTCGTTTGACGCAATCTCGCAAGCTCGCTTTACTATCTTTCTACCAAGACCCAGGTGCTGCGCCCCCATGCCAGTATCAGCAAGGCGAGCGACGCGACCATAGACATGCACTTCACGAATCATGGCCTCACCAGCGGAAACGGGTAACCCTTCAAGCTTGCAGAAGGCTTCCCGATGGGGAAGCGAAAGACGCAGAAACCCAGCAATCCTTCCCTCGGACGTAATCCATTGCAGGAATCGTTCACTCGAAATGCTCGTTTCGTACGTAATTTCGCTGAGCTCAAGGCTGTCGACATCAACGCCTTCGACGCTTATCTCCCTCATACGAATCTCGCAGTCCTTAAGTGGTTTTGCAAGAGGCACCTGCTCAACCATTTGTCGAAGGTTCGTCTTACGGTTTCCAGCCTTTATGTCGTGAGCGGAGATATCCCGAATCATGCGAGAGATGCGCATATAGGGCGGAGTATTCTCAACATCTTTGGCGAGTGTATTCACGAGAGCTTCCTCGTCGTAGGGAGCCCATAGGCCTTGTTCGTAAAGGCGTGAAAGACCCGTACCCTCGACCATCACGCAGGGGTAGAGCTTGATTTCGTCGGGCAGGAAAGCGAGGTCATTCACAAGGGTAAGATAATCGGCGACGTCTGCTTCAGGGTTTGAGCCGTAAAGGTTGAGCATGAAGTGCACGTGAATCTTGAAGCCGAAAAGGCGAAGCAGGGCAAAGGATCGTTTGATAACTTCTACCTCTATGGAGCGTCCGTTTGCCGCCATGACGCTTTTGTCGAGCGTCTGGATTCCCATTTGAACCTTGGTGCATCCCAGCTTGCGCATGGCGGAAAGACTCTCTGCGCTTATCGCGTCGGGCCGCGTTTCCACAACCAGGCCGACAACGCGATGCCTTGCGCTCTCGTTTTTGCGTTGCTCGGCCTCGAGTTCTTCAAGGGTGGCGGTTTGCCATAACCCTGCTTGTTCCCAGGCGCTACCGGGACCGTAAAGCCGGCGATGTGCCTCGTTGTAGCTCAATGCACCGCAGAAGACCGACTGTTGCACCCCGGCGACCTGCGCCTTTAATATGTTGGGATCGCTTGCTATCCCGCAATGGGCGTAGCGCGCGCGACGCTCGGTAAGCGCTTCGATATTGCCGCCTTCGTCGTTGAGGGCGCGGAAAAGCTCTGTGGCAAACCAGATCTGGTATTCCTGCGGGTAGTCATCCCAGGTACCACCAAGCACGATAAGTTCGATCTTGTCGGTTTCGTGCCCCATCTCGCGCAGTGCCTTCATGCGAGAGGCAACCTGCAAGTACGGGTCAAAGTAGTTGCGCTCCGCACGTTGGCAGGCGGGTTCGTCGGTGAGGTAGCTCTTTGGCATGCGCACGTCATTAGGGCAGAACAGGCACGTGCCCGAGCAAGGCATCGGTTTGGTGATGACGGTGATGGTGGCCACGCCTGATGCGGTGCGACGCGGCTTCACCTGAAGGGTTTTCTGCATGAGCAGGTCGAGGTCATGGTCGACGTTCCAAGACTGCCAAAGCGGGGTGTTGGCGCGCTTTTCGGCAAGGTAGGCCTGCATGGCCTTCTTTTTTGACAGATGGTCAGTGACAACGTGGATGTCGCGGTTGTGCCGACGGATGAGCCCCGCCAGTTCGACAGGCTCTAAGGCGCCGCGAGATCGCAGGATTGCGATTATTTCCTCGATAAGCTCTCTCATGCGCTTGTCACCTTGCTTTCGGGGAGTTTGCGCAAGATCAGATAGCGGTTGAGTGTGCCGTCTTTTCCGTCGGCCTTGAAATCGGCAATAAGCATTGCCAGATGGCTCACCGAATCGACAAGCGCATGTACTTCTTCGTCGACGAAGTGGTGGCAATAGCGCAGTGCCCCGCTTTCCTGCCAGCCTAAAAACCAATCGTTCTCTTCAAATTGAGAAAGGCTAAGGCCTTGTTCGACAAGATGGGGGAGGGCTGTTCTTGTGGAGTCGAGGGCCTTTGCTGCAAGCTTTTCGTTGCCCATGAACTGCCACAGCGAAATAACGATATAGCCTTGGGCCTTTGTGGCATCGATACTATGCGCGAGCAATTCTTTTCGAAGCTTAAACGATGGGACGTGGTGGAAGAAGCCGAATGAGACCGTAAGCTCGGCTTCGGGAAGCTTCTTCAGGAGGCCTGGAAGCGTGCCGTCAGCCAATTTTGCAACTATATCCACGTTATGGTGGCTTACCTTTTGAGATCCCAGGCTTACAAGATCAGTGCAATTGTCGAGCGTATGAAAGCTCATGAGGTTTTGATGCTCAATGCGATCGAGCAAAAACTTTTCGAAGCGCAGGTTGCCGCAGGCAAAATCTATGACCGTATGCGGAATGAAGTCGGGCTCGAACGCTTCGATTTCGTCCATCGCCTTCTTCCATCCCTCCCAGGGATTTGCGCGGGTTTCCGAGAAGGAGGTGCTTACCTGCTGGTAAAAGTTGGCGTTGATTCGGTTGAGGAAAAGGACGGTTGCCTTGTCCATGGGGTTACCGAGATGAGGGGATTATCGAGGCCAGCAAGCCTCGGCAGCCAGCCAAGACGTCATCGTAGGTGGTCTCGAAATCGCCGGTATACCAGGGGTCGGCAACGTCTTCGTAGGAATCCGCGAACTCCATGAGCTTGAAAATGCGGCCTTCGGCTTGCGCGCCGAGCATGCGCTTCATGTTGCGAATGTTGGCGTCGTCCATGCCAATGAGGTAATCCCATGTCTGCGCATCGGTTGAGCGAAGGCGGCGTGCTGCTCGGGTTTCGTAAGGAACACCCATTCGATCGAGAATGCGCTTCGTACCCCGATGAACGTCGTTTCCTATTTCTTCAGCACTGGTGGCGGCGGAGGCAATGACGAACTGATCGGCCAAGCCACGCTTTGCCACCAGGTCTTTCATGACGAATTCGGCCATGGGCGAGCGACAGATGTTGCCGTGGCAGACGAACAGGATGCGAATGGGGAAGGTGTTCGGCATAACGATTCCTTGGCGATAAACAAAGAGGGCCGGAATATCCGGCCCTCTGAAATTGCTGGTCGGGTTGACAGGATTTGAACCTGCGGCCCCTTGACCCCCAGTCAAGTGCGCTACCAAACTGCGCCACAACCCGTTGCTTCTTCGCTCTCGCTCAGACAGCTTTGCTATCTTAACCCTAATTCTCAAGACGCGCAAGAACAATTTTTCGAAATTACGAAAGTGGTGTCGCCGCTTGTCATTGACGATGCCCGAAGGGGGTCGGGGGATTCCGGACACCAGCAGCATCCTTGAACCGCGTGGGCAAGCTTGTTATCCGAGCGGGTAAACCTCGAGGCTATTTCCTCATTACCGTTTACCTTGGTATCGGAGCCGCTCGATTTGTGGCTTCCTCCAATGAAAACCCTTTTACCGAACAGTTCTTCCTCAATTTTTCCATTGGCGGGAGAAATGATGCCAATTTGGTAGAGTTTTCTGCGGAGACGTGCGCGTCTCCATTTTGTTATGACGCCCTAAGGCGTTTTCGGCGAATTCGAGGAATGAAAAGGAGGAGTCTTCGTGGCATTGCTTGGATTTCTCATCGTCTTTCCGCTCGTAGTCGCAGCCGTGCTTTTTGCCGTGCGAAACGATGCGGTTCGTGACGCAATCGTGGTTGCGTCGGCTGTCGTGATAGGCGTCGCGTCGGTGGCGCTTGTTGCCCTTAACTTAGGGGCGCCGGGTGTGTTCTTTGAGTTCTCATCCGGAATCATCGACATCGTATGCACGATAATTGGCATCCTTATCGCCGTGGTTATCTTGGCGTATGCCGTCAAGTACAAAAACCTGCTGGCAGGAGCTTTGGCGCTTGTCCAGGTGGCGCTTGCCCTGGTGTTCGAGCTCATGTTTGCCCATGGCGTGCACGTTGAGTTCGGCTTGTACTTCGACTCGCTCTCGCTGCTTATGGCCTTCATCATCGGCGTAATCGGAAGCGGCATCTGCGTTTACGCATTGGGCTATATGAAGGATTTCCAGCATCATGAGCCGGAAGGCGCCAAGGATCGCCGTCCGCTGTTCTTCTCGCTCATGTTCATCTTCCTTTCGGCCATGTTCGCCATCGTGTTCTGCAATAACATGGTGTGGATGTTCACGGCATGGGAAGTTACCACGCTGTGTTCCTTCCTGCTCATCGGCTTTACCAAGACCGAAGAGGCCATCAACAACGCTTTCCGCCAGATTGTCATGAACTTGGCTGGCGGTATCGCATTCGTGGTTGCGCTGTTCCTTGCCGTTACGCAGATGGGCACCCTTTCCTTCACCATCTTCATTGCCGAGGCGGTTTCCAATCCAGCCATTGCCGTGCTGCCCGTCACCGCCCTTGCGTTCGCTGGCATCACCAAGGCCGCTCAGATGCCCTTCCAAAGCTGGCTCTTGGGCGCTATGGTGGCGCCTACTCCCACCTCCGCGCTGCTTCACAGCTCCACCATGGTTAAAGCCGGCGTGTTCATGCTGGTGAAGCTTGCGCCGGTGTTCCTCGTGAGCCCCATCCCGTCGGTCATGGTTATGCTGGTGGGCGGCATCACCTTCCTGTGGTGCTCGTTTATGGCTATCAGCCAAAGCAATGCCAAGCGCGTTCTCGCATATTCCACCATCGCCAATCTCGGCCTCATTACCGCATGCGCGGGCGTTGGCACGCCTGAGGCCGTTTGGGCCGCTACGTTCCTCGTGCTCTTCCATGCTATCGCGAAGTCGCTTCTGTTCCTGTGCGTCGGCACCGCCGAGCACCACATCGGCAGCCGTGACATCGAGGACATGGACCTTCTGTTCGACCGCATGCCGCGCCTTGCCCGCTATATGATGTTGGGCATTATGTGCATGTTCATCGCTCCGTTTGGCATGCTTATCGCCAAGTGGGCCACCATCGTGTCCTTCGTTGAGATGGGTAACGTCATCTTGCTCGTTATCCTTGCCTTTGGCAGCGCCGCTACGTTCATGTTCTGGGCCAAGTGGCTTGGTAAGCTTTCCGGCATTGCCGGGCAGCCCGAGAACGTAGAGCTGACCGTTCACAAGTCTGAGTGGGGAAGCGTGCTGCTCATGGCCGTTCTCCTGGTTATTGCCTGCGTGCTGCTGCCTTACGTTTCCACCTACATCGTCGAGCCTTATATCTGCTACGTCTATGGTGGTTCTGGACAGGCGGTTGCCACCGATAACCTGTGGATTGCCAGCATTTGCGTTGCCGCCGTTGTCATCGTGCTCTTCGCCGGGCTGGGGCGCAACAAGTCGCGCCGCGTCAACGTGTACATGGCGGGTGTCAGCGTCGATAACGAATCCCGTTCGTTCAAGAACTCGCTGTCCCAAACTTCCGAGGCCACTGCGCGCAACTGGTACATGGAGGACTACTTTGGCGAGAAGCGGCTCTCCCCGGTGGGCGTGGGCGTCTGCACCGTCATCATCGTTGCTGCGTTCGCTTTCGCCATCGTCGGCGTTCCGGGTTTGCTCTAGGTTAGGGGAGTGATACTGATGACTTTGATTTCCACCCTCATCGGCACCCTGGTGTTCGCCGTTCTTGCTCCTGTGCTTGGCTGCTTGCTGGCAGGACTTGACCGCATTGTTTCTGCGCGTATGCAGGGTCGTGTGGGACCTCCTGTTCTGCAGCCCTATTACGACGTTCGCAAGCTTCTTGAAAAAGAGGACGCGTCGGTCAACTCCGTCGAGAAGACTTACATCATCTGTGCGCTCGCCTTCGCGCTTATATCGGGCGGCATCTTCTTCTCGGGCGGAAACCTGCTTCTGTGCGTGTTCATGATCACGCTCTCGAGCTTGTTCTTTATCGTGGCCGCTTATTCCTCGCGTTCTCCCTACGCAGAAATTGGCGCCCATCGTGAAACCCTCCAGGTCATGGCCTATGAGCCCATGGTGCTTTTGTTCGCCATCGCGTTTTTCGTGGCTGTTGGATCGTTTGACACCGCAGCGGTGCTCAACCTTCGCGAGCCTGCGATTGCAAGCATCTGGCTTGTGTTCCTGGGCCTTCTGTATGTGCTTACCATCAAGCTTCGCAAGTCGCCGTTTGACCTGTCCATGAGCCATCATGCTCACCAGGAGATCGTGCGCGGCATCACCACCGAGATGTCCGGACCAACCCTTGCCTTGGTCGAGATCACGCACTGGGTCGAAAACGTCCTCTTCTTGGGGTGGATCGGCCTGTTCTTCGTGTGGGGTAATCCGCTGTCCATCGTTTTGGCGCTTGCGGTCATGGTGGTCGTGTACTTCCTCGAGGTGTTCATTGACAACAACTTCGCTCGCGTTAAGTGGCAGCTCATGCTGAAGTCGGCTTGGATCGTGGCTTTGGTATGCGGCACCATCAACCTCGCGATACTCGTCTTTTAGTTAGGAGGCTCGAAGCATGGCTTTCGCATCGAAATCCCCCTGGGTCATCCATTACGATGCCTCGAGTTGCAACGGTTGCGACATTGAGGTTCTTGCCACCCTCTGCCCCGGCTTTGACGGCGAGCGCTTCGGCGTCATCAACACGGGAAACCCCAAGCACGCCGACATCTTCCTTGTCACGGGCAGCGTGAACGAGCGCAACATTAGCGTCATCAAGGAAATCTACGACCAGATGCTCGAGCCGAAGGTCGTGGTTGCGTGTGGCATATGCGCCTGCTCAGGCGGAATCTTCCATGATTGCTACAACGTTATCGGTGGCGTTGACAAGGCCATTCCGGTCGATGTATACGCCCCCGGTTGCGCTGTGAGGCCCGAGGCCATCATCGATGCCATTGTCGAGGGCGTTGCAGTGCTTGATCAGAAATCAAAGGCTCTCAAAGAACAGAAGAAGGGGGCGAAATAGCATGGCTTTCCAGAGCGAGTTCATTAACATCGCCATTGCCGATTTGTCCGATTGCGCGGCAAATCGCAAGGCGGAGGGCGCGCGTTACGTTCAAACCTTGGCCGTTAACACCGAAGCCGGCGTCGACCTTATCTACACCTTCATGGCTGGCGATAAGATCGACAACTACAAGATCCCCGCTGTTTCGAAGGACGACGTAGTTCCTTCCATCAGCCAGGACTTCCTCGCTGCATTCGTGTGGGAAAACGAAATCCACGACCTGTTCGGCATTACGTTTGAGGGCATTGCCATCGACTTCGGCGGCGCCTTCTACGACCTTGCCGTCAAAGAGCCGATGACGGTTATCTCGCCGGCGCAGCTTGCCGCACGTGAGAAGGCGGCTAAGATTGCCGCCGCCAAGGCGGCGAAGGAGCAGGCCCAGGCAGCTTCCGCTCCTGCCAATGCCGACGCCGAGCTTGAGGCGAAGCTTGCTGGCATGGACCCCGAGAAGGCTGCGAAGGTGCGTGCCGCTATGGAGGCCAAGGCTAAGAAGGAAGCTGCTGCCAAGGCTGCCGAGAAAGACGCTGAAATGGAAGCTAAGCTTGCTGCCATGGACCCCGAGAAGGCCGCCAAAGTACGCGCCGCCATGGAAGCTAAAGCCAAGAAGGAGGCTGCCGCAGCAGCCCAGCAGAAAGAGGGTGAGTAAGCATGGGTAAGGCAACCGTCATCCCCTTCGGTCCGCAGCATCCCGTCTTGCCCGAGCCGCTCCATCTTGATCTTGTCGTTCAGGATGAGAAGGTCGTCGAGGCCATTCCGCAAATCGGTTTCGTGCATCGCGGCCTTGAGAAGCTTGTCGAAACGCGCGATTACAACCAGTTCCTCTACGTTTGTGAGCGTATTTGCGGCATTTGCGCCGCCGGCCATTCCATCGGTTACGCCGAGACCATCGAGCGCCTTATGGGCGTCGAGGTGCCGAAGCGCGCCGAGTACCTGCGCGTTATTTGGCATGAGCTTTCGCGTGTCCATTCGCATTTGCTCTGGCTGGGCCTTGCGGCCGATGCCTTCGGTTTCGAGAGCCTGTTTATGCATGCGTGGCGCCTTCGCGAGCGCGTACTCGACATTTTCGAGAAGACCACCGGTGGTCGCGTCATCCTCTCGGTTGTGAAGGTTGGCGGCGTGCATCGCGATATCGATGATTCCCAGATGAAGGAGATCATCTACGTCCTTGACGGCATCATGGACGATTACCGCAAGATCATGAACACCCTGCTCACCGACTATTCGGTTAAGAATCGTACCGTGGGCGTTGGCACCCTTTCTCATGAGGAAGCGCTTGCGCTTAGCATGGTGGGCCCGTTCGCCCGCGCGTCTAACGTGAACTATGACGTACGCAGCCTCGGTAATGGCGCTTACGGTGATCTTTCCGACTTCCAGCCCATCCTCGACGCTCAAGGCGACTGCTACGCTCGCGTGAAGGTGCGCTGCCTTGAAGTCCTCCAGTCGATCGAGATCATCAAAGAGCTTGCAGCCAAGATGCCCGCAGGCGATATCTCCGTAACGGTCAAGGGGTCGCCCGCGGAAGGCGCCGAGGTGTGCAACGTGCTTGAGCAGCCGCGTGGCGAATGCTATTACTATGCCCGTGGTAACGGCTCTAAGAATCTCGAGCGTATGCGCATTCGCACTCCTACCTCGCAAAACATCGCCGGTATGGTTTCTGCGCTTAAGGGTTGCGACCTCGCAGACGTCAACATGGTCATCCTGACCATCGATCCTTGCATTAGCTGCACGGAAAGGTAGGCCTTCTATGAGTGGATTCAAACTGGGCGGCATGACGCTGGGTTCGGTGTTCAAGAAGCCCGAGACTACGCTGTATCCCTTCGAGCAGAAGGTTGCCCCGAAAGGCTTGCGCGGACACGTGGCCATTTCGCCTGAAACCTGCATCCTGTGCGGCATTTGCCAGAAATCGTGCCCTTGCGGCGCCATCACGGTTGATAAGAAGGCGCGCACCTGGGAGATTAGGCGTTTCTCGTGCGTCCAATGCGGTGCTTGCGTGCGCTCGTGCCCGAAGGCGTGCCTTTCGATGGAAACCGCATACACAAAGCCCGCTACCGGCAAGTCCTCCCATGTTGTCGAGGTTCCCGACACCAAGGAACGATAATTTAGTTGAATTGCATACTTTGCATCCGTAAGTTCCGAAGACTGATACAATGTTCTTTCGGGAAATACTACCCGGGCCCGCAAGGGTCCGGTTTCTTTTGGAGGTTCTGCGTTCATGACTGCTGTCGAGAGTCGACACGATAACGCTGTTGAAACGGAAGAGGTCACCGATAAAATCCTGACCCTTCCTAACATCATCACGTTTGCTCGACTCAGCTTGGTTCCGTGCTATCTCGTCGCCCTGTTCAACAATCAAAACCTTGTGGCAACGCTTCTGTTTGCGCTTGCTGCCTCCACCGACTTCGTGGACGGGCAGATTGCGCGTCGTACGCACCAGGTTTCCAAGCTTGGACAGCTGCTTGACCCTGCGGTCGATCGCATTCTCATGATTACCGGCGTTCTTGGCGTGTTTGCTGTGGGGCGCGTCCCTCTGTGGGTCATTCTCATTGTCGTCGGCCGTGATTTGTACATGCTTTACGGCGGATGCGTGCTGCTGTTCAAGTACAAGACGCGCGTCCCCGTCTTCTACGCGGGCAAGGTAGCAACGACGCTTTTGTTCATTGGGTTTGGCGGCCTGCTTTTGAACATGCCCCTTGTACCTGGTCTGGGTTGGTGCGAGTTCTCCTGGCTTCCCGGCTTTAACCACGAGCCCGTTTCGTGGGGTATCTGGTTTGTCTACGTTGGCATGATCATCTCGGTCATTACCATGTTCTTCTACGTGAAGGCCGCAGCTGTCGCCCGAGACAAGGCGCTTGCCGAGCGAGAGGCCTAAGATCGTGCCTCAGACGGGTGATAGGGGCCGATCTCCGCGACATTCGGCTAGGCAGGTTGACCCTTCCAGCCAAACAAGCCGCTCGAGAACCCGCGCGCAGCAGGGCCGCACGTCTCCTGCGCAGGGGAGGGTGTCTTCGCGTCAAGGTGGTAGCTCCACTCGTACGGAAAAGTCCGCGCAAGCCGCTTCCCATGCACGACCGACCAGCTCTCGCACCGCTGCGCGTAAAACCTCGAATGCGAACCCCCGCGTTCGCGACGAGCGTTACGCGCGGTCGAGTCGAAAACCGCCTGCGCGTAAAGCCTCACGCGTGAAACTTTTGATTGTTGCGTTATGCGCCGTCACTGTTCTTGCCCTGGGCGCTTTCGGGGTCGATCGGCTTCTTAATGCTGACAAAATTTACAAAGGAGTAAGCGTCGGAGAGGTCGACGTTTCGGGTATGACGGTGAACGAGGCGTCGCTTGCCGTCGAGGATCACTACCGCGAGAAGCTCCTTTCATCGCAGGTCGTCGTGTATGCCAGCGAAGATCTTGTGGGTAAGGTTGACGTTCAGACCGAGATTCTGGAAGAGGAGGCTTTAGCCGATCAGATTTCGGTTGAGTCGGCGCGTGAGAACAAGCAGATCTGGCTCGTTACCGCCGAAAGCCTGGGTGCGAGCGTCGCTTCCCGTGACTTAGCCGAACAGTCATTCCAGGTTGGCCGCACAAATGGCGGCGCCCTTGCGCGTCTTGGCGCCCTGCTGCTTGGGAAGGACATTCCCATTCGTTGCGATTACGATGAAAGCCTGCTCGATGCCCTCGTTCTTGATATTGACGAAACGCTTGGCGCCCCTCGTATCGATTCGGATATCGTCATAGAAGACGGCGAGGCGCGCGTCGTTTCTGGCCAAGATGGCAATTGCATGGACCGTGAGACCTTCGTTGCGCAGCTTGATGCCGCGCTTCTGGTTTCCGAGGCGCAAGATGCGTGGCTTGTTGCGAAGGTAGCGCCAAGCCCTATGCGCATTTCTGCCGAACAGGCGCAAGCCGCCTGCGACTACGTCAATCAGATCTTATCGACGGACGTTTCGTTTGCCTGCGACGGGGAAGGGTGGGGCATTTCGCGAAGCGCCTTGGCGCGATGGATTTCCACCGAAGTCATGCCTTTGGGCAAAGCTTTCGCGCTTGATCTGAGGATTGACGCCGACCTTGCCAAGCCCGCTATCGTCGCTTTCACCAACGAGCAGATGGGCAAGCGCGATGTCGTGGTCGGTTTCTCGAAGAGCAATGGTCAGATCAGCGTGGTGACCGACGGCAAGGTGGAGCTTCCCCTGGTCGAAGACGCCGTCCTCTCTTTGGACGAGGCCCTGTTTGGCACGTACCGTGATAACGCGGGCATTCCCCATAACGTTGATCTGGCTTCTACCGCGTACGTTGGAGACAATCTTGAGCTCGTTCAGGTGACCATTCGTAAGGGGACGGCACCCGAGGAGCTGCCGTTTGAGGAGGCGCTTGACCTGGGCCTTATCACGGCGGTCTCATCGTTTACCACGACGTACAACAACAATGAATCCACGCAAAACCGCGTTCACAACATTCATTTGGCTGCCGACCTTATCACCGATGGCATAGTGAAGTCGGGCGGCGGGACGTGGTCGTTCAACGATCGTGCGGGCAACTGCGACGCAAGTAGGGGCTTCTTAGGCGCCGGCGTCATCATCAACGACGAGCTTACCGATGCCGTCGGTGGTGGCATCTGTCAGGTTGCCACCACCGTCTTCAACGCCGTTTATGATGGCGGTTACGGCATTACCAGGCGTCATAACCACACGCTTCACCTCGACGCTTACCCTGCCGGTCGCGATGCCGCCGTATCCTATCCCGACCTCGACTTGGTCTGGCAAAACGACACCAATTCCGATGTTTTAATACGTTGTTCTTATTCCGACGATTCCCTTACCGTTACACTGTACAGCGTTGATCCCGGTTACGAGGTTACCCACGTAGATGGTGAGTGGAGAAAGACGAAGGACCACGCGACTAAGAAGGAAGTCGACGAAACCCTCTCGTCTGGTCAGAGCTACGTCGAAACCGAGGGCACCGATGCCATGCAGTTCGCAGTGTTCCGCACGGTCACCGATGCTGCAGGAAACGTCGTATACGAAGACGCCTTCTACTCCAGCTACGGCTCGGTTACCGAGGTCATCCGCGTCGCGCCCGACTACAAGGAAACTGAAGGCAAAGGCGCCGATGGCCAAGACGATCAGGATTAAGGTTTCAAACGCGGCTACTGCGTAAGAAGTGGCAAAGCGGAGCAATGAAGGAAGGTTCCCGTGTATTTCCAGCCTGAAATCGAAACCATGCCTCATGATCAGCTCGAAGCGCTGCAGCTTGAGCGAGTGAGGGAGACGGCCAGAAACTGTTATGAGAACGTCGAGTTCTACCGTAACAGCTTCGACGCCGCCGGCGTTACGCCCGACGACATCAAGAGCCTTGACGATATCGCCAAGTTCCCGTTTGTCGTGAAGCAGAACATGCGTGACGCGTATCCGTACGGCTTGTTCGCCCGTCCCGTCAAGGACGTCGCCCGCATCCACGCCTCTTCCGGCACCACCGGTCAGGCCACGGTCGTGGGCCATAGCGCAAATGACCTCAAGAACTGGGGCGATTGCTTCGCTCGCGGCATTGCGATGGTCGGCGGCTCTGCGGAATCCACCATTCAGGTTTCCTATGGTTACGGTTTGTTCACGGGCGGCCTGGGCGCTCATGCGGGCGGCGAGGCCATTGGCGCCAACGTCATTCCCACCTCCTCCGGCAACACCAAGCGTCAGATCCAGATGATGAAGGACCTCGAGACCGACATCCTGTGCTGTACGCCCTCTTACGCGCTGCTCATTGCCGATACGGCTATTGAAATGGGCTATGACCCCGCGAAGGACTTCAAGATTTCCGCCGGCATTTTCGGCGCCGAGCCGTGCTCTGACAGCATGCGCGAGGACATTGCCACCAAGCTTGGCATCCAGTACTGCGACGTGTACGGTCTTTCCGAGATCATGGGCCCGGGCGTTGCCATGGAGTGCGCCGAGCGCAAGGGCCTTCACATTGCCGAGGACCACTTCTATTGCGAAATCATTGATCCGGCGACCCTCGAGCCGGTGCCGGTGGGCGAATGGGGCGAGCTGGTCATCACCACGCTTACCCGCGAGGTTTCCCCGATGTTCCGCTATCGTACGCGCGACATCACCCGCATTATCGCCGAGCCCTGCGCGTGCGGTCGCACCCATTACAAGATCGACCAGCTGCGCGGCCGTACCGACGACATGCTCATCATTCGCGGCGTGAACGTGTTCCCGTCCCAGATCGAGCAGGTGTGCGTGAGCTTCCCCGAGATCACCGCGCATTACCAGTTGCACCTCACCACCGTCAACGGCATGGACCAGATCGAGCTTCGCGTCGAAACCGTGCCCGAGTTCCCCATTGACGAGGTTCGCAAGCTCGAGGACCTCAAGAACCGCCTTGCGGCCGAGCTTAAGAGCAACCTGCAGGTCCAGGTTAAGATCACGTTCTGCGAGCCTCACTCCATCGAGCGTTCCGAGGGTAAGGCTAAGCGTGTCTTCGACAAGCGAGAAGGGAAGAACTAACATGATTATGCAGCTCACCGTTTTCCTTCAGAATGAGAAGGGCCGTCTGGCAAGCGCCACCCGCACGCTTGCTGAAGCCGGCATTAACATGCACGCCCTCTTTATTGCCGACACTCAGGATTTTGGCATTGTCCGCATCTTCTGCGATACCCCCGACGAGGCTGCGAAGGCCCTAGCCGAAGCGGGTTTCCGCGCTTCGCTCACCCCGGTGGTGGCCGTGCGCGTAGCTAACGAGGCGGGCGGACTTTCCAAGCTTCTCGAGTTCTGCGATACTCAGGATATGAACATCGAATACGCTTACTGCTTCTGCGTGAACAACGAAGCGGCCGTCAACGTCCTCAAGATCGAGGGCGAGGGCGTCGAGGCGAAGCTTATCGAGGGTGGCTTTGCCACCGTTTCCCCTGAAGAGATCTATGCTGCATAAAGCTGGTTCTTTCGGAAACCGAATTCTGGCTGTCAAGCGCGTGCGCCGTATGGCGTGCGCGCTTGCGCTTGCTTTGACCTTCGGTCTTTGCGGGGTTTTGCTCGCTCCTGCGCCTGAGGCCTTCGCCGATGTGCGCAAGAGCGATAGGCTCGTTGGAACAACCGTCGAGTCGCGCGGCATCACCTCTGCGCTTTGCCCGAATGTCGAGGCGAATTACGCCATTCTCGTTGATGGCAACGGCAAGGTGTATTTCGAGCGTGACCCTGACGAGCGCGTTCAGATAGCCTCGATCACCAAGGTCATGACCGCTATCGTTGCCATGGACGGCTTCCCGCTCGACACGCCCATCGTGGTAAACGGGGAGGCTGCGGCAGTGGGGGAGTCTTCCGCGGGCTTGCAGAAGGGCGACACCATGACGCTTGAGGCCGCCCTCAACGGCCTTTTGGTGTCTTCCGGCAATGATGCCGCCATCGCCATTTCCAACACGCTTGGGGCTAGCCTCAAAACGCAGGAAGGCCAGTCGAACACGGCGGCATTCGTGGCAGCTATGAACGCTAAGGCGCAGGAGCTTGGCATGACCAATTCGCTCTTCGCCAATGCGCACGGCCTTGACTACGACACGTATGCGGCCGAGATGTACAGCTCCGCCCGAGATGTTGCTACCATGTGTTCCTACGCCATGAAAAACGAGCTGTTCCGAAACATCGTCTCTCAAGATGCCGCCGTGATCGAGGTTACCAGGCTTGACGGTGAAGTTGCGGAAGTCGAGCTGGAGTCCACCGATATGCTCATAGGCGTTTACGAGGGAGCTTGCGGTATCAAAACCGGCTTTACGAAGCTTGCCGGCAGCTGCTTTGCGGGAGCTTGCGAGCGCGAAGGCGAGTACCTGTATGCCATTCTGCTCGATTCTTCTTCAAACGAACAGCGTTTCTGGGATGCCGAGGCGCTTTACGATTGGGTGTACGATAATAGAGTGGTCTATCACTTTGCGCGCTCTTCTGAAACGGCGGTGCTCATGGATGGTGACTTTGGCACCGAAGTGCCCGTTGTCGCCGAAGTGCAGCATGCCGAATGGAAGGACAGGCGCGTCAAGGCCACGCTTTCTGACCCAGGCGCTTCAACGGAGGTTTTCACGCTCGAGGGCAACGTAAGCCAAAACGTGGTCTTTAACGAGCTGAAGGGCGATATCGCCGTTGGGGACGTGGTGGGTACCGTTACTTTCTACCAGCGAAACGAACCCCTTGCTACGTTTGATCTGATATCGCTTGAGGCTATGAAGGGGCCGACGGGTCTTGACTCGTTCAAGATGTGGTGGCAGTCGATTTGGGGGGATGAAGTTCCCACCTTGGAGTCGGTGGTCATTAACGAAACCCCGTTAATCTACAGCAAAGACGTTACCGCTGCAGCTTGATTTACAATTTATCTGTCTGAGAGAGGAGTGAGGCATGTCCATCACGTGTCCCGTATGCACCGCAAGTCTGGAGCCTGGGTTGAACGCATGCCCCCATTGCGGCTTTAGGCTGCTGGGAAGCACGCAGGAGTTCAAACCGATTGCTATAGACGGCACTTCAGCCGAGTCGTCAGAGCTTAAGGCTGCCTCGGCTTTGCTGCGCGTCATTCGCGGCCCGCAGATCGGCATGTCGTATAAGCTCACCGAGAAAACCTCGACCCTTGGTCGAAATCCTCAGTGTGATATCTTCCTCAACGATATGACGGTCTCGCGCATTCATGCACGCGTCGAGTTCATTGACGGCTGCCATGTGATTGTCGACGAGCATTCCTACAACGGCGTTTGGGTTAACAACTGTAGCATCGAGTCTAAGGCGCTCGTACCGGGTGATCATATTCAAATCGGCACCTTCCTCATGAAGTACGTTGCCGATTAAGCTGCGTGTCCATACGCTTTCATTTGTAAGAAGAGGTTAGAAATGATTCTGTTATCGGGAAATGAGGCCATTGCCCAAGGTGCTTGGGAAGCCGGCGCCACCATAGGCGTTGCTTACCCTGGTACGCCTTCAACTGAAACCATGGAGCAGTTCGCCAAGAAGGAAGGCGTGTATGCCGAGTGGTGCACCAACGAGAAGGTTGCCGTCGAGGTCGGCCTGGGTGCCAGCGCTGCGGGCGCGCGCGTTCTTTCGACCATGAAGCATGTCGGCGTTAACGTCGCTGCTGACCCGCTGTTTACCGCTGCTTACACCGGCGTAAACGGTGGTTACGTCATCCTGGCGGCTGATGATCCTGGCATGCACTCTTCGCAAAACGAGCAAGACTCCCATTACTATGCGGCAGCGGCCCACATTCCCATGCTCGATCCCGCCGATTCCGCCGAGGCCCTTATCTTTACCAAGGCGGCCTTCGAGCTTTCTGAACGCTTCGACGTTCCTTTCATGATTCGCTCTACTGTCCGTCTTTCGCATACGAAGGCCCCCGTTGAGTGTGGTGAACGCCTTGCATACACCCTCAAGCCCTATGAGAAGGACGCCGCGAAGTGGGTTATGATGCCCGCATTCGCTAAACCGCGCAGGAAGGTCCAGCTTAAGCGCATTGAGTCGCTTGAGGCTTGGGTGGAAGAATGCAACTACAACCGCGTTATCGAAGGTGCGGGAAAGATCGGCGTTGTGTGCGCGGGCGCTTGCTATCAACATGTTGCCGAGGCCCTTCCCGAGGCAAGCATCCTCAAGCTGGGCGTTTCCTGGCCTCTTCCCAAGAAGAAGATCGTTGATTTCGCCCAAAGCGTCGACGAGCTTTACGTCATCGAGGAAGGGTCTGAGTACCTTACCAACGCTGTGAAGGCGTGCGGAGTTACCGTATGCGCTCCCGCAAACGCGCTTCCCGCCGATGGCGAGGTTTCTCCTCGCATTATCCGAGAGGCTTTCGGTTTTAAGCTGCCGGCGTTCGAACCCGTGCGCACCGACGTTCCCGCGCGTCCTCCCGCACTTTGCCCTGGCTGTCCGCATCGTATTGTTTTCAAGGAGCTTTCGCGTCTGCGTGCTATCGTAACGGGCGATATCGGCTGTTACACGCTAGGTGCCTTGGCCCCGCTTTCGGCCATGGACACCTGCGTCGACATGGGAGCATCGGTTTCGATGGCGCACGGCATGGAGCTTGCCCTTGCCGGGGTTGACCACAAGCCTGTCGTTGCCGTCATCGGTGACTCCACTTTCGGCCATTCTGGTCTCAGCTCGCTTGTCTCCACCGTTTACAACCAGGGCACTGGCACCGTCTGCATCCTGGATAACCGCACGACTGCTATGACGGGGCATCAGGGCAATCCCTTCAACGGCGTTACCTTGCAAAACCGTCTGAGCCGCGAGCTTGACCTTGAAGCCGTGGTTCGCGCACTTGGCGTTGCCGATGTTCGCGTAATCGACCCGAACGATCTTGACGCCGTTCGAAGCAACCTGAAGGACGCGACGACCAACGACGAGCTTTCGGTGCTCATTTTCCGCAGCCCCTGCATTCTGCTTGAGAAGGTGCATGCTGAACCCTTCCGCGTCGACGCCTCCTGCACGGGGTGCGGTGTTTGCGTGAGCATTGGATGCCCGGCTATTTCGCGCGATGAAGATACGGGGATTGCCGGCATCGATCCTATCATGTGCGTCGGCTGCGGCCAGTGCTCGCAGTACTGCCGTTTTGACGCCATCGTGTGCGGTTAGGGGAGTGATGATATGAAGACCACTACCGTTCTGCTATGCGGCGTTGGCGGCCAGGGAACCATTTCGGCTGCCGACATTTTGGCACGTGCCATCATGGGTGCCGGCATGCAGGTGAAGATCTCTGAGATTCATGGTATGTCGCAGCGCGGCGGCGCCGTTACCACCGTCGTGCGTTTCGGCGATGACGTAAAGTCCATGGTTTCAGATTTGGGCTGCGCCGACGTTGTCGTGAGCTTCGAGGTGACTGAGGCCATGCGCTGCGTTTCTCATCTCGCTCAGGAAGGTTCGATGATCGTCAACGTCGAGCACATTAAGCCCTTGCCTGTGCTTGCAGGTAAGGCGCGCATGCCTTTTAAGGGCGAGGATTACCTGAAGGACCTTGGCGCCCTTCTCGTCCCTGCGCACGATATCGCCGTTTCCGCAGGTAACCCCAAGACCATGAACGTCGTGCTTATCGGCGCGCTTTCCAAGCGCCTCGACATTCCCGTTGAGGTGTGGGAAGAGGCTATCGCCGGCCGTGTTCCGCCTAAGACCGTCGAAGCTAACTTGGCCGCTTTCCATGCAGGCCGCGCCTATATCGACACGCTTTAGCTTGTGAACACGCTTGATAGAAAGGGGTCGAAGGAGCAGTATTCCGCGAGGGATGCGGCTCTTTCGACCCCTCTATTGTCCGCTCATGGAGCTAATCCAGAGGTAGTCGGCCGTTTCGCGCCCTCGCCTTCGGGGCGCATGCACGCTGGCAACGTGTTCTCGGCTCTTTGCGCGTGGCTAATTGCGAAGCTCCAGGGCGGGCGTATCGTCTTGCGCATTGAGGACCTTGATGCGCAGCGCTCCAAGCAAGAGCACATTGACGCCCTTATGCGCGATTTCGAAACGCTTGGCCTGACGTGGGATGAAGGCCCCTTCTACCAGCAAGTAAGGCATGAGGCCTACGTGGAGGCGTTTGAGCAGCTGAAGAGCGGGGGAGGGGTGTATCCCTGCTTCTGCACGAGGGCCGATTTGCATGCCGCGTCCGCTCCGCATGCTTCGGATAAGCTGGTGTACCCGGGCACGTGCCGTTCTCTTTCCGAACGTGATCGAGAGAGCCTGTTGGCGGAAAAACCCGCAGCATATCGCCTTTCCGTGCCTGATGAGCTCTGCGTAATCGAAGATCAATTCCAGGGGATCAGCACCTTCAATTTGGCGAATGACTGCGGAGATTTCGTCATCAGGCGATTCGATGGAAGCTTTGCCTATCAGCTAGCCGTTGTGGTTGACGATGCGGCTCAAGGGGTTAACTCCGTCGTGCGAGGCGTCGATCTTTTGGATTCCAGCCCGCAGCAAAGGTATCTCCAGAAGCTACTCGGCTTCGATGAGGTTGCGTATGCGCATGTCCCGCTCATCGTCGCTCCCGACGGACGACGCTTGGCAAAACGCAACCAGGATGCCGCGCTAGACGCGCTTCTGAGCCACTATAAAGCACCTGAAGCCGTTTTGGGCCATATTGCCTATCTGACAGGTATTATCGACGCCGAAGAGCCTGTTATGCCGCAGGACCTGCTGAAAGCCCTCACGCTCGAAACGCTGCTCGGCCGACTTCACGGCAAAACGAGCATTGTTTTCGAGTAGCTTAGCGTTCTCGCGAACGCCGCGGAGCTCCTACAGGGCAAGCGTGACGCCGCTTGCGAATATTGCCGCGGCGTAGAAGGAGCCGAGCGCAATGTTGACGCTGCAAACTTGAGCCATGGCGCCGATACGGCTTTGCGGGATGATGGGGTTGTTAAGAAGGGCCCTGAGCAGCGGGTAGCTTGCCAGCAGCATGAATGGAAGCACCACGACGCCGCCTGTGTACCAAATCAGGATGATAACGATAATGGCCACAACCCAAATTGCGAGCAATGCGTGATAGAGCTTAACGGCCTTTTCGCGTCCGATCTTCACCGAAAGCGTGCTTCTGCGCGCTGCGATATCCTTTTCAATGTCGCAGGTATTGTTGGTGAGCATGATAAGCCCGACGCCGATGATAGTGGGTATGGCCCAGACCAGCATAAGGGGCTCCAAGACACCCGTGAGAACCTGGAAGCAAGCAAGGGGAATAAGCCCACCCATGACTCCGCCGCTGACAAGCTCACCGATGGGCAGATATGAGATAGGGGTCTTTCCGCCGGAATACAGCACTACCACGAGAGCACCGATAAGGGCGATGATAAGCGGCGTAACTCCGGCCACTACGATGGGGTAGATGCCGAGCAAAAAGGCCACGGCCAGCATGCCGACGGCAAGCCAAAGGGCCGATTTCGGGTTAACGTTGTTGTAAATGAGGATGGCGTCGCTTTCCTCGACGTTATCCTCGACCGAATCGGTGCCCTTCACGTAGTCGAAGTAGTCATTAAAGGTGTTCACGGCGCTTTGCATGAGGATGCAGATGACAAGCAAGGTGAAGGTCATGGTGATGGAGAGGGTTCCGGTTGCAGCCCAAGCGCATGCGGCGGCAATAAGTACCGGCAAGATGGACGCAGGCCAGGTATGCGGCGCCGCCAAAAGCCACGCCATCTTGGGCGTGAGGGTTTGATAGGTCAAGCAATCTGCGTTATCACGCGAGTTATCCTGCGGCATGTTACCTTCTTTAAGATGCGGTGTCTGGAGTTCGTTATGTTTCATAGCATTATATCGCTAGCATGTTGACCGCATGCGAGGGGGAAGTGAAGGGGCGAAGTTGTCGAACCTTCGGGATTATTAGCCGAATTATTCGTGGAGGTAGGTACCTGCTAGTCATTCGCGATAAAATAATTGTTTATGTGTGCACGTTTTACTTGGTCTAAATATGCACATGGGGTCTTTCGCCGACAAGGCGGAGGCTGAACCAAGCTTGTTGAGGAGTCATGATGGCTAAGAAACAGGATATCCCACAGGAGCATCTCGATCCGAGGGATCATTCCCGTAACGCATACTCTAATAGGGGCCGCGCCAGCCGCGGCAAGGCAAGCGTCGTGAGCATTGTTTGGAAGGTGCTGCTGGGCTTCTTCGCGCTTTTCGTCGTTGCCTGCGGAATTGCCGCATTCGCCGTAATCAATCTCTGCGATGAATGGTTGCAGGACCTTCCGGACTACGAGGATGCCGATGCGTTTAATACCAGCGAACCGACGCTGGTATACGCAGCTGACGGAGAGACGCTCCTGGCCGAGTTTGCGCTTGAGAACCGCGACCCGCTCGACTCGCTTGAGCAGATCAGCCCCTATGTTGTTGAAGGTACGGTTGCTACCGAGGACGAGCGCTTCTACGAGCATAACGGCGTCGACCTGCTTGGTATCGGCCGAGCGCTCATCAACAACATGATGGGTGGTACGCTTGAGGGTGCTTCCACCATAACGCAGCAGCTGGTACGCAATACCGTTCTTGCGAATGAGATGAACGACATCAGCCTCAAGCGTAAGGTGCGCGAGGCATACATAGCCATGGCGATGGAGGAAATCTACGAGAAGGAGGAAATCCTTCTCATGTACCTCAACACCATCAACTACGGTGCAGGAGCTTATGGCATCGAGGCTGCGGCGGAGCGTTACTACTCTAAGGATGCCATCGATCTTACGCTCGAAGAGGCTTCGATGCTCATTGGCATCCCGCAGTCTCCTGAGTACAACAACCCCATTTATTACCCCGAGAATGCCGATAATCGCCAGTGGGTCGTGCTTAACCGCATGGTGAACTACGGCTGCATTACGCAAGAGGAGGCAGACGCCGCAAATGCGGCCGAGCTGGCCCTCAACCCGACCGAGAATTCCGTTGACGGCTTCTTGAAGTACCCCTATTTCGCGAGCTACGTTCGTGACAGCCTTATGAACGATTACGACCTCGACACCGCCACGCTTTTCAAGGGAGGCCTGACGGTTTACACCACCCTCGATATTGAAGCGCAGAAGATGGCCGAGGCTGCGGCGCGCAAGGTCGAGGGCGAAATCAGCAGCGAACTTTCCGTGGCCCTTTCGGCGGTTGACCCCGATACCGGCTACATTGTCGCGATGGTGGGTGGCAAGGACTTCTACGCCAACCAGTGGAACCTGGCCTCGCAAGGCGCACGTCAGGCGGGCTCCTCCTTTAAGACGTTCACGCTCATTACCGCGCTTGAGCAGGGCATTTCACCCCAAACCCAGGTTGACTGCGGCAAGTGGGTTGAGGTGAACGGTACGCGCATCAGCAACATTTACGGTGCTCACTATGGCATCCGCAGCATCAAGAGCGCGCTTCAGGTGTCCTCGAACACCGGTTTCATTCGCCTTTGCCTTGCGGTTACACCCGCGGCCGTTATCGAGACGGCTCATCGTATGGGCATTACCAGCGATCTTCCCGAGGTTCCGGTTGTCACGCTGGGCGTTGGCGACGTCACTACGCTCGAGATGGCCGGAGCATACGGAAGCATTGCCACCGGTGGTATTTATCAGAAGCCGACGGGCATTGTGAAGATCGTTGACCGCAACGGGGAAGTGCTGCTTGACAACTCCGAGCGCGAGGGCGAGCGCGTTATTTCCGCTGAAGTGGCCTACGCTGCAACCGACTGCCTTAAGAGCGTCGTTTCCAGCGGCACGGGTACGAATGCTCGCCTTTACAATGGTCAGCCTGTTGGCGGCAAGACGGGCACCTCCGAAGGCTATAACGATAGCTGGTTCTGCGGCATTACGCCCCAGCTTTCCTGCTCTGTGTGGATTGGAGACCCTGACAATGTGGTTAACGTTCCGCGCAGCGTCAACGCCGCACGCGTGTTCGGCCTGTTCATGAACGATTATCTGGCTGACCGCAAGATCGAGCAGTTCCCGACTGCCAATGCTCCCAAGTACACCAAGTACTTCAGCAACACCGACCTCGATGTTCCCGGGCTGGTTGGCTACAAGGACCCCTCCGAGGCTCCCGAACTCAAGGGCATGACGCTTGAAGAGGCTCTTGCTGCCCTTAAGAAGGAGAAGTACGAGGATTACAAGACCGAGGAAGAGTTTGATCCCGAGGTGCCTGCGGGTACGGTAATCGGCCAGGGCGTTGACGGAGACAAGGTGGTTATCATCGTTTCGAAGGGCCCCGACCCCGATGCGCCGGAGGAAGAGGATCCCGAAGGGGAAGAGGATCCCGAAGGGGAAGAGCCGAGCGTTACACCCGATCCGAACGTTCCTCCTACGGTCACGCCTGACCCCGGGCCAAGCGTGACGCCGGATCCTGACACTACACCTGATCCCGATGCTGGTGGTGCTGCAACTTCAAGCGAACCTTCCCCCGAAGGCCCACCCGCATATAATCCAGAAGCATAATACACACGAAAATGGGCGCCGAATTGGCGCCCATTTGTTTAACTAACCTGTTGAACTCCTTCAATTATCAGTATTCACGCCTCAAGCAAGTCAGCCTCTTAGTCAAGCGAGATCCGAAGAACTGAACTCATTTAAAAAAAGCCGAGGCCGTTAATTCCCATCTCATAGGTCAGTTCTTTGACCACCACTCTGGGAATAGGGTAAGCAGAGGCGTGAGCGGACGCGTTTCTTTCAGAGGTTTCTTTGCAATCGCCGACTTGCACCTTTCTCTGCACCCAATATGCCGAGGGAATTGCAAGATGAACTATCTTATGCGGGGATTCAGCATTGCTTCTTTGATCTCGTCGGGAATGAACTCGAGAATGAGGGAGGCGTACTTTCGGCAGGTCGCCTCGTCGGGTGCTTCTATCTCCATGCCGGCAGCGGTGATCTGCTGGAACGTCCCGGGGAATGCGCGCTTCGCAGTGAGTGCGTTTGCGAAGTTGAGAAGCAAGAGGGGGAGCATCGCCGCTTGGAAACGGAGGCTCTCGGTATTCTTCACGTTCTCGCGCCTCCGCAGTTCGCGCACGAGGGCTTCCTCGATGTTCTTTCTGCAGTGTTGGAAATAGTTGGTGTTTTTCTTCGACAGCTCCGTTCCCCTCCCCAGATTGGGAACGTTCGCGCAGATGTCGCGCAGCATGAGAAAAATAGCCTCTTCCCAGGTGAACGAAATGCCCACCTGCACGAGCCGTGAGCAGAAAATGTAGGAACCTAACCAGTTGATCATGCTGGCTTTGTCTTCGAAGTGGTTGTAGAACGTTCGTCGAGAAATATTTGCTTCGCGGCAGATGTCGCCGACGGAGACCTTTTCGAAGGGTCTTGCCTTCAGGAGCCTGTCCGCCGCGTCGACGATGGACATCTTCATACATGTGTCGGGCGAGGAGAACTCGGAGTCTATGAAATCAACCACGGGGATGTAATCGTCCATCTCGGCGCCGATCCAAAGAGCCGCCTTGTGCGTGTCGCCGGAGTTGTTCGGCTCGGCGATGGACATGGTCACCTTCTCCAGGTGGCGGCAGTACTTGTGAACCATCTCCTTGTCCTGGAAGAAGTCGCCGGCGGCGAGGAGGATGCCCTTGCTCGCCTTGAACCTGCGGTATGCGCCCGTGATGCAGTGCTGCGTGATGACGCCCGTGCAGCGGCCGTCCTCCCCCTCCTCGCGCTCCAGGCGGACGAGAGGCTCGTTGAAGTGGAACTGCGCGCCGTTCTCCGCGGCGATATCGCCCATGAGCTCAACCCAGTCGGGGGACTTGCCGGTGATGATGCTGTTTCCCTCGGGGTCCATGAACATGTACATGGTCATGTAGTCGTTCCACACGTTGCCCTCGGTCTTCGAGTTGCCCATGGGGATGAGGGTCCAGCCTTTCTGCACGATCATCCCCTGCAGCCAGTCGACGTACTTTCCGGACTCCCTGGCGTAGTGGGAGATGGCGGAAAGGTTCGCCTGGAGGTTCCCGGAGTAGCGGTACAGGTCGAGCGCGAAGTCCCTGGCGCTCACCTCCGGCAGCCCCATGCCGAGAGCGAGCTGCGAGTTCAGGCCCGCCACCGCCAGACGGTGAACGCCGTACTCGGGGCCCTTCTCGATGACGTGGACATTCACGCCCTGCGTTGCTGCGTACAGGGCCCCCGCGACTCCCGAGCAGCCGGATCCGACCACGAGGATGTCGCACTCGACGGTCTCCTCGATCAGGCTCTCGTCGATGGGATCCGGCGCGTACTCGAACGAGTACTGCGGGTTCTTGACTATGGGCGCGCCCGCCGCGCCTGCTGCCGCGCCGTCTTCCGCCCGGGCGACCTCGGGCTTCACGCCCGCGCTCAGCGCCCCGACGCCCGCTATCAGGGAGCCGGCTAGAAAGCTTCGACGAGACAGGCTCGACGAAGGCGTCTTGGTGCTATTCACAATAACCCCTCCTTGCTTTTCTTGACCTACCGAGGCGGGCCCATGGGCCCGCCTCGCGGTCGCAAATGATAGAAAAGCCTGATGAGATACGTAAAATGCGAAATAGCGACCGCTTGCTTCCGAAAAACGGATAGACCTTATCCGCCTTTTCCGCCCCCTCGGGGATGTCGGTTTGGCAAAATGGGCACGTGTCTGCCGAATTCGCTCGGCCCCGCCCTCAACGGCGTACGGCAGCTGCGTCCTACGGCGAAGGGAGGCCGCATGAGAACAGAGGTCCTGCGCGAGTTCATCGCCTTGGCCCAGCATCTGAGCTTCAGCGTGGCGGCGCGCAAGCTGAACATGGCGCAGTCGAGGCTGAGCTCTCATATCTCTGATCTCGAGAAGGAGGTGGGATTCCCCCTCGTGGTCAGGAGCAAGCCCATATCCCTCACCCACGAGGGCGAGGAGTTCCTTGTTGCCGCATCGCGCATGCTCGGGGAGATGGACTCCGTCATCTCCAGATGCCGGAAGAGCAGCAAGCGGCAGAGCAGCGGGATCACGCTGATGAGGCACGCGCTGTCGGACGCGTACCCGGAGCCATCGCTCAGGAGGCTCAACGAGGCAAAGCGCGCGACCTGCGCCGCCTTCCCCGACGTACGCTTCGCCACGGTCCCCACCGTCAGGTCCCTGAGCGAGCTCGACGTCCTTCGCCAAGGCGAGTCGGACCTGTGCTACATGCTCGTGGCGAAGGGCGATGCAGCACCTCCCGACGTCGTGACCCGCGAGTGCTTCCCGACGACCTTCACCGCCTGGGTCGGGGCGGGCCATCCGCTCTTCGGGCGAAGCTCGGTCACGCTGGAGGAGCTTGCGGAGTTCCCCGTTCTCGTGCCGGGTTGCCTGGAGATCGCCAGCTATCGCCAGGCTGTGGAGAGCATATTCTCGTCATGCGACCTCGCGCCAGCGTTCTTCGTTGCGGTCACCGACACCGCCGCCTCGTTTGCGTTCGTCGAGCAGGAGGAGGAGGTCTTCGTGATGCCCTCGTTCCTCTCGGCCTTCGGAATCTTCGGGTCTAAGGCGATCCCGATCTCAGACGAGGCTGCCGCCGCGCACGTGGTGACGGCGTGCCTGGCAAGCAGAAGCGACGCGACGTTCGAGTATTTCTGGAATCACCTTACCCAGTAGCCGCATGGTTTGTCGCCGAATGGCACCTCGACACGGAGACGCCGTCGGCCTGCACACCCCGCCCTTCGCATAAGCGCGAGGGGGTTCCGCATGCGCCCGGTCGACTCCCGGCGCCCTAAGGCGAAAGCTCGAACGTCGAGCATGTGAACATTGCCGGCAACGCGCGTTGGGCGGGCGGCGTGAACGAACCCGAAAAACGGGCGTGAACATGCGCGCAATCAGAGTGCGAAACCAACGGCAATAATCACGGAAACCCCAGCATTGTGACGGTTTGGGGTTTCCATCTGGACTTTCGGCTTTCTGTCGATTGCCTGAAGAACGGTCGTCTGCGGAGCTTTTCGATGCAGGCCCCGACGTCCGCTTCGACGGCGATGCGGCATGGCTGGCGAAGGGGCGCAGATGGGCATTCCGCTCAATCGCGGGGTAAACGGGGGCAATCTAGGCGCTTTTCTCGTAAAGACCCGCCCGACCTGCGCGACAACGTGCCATACTTTCCATGAAGGAAGAATGGAAGGATTTCGCATGCCCGAGCTAAGCAGGTTTTACGGCCTTGTGATCAAGATGCTCTTCTTCGACGACGAGCAGCACCACAAGCCGCACGTTCACGTAACCTATGGGGAGCACAAGGCCTCGGTGGCGATCGACGGCGAGCTTCTCGCCGGAAGCCTTCCCGTAAAGCAGCTCCGGCTCGTCCAAGCATGGCTCATCCTCCACGA
>JAFSHA010000103.1 GCA_017440565.1 Eggerthellaceae bacterium | reverse complement strand
TCCTTGGTCATGTCGACCGCGACGCCCCACTGGATGACGCCGGAGCCGCCGGTAGCAAAAGCGCGCGCCGCGGCCTCGATCTTCTCGGCGGGGATCCAGGTGATCTCGGCGGCCTTCTCGGGGGTGTAGGGCTCGGCTGCGGCCACCAGCTCGTCGAAGCCGTAGCACCAGCAGTCGACGAAGTCGTGGTCGTAGAGGTCCTCCTTCACGATGCAGCGCACCATGGCGAGGGCCAGCGCGGCGTCGGTGCCGGGGCGGATCTGCAGGTAGTGCTTGGCCTTGGCGGCGAGCCAGGTGACCTTCGGGTCGATCACGATGAGCTCGGATCCGCGCTTCATGCAGTCCACGATCCAGTGGCCGTACAGGCCGTCGGAGTTGGAGACGAGCGGGTTGTTGCCCCAGATGACGATGTTCGCGGGGGCCTTCCACTCGGGGTTGTCGTAGCGGTCGGCGAACTGCTGGGAGAAGTCGCCCACCCAGAAGGCGCCGGTGGTGGCGGCGCAGCCGGCCACGCGGGGGACGTAGCAGGACATGCCCGTCATGTTGAAGCAGTAGTTCGGGGAGCCGAACGACCAGGCAAGGCGCGTGATCCACGCGGCGATGTCGCGGCCGGTGCCCTGCCAGAAGCCGATGGCCCAGGGGCCGGACTCCTCCTTGATCTGCATGAACTTGTCGTAGATGAGGTCGTAGGCCTCGTCCCAGCTGATGGGCTCCCACCTGTCGAGACCGCGATCCTCGAACGCGCGCTTCATCGGCGTGGTGATGCGGCCCTCGTTGTAGACCATCTCGGTCAGCGCAAGGCAGCGCGTGCACAGGCGGCCCTTGTTGAAGGGGTTCTCCTTGTCGCCCTCCACCTTCACCAGCTTGCCCTCGTCGTCGGTGTACACCAGCACGCCGCAGCCGATGTGGCAGCCCGGGCCGGACCAGGCGCTGCCGCGCGTGACGTGCAGGCCGTCCTCGTCGTATCGGAAGGGCTTCTCGTGGTCCACGAGAACGTAGTTTTCGCTCATCCGTCTTCTCCTCTCTGAAGTCGGCAACCTTTTTGCCTTGAGACGAGTAAACATCGTGGCGAGAGGCCTGGAAACTTTCAGAACCACCGGCTTGTTTCAGACGGCCTTACAGTTTTAGAGAAACGTTAAATGCGGAATTACAAGCATCCTTCGGTTGTTTTATCCTGTCATCGGGGGGCGAGTTCGGGGTCCCGTTCGCGAAAACCGAAACGCTAAGGGGGCGACGATGCGGTTCGTAGACAAAACCGAGCACGAGATGCGCATGAAGATCGTGCGCGCGGCGAACAAGCTCATGGAGAGGGGCACGCTCAACGAGATATCGACGGCCGCCATCTGCAAGGAGGCCGGCATATCCCGGCCCACGTTCTACCGCTACTTCGCAGATAAGTTCGAGATCCCCCAGTGGCACTTCGAGCTCATCGCGTCCACCTACCTGTATGAGATCGGGCGCACGCTCTCCTGGTACGAGGCGAACTACCGCAACTCCCTCGAAGTTCAGAAGATGCGCAACTTCTACATCCCCGCGTTCAAGACGGAGGGGTTCCAGTCGCTCGTCGAGCATCAGCGCAGACGTCGAGAGGAGGTCCCCGTCGAAACGCTGACCGAGTACAGGGGCGTGAAGGTCGACGAGGAGTTGCTCTTCCAGATCCGCTCGCACATCACGGCCGAGACCGACGCCGTGTCGAAGTGGGTCCTCTCCGGAATGCCCTACGACGCGGCGCGCCTTGCCGAGCTGATCGAGGGCATTATCCCGCGAAGGCTTTACGAACTGCTCAACCAACCCCATCCGTCCAGGATGACTAGCTCCTTCGAGCTGTAAGCCGAGCGAATCCCTTGTTCGATCGCAGCCGACTTCGCCACAGTCGGCTGTCAAGCATTGCTCAAGCAAATACCTTGACATTTGAACCGATTGGATTTAGAGAATAATATTTCGGAAGTTTACTCGAAGCCGCAAGCCCTCTCCTGAATTCCTACGATTTGGCGGCTGGCCAATATCAGCAACATTTCGAGCAAACGCGCTGGTCAAGCATAATGCAAGAGAGTTGTTCGTGATATTGCTATCTTCCCGATAACGCACGTTATCGGGAATTCCTGATAGTGTCCATGATGCGTGCATACGCACGCCGCGCTTCATCTTCGCCTTCGTAAGAGCAATCATGTAGCCATGGGGAACGCGCACCGTGAAAGGATAATCTGGGGTCATCGGCGTTGCAAAAGCCGCTGATCAGGCAATACGCCGACGACTCCAGATAACGTAGTCAACGGGTTGACTACACCTTATACATCTTATCTTGGGGTCCAGATAATCGAGCTTATCTGGGGTAGCCGCCCTTTTCACGTAATCTGGGGGACGAGAACACGAACAGGCGACGCAACCATCAAATCGCCTTGTCGCTTCGGATTACGTCAACAGCCTAATCGCAAGCCCTCGAGAAACCCGCTCTCGCAGCAGCGCGCTAGACAAATCGGAGGATCTCGCCTGCGTCGCACGACAAAGACATCTCCCGCAGAGGGCGATCCGAGTGTGGCGGGCATGGAAAGAGCCCCGTTCCGCGCACTCATGCGAAAGCGGAACGGGGCCCCTCCCGTATTTTCAACTGGTCATCCCGCACGGCTCAGATCGACCTCTCTTCAGGTGCTCAGCTCGAGTTATGCCGATTCCGAGCAAGTCCGAAGGGCTTGGGCAGGATTCTGGGTTACGCCTTCGCCGCCGCCCTGCCCGCAAGGTATCCGAAGGTCAAACAGGTCGAGTGGCTCATGCCGGCAAGCGTGGTCGGATAGTCCACGAGGAATCGGCCGCCCATGTTGTTGCCGACGGCGTACAGCCCCTCGATGGGTGCGAACGCGGTGTCGAGGACCAGCATGCTCTCGCTGTCGATGACGAGGCCCCCCATACACTCGAGCATCGGGCCTGGCGCCACCTGAGAAGCGTAGAACGGAGCTTTCAGTATCCCGAACATACGCGAGGAAGACTTCCCGAAATCCTCGTCCACGCCCTTGGCGCACAACTCGTTGTAGCGCTCAACCTCGGCAAGGAAGCGCACCTTCGCGTCGGCCGGTAGCCCCATGAGATCCGCCAGCTCCTCGAGCGTGTCGGCCTTGAGGCTCTGCGCCTCGACGGCCTCGCGGCTCGTTATCGCATGGCGCCCTATGGTCATCTCGGCGCCTTCGAGACCGGGAAGCCTGTCGGCGGAAACGACGTGGTTCACCGAGCCGTGGGAGCAGCCCATGAACTCGACGTGGATCGGGTAGTCGTCATCGAAAACGCTCCAACACGAGAGGCCGGGCAGGCGCATGAGGCGGTTGGTGAGCTGCTGCCCGCCGGCGTCCTCGTTCATAAATCGGCGGCCGGCCAGGTCGCACATGAAGAACCCGTCGACCCCCAGCGCACCGCCAAGGGAATGGTTGCCCTGAATATGCGGGCCGTCCTCCATCAGAGCGCCGGCCCACATGCCCATCATCTGGCCCTCGCCTTGGTTCGTGAACTCCCCGTTCGCGTCTACGTCGAACCACATGGGGCACTCGAGCGCTTTGCCGGTGTAGTACTGCACCATCTCCGTGTTGTGCCCGTATCCGCCCGCGGCCAAAATGACGGCCTTGGAGGCCTCGAACTTGACGTACCCGCCCTCCTTCGTCTGGGCGATCACGCCCAACACCGGGCCTTCGTTGTTCGGGCGGATAAGCTGCCGAGCCCACGTTGCGAAATGGAAATCGACGCCCGCATCCTGCGCGGCTTTGAAGTTAAGCTCCATGATGGGCCTCTGAGAAGGCACGAACGCGAACGAGGCCTCGGGGTAGGACGGCCACGTCTCGTTGGCGGGGTCATAGGCTTCGGGCGCAGGGTAATGGAGCGGCTGGAGGGAGATGGATGCGCTGCCATACGCCATCGCATCCATGGGCAAAAGATCCACGTCGCCGTTGGCGGGCTCCAGGAACCAGTCGAAGGCCTCGCCGCTGCTATCGCGCCAGAGCTTCCAAAGCCGCTGATCGGCTCGATACCCCATGCAGACCATGAGGTTCTCGATGGCGGCGTCGACGTCATAATCCATTCCGTTGGCGCGTTGTATGGAGCTGTTGTAGACCGCGTACTGGCCCGAGCGGCAGTTAAAGCTCTCCGACTTCTCGATGACGGCAACGGATGCGCCGGCCTCCTGCGCAGAGCGGGCAGCCGCAAGGCCCGCGACGCCGCACCCGACGACCACGACGTCCGCAACCACGACCTCGGTTACCTGGGACTCGTCTACGGGGTCAGGCGCAACCATGAAGCTCGGGGCCGTCTGGCTGAGCGCCTCCTGGCCGCCTCCCTGCGCCTCAGGCCCCTGCTCCGCCGAGGGGGCGCAGCCGACGAGCGCTCCGAGCGCCGACGATCCAACGAGAAGCGCCGATCCCCTCAGCATATCGCGACGGGTGATGCCGCCTTGGTTGATGCTCATGTCTTCCTCCTTGCCACGTATTCCGACGGCGCCGCGAGCCGGGCCGTCGTCGAGGAGTATACGTCGCGCAGACAGACGATGAGAAATGCCCGTTTTCGATGGATCAATAGACGGATTCTATAGACAGAGCATCAGATCGCCCCCTAAACCCCCTTAGCCCAGACGCTTCCATGGGCCTCCGTAAGGCACTCCGCCAGAACGGCGGAAAGTCGGGCAAGCGTTTCGCCGGCAGGTTCCTTGCGCCACAGCAGGCCCACCCGCCCCGGGTTTGAGGTGATGAGCGGAACGTAGGCAAGGCCCGGCCGCTGCGGAGACGCGAGCGGGGAGATGGTAACGCCCTCGCCCCGCTCGATGCGGGGCAGGGCGAACGAGTAGGTCTCAACCGCCTTCGTGACGGGAGGCGCCCCGCAAGCATCCTCGATTTCGGCGCATATCGACGAGAAGTACGGCCGTATTCCGTCGTTGTACAGAAACACGGTCTGGCCTTCAAGGTCCCGGCAAGACAAGAAGGGCCTATCCGCGAGTTGCGAGCTCCGGCTCACGCACGCGTAGTGCCGGTGCTCCATGATAGGGAGGCGCTCGAGCGAGGCCCTCTCGACGGCGCGGTCGTCGGTATCCCCGATGAGGAAGTCGAGGCTCCCGTCAAGGAGCCTGCTGACCCCGTCTTCAAAGCGGTCGACGAGGGACGTCTCGAAGGACAGGTGGGGCATCGAGCGCTCCACGTGCCCGAGAAAGGCCTCGAGAACGGCGTTGTCGTAGAAAACCAGGAGCCGGTGGCACCCGATGACCACGCGACCGCTTCTGGCGGAGTACGGCCGGACGGCCTCGTATGCCGCCAGGTACGCCTTGCGCAAGTCGAGGGCCTTCTCGTAAAGGGCCTCCCCCGCTTTGGTCGGGACCACGTACGCGCTCGTCCGATCAAAGAGGGTCACGCCGAGTTCCTTTTCAAGGGCCTTGACATGATGCGTGACCGTCGGCTGCGTCAGGAACAACTCCCTCGCCGTTGCAGTGAAGCTTCTCGTGGTCACGAGGGATATAACGATGAGGATCTGCTGATAAGTCATTATGGACACGGCTCCTTCCCCCTAAGATCATACCAAAGAGTTCGGCGGGAGCTCGATCGAGACGACCGCGCCCCTTGTCGGGAGCCCGCTCTCTCGGAAGCAGGCACTGTCTCACCGCGGAGCCGGGCATCCCCGGCGGCTGGTATCATGGGGAGCGTCACGTCAGCAGCCTGCGTTCGAAGGGGGTCGCATGCTCGGCAGCAAATACGAGGTTTTCCTCTGCGTCGCAAAGTGGGGGAGCTTCTCCCGTGCCGCGGAGGAGCTGTTCCTGACGCAGCCCGCGGTCACCCGCCAGATCAAGGCCTTGGAGGAAGAGCTCGGATTCGCGCTCTTCACGCGCAGCCGAAACAGCATACGGCTGACCCGGGCGGGCAAGAGCCTCGCGGGCAGCCTCGCGGGCATCCGGGACATCGCGGACAAGGCCCTGCGCGAGGCCTCCGACATAGCCGACGGAAAGCTCACCTCCATAGCCCTCGGTTACGCAACCCCCTACAGCACCTATTGGCTTCCCGGCGCGCTGAGAAGGCTCTACGCCATCCGCCAGGCGACGAACGTGCGCCTCTTCAAGGACCGAAGCGTGAAGCTGGTGGACAAGCTCGTGACCGGGGAGATCGACGCCGCGGTGGTCTCGCAGGCGGACCTGCGCGACACGGGGATTCCCTCCAGGCACGTCTGCACCAGCAGGCCGTACGCCTACGTAAGCGCCGACAGCCCCCTCGCCAGCCTGGAGGCGGTATCGCTCGAGGACCTCCGCCAGGAGCGCATCCTCGCGCCTGCGTCATCCGCCTCGTCAGACGTCATCCACCTCGGCATCCGCAACCTGATGGCGTCGGGGCTGAGCATGGAGGAATTCACTCTCGTCGACAGCCCCGAGAGCGGCTTCATCCAGGCTGCCTCGATGGGGGGCGTGTACATCGGGCCGAACCTCGAGCTCCCCGAGGCCGTCGCCGTCGGCCTCGTCCCCGTCCCCATATCGGGGAACCTGCCCGCGAGCGAGAGCATCGACCTGTGCATCGCCTACGTCGACCCCATCCTGGCCCCCCTGGCCGACGACCTCGCGGAATGCGCGAGGGCCGAGACGTGCGCCGTATTCGGCGAGTCGTGAATCCGGAACCGGCCCTGCGGCCCGTCCTGGAGCTCGCGGCCGCGGGCCGAGCGCCCTTCGCATAACGAATCGTCATGCGCCCATAACTTAATTTTGGGTTCGGCCGCGCCCGTGCGGGCCTATCCTCTACCTGCGCACAAGCATCACCTCTTCAGCTGGCCAGTTGCGAGATGACAAGAAGCAATCGAATCCCGCGTCAAGCGGGGCAGAAGGGGGTATTTCTATGCGCAGAGATCCATCTGAGATCATCCCTCGAGACTACGATGAGGGAGTCTACCGCAACGAATGGCGCTGGCAGGAGGGCGACCTGACGGTCACGCGAAGCGCGCAGTACACCGCACCCGGCTGCCACGACAGCTGCAGCCTTCTCTACTACACCGACGCAGACGGCAACCTCGTCGACGTCGAGGGCGACCCGCGGAGCTCGTACAACAGCGGCCGCCTGTGCATGCGCTGCCTCAACATGCTCGAAACCGTCAACCACCCGGAGCGCCTCGGGCATCCGATGAAGCGCGTCGGCGAGCGCGGCGAGGACAAGTGGGAGCAGATCACCTGGGACGAGGCCTACGACATCATCGTCGAAAACGTCCACGACGTTTGGGAAAACTACGGCCCCCAGTCCATCGTCGGCATGCAGGGCACGGGCAGGAACGTCGTATGGCAGGTCCCCATGCTCACGTTCATGGGCTTCGGCTCGCCCAACATGTCGGGCGGCTTCCTCTCCGGCGACGCGTGCTACCTGCCCCGAATCATCGGGTGCGCCCTCTACGGAGGCGGCCTGTGGGTGGTCGACGCGGCGCAGTTCCACGAGAAGCGCTACCTCGATGAGAACTGGACGAAGCCCGAGCTCGTCCTCGTATGGGGCAACAACCCCGTCGCGTCCAACGCCGACGGGTTCTACGGGCACTGGATCGTCGACCTCATGCGCATGGGCACGAGGCTCATCACCATCGACCCGCGGATGACCTGGCTCGCGGTGCGCTCGGAGCAATGGCTTGCGATCCGCCCGGGCACCGACGCCGCGCTCGCCCTCGCCATGATCAACGTGGCCGTCGAGGAGGACCTCTACGACCACGAGTTCGTGGAGAAGTGGACGTTCGGCTTCGACGAGCTCAAGGCCCGCGCAGCCGAGTACGCGCCCGAGGTCGCCGCGGAGATCTGCTACCTCGACACCGAAGAGATCAGGAAGGCGGCCCGCGCCTTCGCGACCGCGAAGCCCGCCGCGATCCAGTGGGGCGTCTCGCTCGACCAGCAGACGCACGGAGTCCAGGCGGCCGCGGCGCTCAGCCACCTAGGGGCCATGTGCGGCAACCTCGACGTCCCCGGCGGCAACGTGTTCGCCATCTCCGCGTACAACGTGTGCGACAACTACAGCTGCGGTCAGTTCGCCGTCGACCCCGAGCTCATGAAGAAGCGCATCGGCGAGGACTCGACCCCGCTCCACCGCGGAGGCTTCGCGCAGCTCGCGCAGGAGGACGCCGTGCTTCGGGCAATAGAGACGGACGAGCCGTACCCCGTGCGCATGATATGGATGCAGGGCACCAACCCCATCGCCAACATGGGCGCCGACTCCCCGCGCGTCTACCGCGCCCTGAAGCGCGTGCCCTTCATCGTGGTGGTCGACGCGGTGAAGACCCCCACCATCGTCGCATGCGCCGACCTCGTCCTCCCCTGCGCCATGAGCTGCGAGCGCAACTCGGCGCGCGCCTGGAACTGGCCGATGAGGTCGCTCGTGCAGGTGACCCAGCACGAGGAGTGCAAGTCCGACGAGACCATCATCCTCGAGGTCGGCAAGAGGCTCAAGCCCGAGAACTGGCCGTGGGAAACCGACACCGAGCTGATCACGTGGTGGATCCAGGGAGGCGGCTCGCCCGACAAGCCGTGGCCCCAGAAGGCGGGCTTCACCTGGGAGGACCTGCGCGAGGACGTCATGATGTGGGAGGAGGAGTACCCCTACCGCAAGTACGAGAAGGGCCTCCTGCGCCCCGACGGCCAGCCGGGCTTCATGACGCCCACGGGCCTCTACGAGTTCAAGAGCGTGCTGTTCGAGGCCTGGGGCCTCGACCCGCTGCCGTTCTTCTGCGAGCCGCCCGAGAGCCCGGTCTCCACGCCCGAGCTCGCTCGGGAGTACCCCTACGTGCTCACCACGGGCATGCGCTCCTTCGAGTTCTTCCACTCCGAGCACCGCAACCTGGAGACGATGCGCGAGTTCCACCCCGACCCGATCACCGAGATCAGCCCCGCCGTCGCTGCCGCCAACGGAATCGAGGAGGGCGACTGGATCTGGGTCGAGAACATGCGAGGCCGCTGCCGCCAGAGGGCGCACCTGAACCCGTCCCACCCCGATTGGCTGGTCTCCTCCGAGCACGGCTGGTGGTTCCCCGAGCGGGAGGCCGCCGAGCCCTCGCTGTACGGCGTCTTCGACTCCAACATCAACAACCTCACGCCGATGGAGCAGATCGGGCCGGTGGGCCTGGGAGCCCCGTACAAGTGCCAGATTTGCAGGATCTACAAGGACGACGGCTCCGTGCCGAATCCCACCGAGACCATCATCCGAGAAGGAGGGCCGTTCAATGGCTAAGGAGCTTAAGGGTTTGCTGGTTGACTACGAGTTCTGCAGCGGCTGCCACGCCTGCGAGGTCGCCTGCAAGAAGTCTCACGGGCTGGGGGCGGGCCAGTACGGCGTGCTCGTGACGAAGTTCGGGCCCTTCCAAAAGCCCGACGGCCGATGGGAGATGGACTTCGTGCCGCATTTCGGCGAGCTGTGCGACCTGTGCGCCGACCGAGTTGCGTCCGGGAGGAAGCCCTCGTGCGTCCACCACTGCCAGTCCTTCGCCATCCAGTACGGCACGGTAGCCGAGCTGGCGGAGAAGATCGACAAGACGAAGATGGCGCTGTTCGTTCCGCAGGGCCAGTAAGGGCCTAGGAGGCGGAGGGGCTCAGTTCAGACGCCCCTCCGCCCGCCGAGAGCCGATGAAAGGAAAGGGAGGGTCCATGACAGAGAAGAGAGCAGGGAAGGCGCTCAAGGCATGGGGCGCGGCGCTCGCGATCCTCGCGGTGGCCGTAGCGATCGTGCTGGGGTTGCAGCTCGTCGGGATAGGCACGGGGTGGATCGTGCTCCTGAGCCTGACCGCCTACCTGATGGTGGAGAAGACGCCCTCCAAGGCGTCGCTGGCCCCGTTCGTATGCGGCGGCCTCCTGGGAATGCTGGCCGGTCAGCTCTTCGGGCTGTTTCCGCCGGGGTTCCTGCTGTTCGCCCTCGCGCTCATAGCCTGCAAGATCGGAGGGTGGCTCCCCGCGCTCATGAACGACTACACGCTGCTGTACATGACGGTCTACTCCATACCGGGGGTTTGCAACCCGCAGTGCGCATGGCAGGACCTCGTGGTGTTCGGAGGGTTCTGCATCATCCTGGCCGCGGCGGTGATCGCCATGGAGAAGAAGGGCGGTGCAGAAGCCCCGCAGGCCCCCGAGACGCCGGATGCAATCCGATAGCGGCACGAAGCAGGGCATCTCGACCCTTCGACACGAAAGCACCATCCACAGTAGCCCCTCCCGTTGCCGGAAGGGGCTTTTCTCGTATTGGGAGCGACTCGGGCCAGCTCGCGGCTTTCGGGCAATCGGACCCGCGACCTCGTCGAAGATGCTATTCTCTGAGCAGCGCGAAGGACAACGATGAAAGGAGCGCGGCCGGTTAGCTCCGGCGGTTGCTGAAAACCGAATAAACGGGATGCGACGGCGTCGGAGAAGCCTGCAAGCAACGGACCGCCGTCGCATCCCTGCGCCCTGGGGCGGGTTCGCCCCGAAAGGTAGCATTCATGTTACTCATGCCTTCGCGCGAATGCAACCTGGACGACATGGCCTGCCCCGAGTGCGGGGCGGCGTGCGGCTACGTCGGACACGGGTCCTACAGGCGGTTCCTCGTCACGGAATGCGGCGAGGAGGGCCGCACCATAAAGCGGGTCAGATGCAGGGGATGCGGCGCCACCCACGCCGTCATGCCCGACGACGTCGTCCCCCGAAAGCAGTACTCAGCGCAGGTCATAGAGTCCATCCGCGCCGATCGAAAGTCGGGCGCGATGAAGATAGCCGAGATCTGCGAGAAGCACCTCATAGGAACCACGACACTCTACCGACTGACCAGGGCGGAAGGCTCCGCATACCCCGACCAACATAGCCTGGCAATAGACCCGCCCTCCTGTCACCGCGTACCCTTTGAGGCGGATCGGGCCGTCCGGCCGACAGCAGCCGGAAATCGGCACGAACCGCGACAACTGGCCCCAACCGGAAAGGAGAATGCGATGAAGAAGGAGATCCGGCCAGCCATAGAGGAGCTGACCAGCCTGATGAGGGAGCAGGGGTACTCGGAGCGAACGATCTCGGACCATTCCAGGGCATGGAGGAGGCTGCTCGCCTACGCGGACTCGACGGGCGAGACGGTGCTGAGCGAAGAGCTCGTCAACGGGTGGCGAGACAGCGAGGGCCTTGCGGACGGCCCCCTCTTCTACGATCAGAGCAGGCCCTTGCAGAGCGCGCGCATCCTGCTCACCTTCTCAAAGGGCGAGAAGAAGAGCTCGAGGGCGGGCAGGAACACCTACGAGGCGCCCGAAGCGCTCAAGCCGGCGCTGGCCCAGTACCGCGAGAGCCTGATCAGGCGCTCGCTAAGCGAGGATTCCGTAAGATGCCGAACCTACCAGGTGAGGAAGATGCTCTGGTGGGTGGGCGACAGGATCGAGAAGATAGAGGACATCAGCCCCGACCTCGTCATAGGCTACCTGAGCTGGCTCAAGGAGACGGCAGCGGCCACGACCCTGGACAGGGCGCGCGTCGACATCATCGAGTTCCTGCGCCTCATGGAGCGCGAGCGCGAGATGGCCCACCGAACGTCCGTCCTCCTCGGCTCGAGGCACGCCAAGGGCGAGCCGCAGCTCCCGTCGGTCTACAGCGCCGAGGAGATCGCCGCGCTTATGGAGGCCGCACGCACCGATGGCGACAACCCCAGGCGCAACACCGCGATGCTCGCGCTCGTGGCTCAGTTCGCGATGCGCAAGAAGGACGTCCTCACCCTCACCTTGGACGAGATCGACTGGCGGGCGGGGCGGATCGTGAAGGTCCAGTCCAAGACGGGCGAGCCGATCACATACCACCTCACCAAGCAGGTGAAGCTCGCGCTCCTCGACTACCTGAAGAACGAGCGGCCGCGCAGCGACGAGCGCACGGTCTTCCTGAGCTCGAGGCCGCCGTACAAGCCCTTCCCCACGTCGTCGAACCCCATCTTCTCCGCGATGACGCGCTGCTTCGAGAAGGCGGGCGTCGACACCACCCGCCGCAAGCACGGCCCTCACGCGCTTCGCCACTCGCTCGCCACCGCCATGCTGGAGGCTGGCGTGTCCTACTACGTGATCGGCCACCTCACCGGGCACAAGGACGGCAACATGACCCGCCGCTACCTCTCGATCGACCTGGAGAGGCTGCGCTCCGTCGCGTTGGAGGTGCCGCCATGCTCGATCTAGGCGACTGCGCGTTCGAGGGCCCCTGCGCCGAGCTGTACCGCCAGTTCGTCGCCTTCAAGCGGGCCATGGGCTACAAGTACGGCGAGGGCGTGCTCTACGACCTGCGCAAGATCAGCGAGGACATCGAGGGCGCCCGAGCCGGCGAGGAGGGCCCGCTGCCCCAGAAGCTCGTGATGGACTGGACGGAGCGCAGGCCGGGGGAGAGCGACGCCAACAGGAAGAAGCGCCTGACCCTGATGAGGCAGCTCGGCCTGTTCATCGAAGGGCTGGGGATCGAGTGCTTCGTCCTGCCCGAGAGGTTCATACCGGCGAAGGGGCCCAGGTACGAGCCCTACGTCTTCGCCGAGGACGAGATCGCCGCGCTCATGGCTCACTTCGACTCGCTGCCGCACGACAGGAGGTTCCCGAACCGAAGCAAGGTCCAGCCGATGCTGTTCAGGACCATCTACGGCTGCGGGACCCGCATCGGGGAGGCGCTCGACCTCAAGGTGTGGGAGGTCGACGTCGGAAACGGCGTGCTCTCGATCAACAACGCGAAGGGCGGGAAGAGGCGCCAGCTCCCGATGTCGCCATCGCTGGCAAGCTGCTTCGCCGATTACTGGGACGAGATGAGGCTCGACGGCGCCCCGCCGGATGCGCCCGTGTTCCCCTCGGTCACGAGGGAGGACTTCTACACCAGCGACGCCATCAGGCACTCGTTCAAGTGCGCCTGCGACAAGCTGGGAATCAGGACGGAGAAGGGGCGACTGCCCAGGGTCCATGATTTGAGGCACACGTTCGCCTGCCATTCCCTCGACCGATTCATGAGGGACGGCGGCGACCCCTACGCGATGCTGCCGGTCCTCGCCGCGTACATGGGCCACAGCAACATCTCCGACACCGAGTACTACCTGCACCTGACGGAGTCGGGCCGCCGCTTCGTCCTCGACAAGACCTCGGCAGCCGCCGACCGCATCTTCCTGATAGGAGCACCCCATGCGTAAAGACTTCCAACGCTACACCGCGGACTTCCTCAACGACTTCCTGCCCAGGATCATGGGCCTGAGCCCCCACACCATAAGGTCCTACAAGGGGATGTTCATCTCGCTGCTGAAGTACATGAAGGAGGAGAGGGGCATCTCCCCGAAGGACGTCTCCCTGCGCGACCTCGACCCCAACACCGTGTTCGGCTACCTCAACTGGCTCGAGCAGTCCCAGGGGTGCTCCGTGTCGACCAGGAACAACAGGCTGTCCGCCCTGCGCTCGTTCTGCTCCTACCTGCAGTACAGGGACCCCGGGTACATCGACGTCTGCACCACCATCCTGAGCATAAAGAGGAAGAAGGGCGGCGAGGCGTCGGTCAAGTACATGACGGAGGACGCGGTGCACGCCATCCTCGAGGAGGCGAACGAGGGCGGCATCAGGCACCTCGCGATGTTACAGCTCCTCTACGACTCGGCAGTGCGCGTGCAGGAGCTCGCCGACCTCACGCTGGACCGCGTCTGCCTCCAGCGCCCGGACTCCCAGGCGAGCAGCTTCCTCATCGTGACGGGAAAGGGCCGCAAGACCCGCCGCGTTCCGATAGCCCGTCAGACCTCCGAGCTCGTCGCCATGTACATCGGCAAGCACCGGAAAGGCGCAACCGGGCAGGACCTCCTGTTCGTGGGGCCCAAGGGAGACAAGCTCACCCGCGACGGCATCGCCTACGTGGTGGGCAAGTACGCGGAGAAGGCCCGCTCCGGGAAGTGCCCCGAGGTTCCGGCGAAGGTCACCCCGCACATGATGCGCCACAGCAAGGCGACGCACCTTGTCAGCGCTGGCGTGCCGCTTCACGTCATATCCCAGCTCCTCGGACATTCCTCCGTCACCACCACGGAGATCTACGCGAAGGTCACCGCCGAGACGCAGGCCAACGCGCTCGCCTGCGCGAGCAACAAGGCGCTGGACGGCTTCGAGTTCGAGCCGGAGAAGGAGGACGAGCTCCTCACCTGGTACGAGGAGACGTTCGCTTAGCAGGCGTGTTCATGATGCGTGCACGCGCACGCAGCGCTTCACCTGCCCCTTCATAAGAGCAATCATGTGGTCGCGGGGAACGCGCACCGTGAAAGGATAATCTGAGGTCATCGGCGTTGCAAAAGCCGCTGATCAGGCAATACGCCGACGACTCCAGATAACGTAGTCAACGGGTTGACTACACCTTATACATCATCTGGAACACGTCTTCGCGCTGGATGATTACCTGAATGCCCAGGTCTTCGCCGACCTTGGTCAGCTTATCCTGCACCTCATTGAAGCCGCACGCTTCAGGCGCCAGCGTAACCAGCATGGTCATCGAGAAGATCTCGCCCTCGCCCAAGATGGTCTGGCTGATGTCGTCGATGTTGGCGTTGCACTCGGTCAGCACGGTGGCAACGGCGGCAACGATACCGGTACGGTCCTTACCCAAAACGGAAACGACGCACTTCATAGGGTTCTCCTTCTGGTTCAAAAGCTGGCGAATTGCATTATACGCAAAGCTTGCCCGCCTCCGCGGCGGGCAAAGCCTCGATCGGCAGCGGAGCGCACGGCCGCGCCCGAAATCCCTCCGACCCCTTTCGGGCACCCTTTTGAGCGCCCGGGCTATGCCCCTTACCTGCCGGCGAAAATAAGCGAAAGGGCCTCGGCGCGCGTGGCGTCGTGGCTTTCGAAGATACCGCGAACGGCGCTGGTGGTGGTTTTCGAACCCGGCTTCTTCACGCCGCGCATGCTCATGCACATGTGCTCGGCCTCAAGCACCACGATGACACCCTGGGGCTTAAGCTGCTCCATAAGCGTGTCGGCCACCTGCTTGGTCAGGCGCTCCTGCACCTGCGGACGCTTCGCGAACGCATCCACCAGGCGCGCCAGCTTCGAGATGCCGCAGATGCGCCCGCCCGCCGACGGAATGTAGGCCACATGAGCCTTGCCGAAAAACGGCACCAGATGATGCTCGCACATAGAGTAGAACGGGATGTCGCCCACCAGCACCATTTCCTCGGTGCCCTCGTCGAACATGACCTCGAAATGCTTCGCCGGGTCCTCGGTCATGCCGGCGAACACCTCCTGGTACATGCGGGCCACGCGCGCCGGCGTGTTCAGCAGACCCTCGCGGTTAGGATCTTCCCCAATGCCCTCGAGAATGAGCCGTACGCCCTCTTCGATTTTCGCTGCATCCATGCGCTGCGCCTTTCCCAACGTGCTGCTTTGCGCTCGAAGCCCAAGCGGCACATCTTACTTGTGATAGGGTTCGTTCCTCGAGATTTTAATCGCTCGGTAAAGCTGTTCGAGCAAGACCACGCGCGCGAGGTTGTGCGGCAAGGTGATCGGCCCGAAAGAGAAGGTTTCGTTAGCACGCGCGTACACGGCCGCATCCACGCCGTCCGAGCCGCCGATGACAAAGCAGATGTCACTTGACCCCTGCAAGCACAACGCATCAAGACGACGCGAGAACTGCTCGCTCGTGCGCTGCTTTCCCTCGATGGCCATGAGCACTACGTGGCTCGAATCGGGAATGGCGGCCAGAATGGCGGCACCCTCCTTGGCGCGCGCCGGCGCAACGCCGCCCGCACGGGCGGGGTCGACGTCGGCCACTTCGCGCACGTTTACCTTGGCATAGCCCGAAAGGCGCTTGAGGTATTCCGCGCACGCATCGGCCCAGAAGCGCTCCTTCAGCTTGCCCACGGCAACGACGGTGATCTTCATAATGCGGCTTCCGACTACGAGCTTAGCGCACGACGCCTAGGACTGGGAATCCCAGCCGATGAGCACGAGGAAGTCGCCCTCGAACATGTAGGCTCCGTCGTTTTGCAGCACAAGGCCGATGCCCAGCTCCTCGGAAATCTCAAGCGCGGCGGCACGGTCGTCGGCATCGTTGTACACCACGACCGTGGTGTTGTAGCCGGTGCTGTTAGCGTCGCCCGCATCGGTGGTGTAGCCCATGGCCTCAACGATGGCGGCCATCTCGGAAGCAGCGCCCGCCACCGACGTGCCGTTGCGCACGGCCACGTGTCCGGAATGCATAACCGGCTCCTCCACGTTGTCGGCCGACATTTCCTCGTCCTTCTCACCCGAGCCCGCATTCGCGATGATGGTACCCGTCTCGTGCACGATGGTCTCGGTCACCGGCGGCTCGCCCGCATCGACGCGCTCCATCATGATGTCCCAGTCGGGCTGGATGATCTGCTCATACCAGGTTTCGTTGGTGAACAGCGACGTGGTGGGCGTCATAGCCGACCACAAATCCTCCTCGATGTCCATGCCGATCATGGCCATGGCAAGGCTGCCGATTTGCGTGAGGTTCATGTCGGTGACCACATACTCCGAGCACGCCTCGATAGTGTCGATCATGGTGAGGGGATCAGACGCGAGGATCTTCTCGATGATGGCGCCGATGACCATGCGCTGGTTGGCAGCGCGGAAGGTGTCGCCGTCGCCGTACGCGTCGTACGCGTGGCGGCTGCGGCACAGAATAAGCGCCTGCTCGCCGTTAAGCGTTTGCTCGCCGGCAGGCACGTAGCCACCCGCGCGGTAGTCGTTGATCTCGATGGGCACGTCAACCGTGACGCCGCCCAATTCGTCAACCATGGCCTTGAAGGCGTCGAAGTTGATTTCCGCATAATGCGAGATGGGAACGCCGGCGAACTCGGACACCGTCTCGATGGCCAGCTTCGGCCCGCCGAAGGCGTGCGCCGCGTTGATCTTCTGCGTGCCGTAGCCGGGAAGCTGGATCATGATGTCGCGATGAATGGACACCATGGTGACCTTCTTGTCGTCGGGCGCGATGCGCACGAGCATGAGGCTGTCCGAACGCGTGCCTTCGTTGTCGTTGAGCTCGCCTGCGCCGCGCTCGTACGAGCCGTCGACGCCCATGAGCAGCATGTAGAACGGGTCGATGGACTGTAGCGGGTCGATGGAGCCGCTGGGGTCAAGCGCCTCCATAGCGCTTTGGTCGAGCCCCTCTTGGAAGTTACTCTCGATCTCCATGAGGCGCACGAAGCCGTACGCACCCACGGCAAGCACGGCGCACAGAAACACGACCAAGCCAATGAGCAGGCCCTTCTTGCGCCTTGCGCGCTTGAGGTCCTTCGCGTAATTCGCCGAGCCGTGCACGCGGGAATACGGGTTGGCCGCAGCGTTTGCGGCAGCTGCGCCCATGGTGCTGGCACCCGAGCCGTATGCTGCACGCGAATAAGGGTTGATTACAGGCTCTTGGGGCTCGTCGCCCGCGCCCGTGCTGATGATATTGTTTTCGGAATCGACCACGATGGGAGGCTCCTTGTCATTCCCCGCGCATCTGCGAGGAGGATACTTCTACACAAGAAGCCTAATTTTGATGCGCAAACACCCGCATGGCAAGCAAAATGCCTGTTCTTCACGAAAAAACGCCGTATTTTCAGCTCGGTTTCAGGAACGCGGCGACCACGTGCAAACGATTCGCGCCTGGTGCCATGCAGGCGCTAGGCAGGCTACAGTCGGTCGAGAACGGCCTTAACCTCAGGCAAGGCCGTGTAATTGGCGATAGCGTACACGGGCGCATCGGCCGGCAGGGCCGTTTCGGGCAAAGCTGCCAGCACGTCCTCGATGCCCTCCACAACGCGCGCGCTCAAGCCAGCGCGTTCGAGGCGGGCGGCTAGGTCGTCGCGGCGAAGGCCGCCGGCAAACGCCACCACCTGCCCAGAATCGGCCAAAACCTCGAAAGCCACTTCCTCGAGCCAGGAAATGTCGCGGCCATCGCCCTCCTTGTCGTTCACGAAGAAGGCGACCGCCTTGGGGCCTCCGTCTGCCAAAACAAGGCGGATGTTCTCGTTCATGCCCGTCGGGTTCTTAGCCAGGTTCAACAGCACCGAACGCCCCTGCACCTCGTAACGCTGCAGACGCCCGTTCTTTGGATTGAACGCCGAGGCAGCATCCTGGAACGTCTGCGCCGAAACGCCCGTCGCGCGCGCCGCCACGAAAGCCGAAAGCAGGTTGTAGATCAAATACGCTGCCCCTTGCGCGTAGGCGATTTCGGCAATTTCCGCAGGTCCTTCCGCCACCGCGAAGCGCAGGCCCGCACCATCGATGCGCACCCTTCGCGCCGCAAGGCCAAGTTCCGGCCGCGTGAAGCCGCAGGCCTCGCAGCAAAAATCGCCCAGCTGGTCGTATTGGCGCACGCCGTACGTCAGCGGCGCACCACACCGCGTGCAGGCAGCCGCCTCTTCAGCGCCCAAGCGCGCAAGGCCCATGTCCTCGCCCACGCCCACGGCAATGCGGGGGTTTTCGCAGGCCGCGGCAATGGCTGCACACTGCGGGTCATCAGCCGTATATATAAGAGTAGTGTTCGGCGAAGCGGCAAGGGCGCCGACGATGCTTTCCCGGATGCGCTCGATGCCGCCCATGCGATCCTCCTGGTCGCGGAACAGGTTGAGCAGCACCACGTAGTCGGCCTGAAGCTGCGGAAGGATGCGCGCAAGCCACAGCTCGTCGCTCTCGAACACGCCCCAGTCGGCACCGGCGCTTTGCAGCATGGTGGTAGCCACGCCCGAATCAAGGTTCGCGCCACCGCGATTGCACATGACCGTTTGACCGGAAGCCTCGATGGCGTCGGCCACCAGGTTCGTGACCGTGGTCTTGCCGTTGGTTCCCACCACCACAATGGAACCCTTCTGCAGGCGCGAGCGCAAATGCCCGATAAGCGCGGGATCGACGTACAGGGCCATCTTGCCAGGCATGTTTCCCGCCGAGCGCCCCAGCACGTCGCGCAAACCCCACGTAAGGGCTGCGCCCGTCACCTTGGCTAATCCGAATCGCACGCCCATGGCCATCCTTTCCCGCACTTTTCCCGCATCGCTGAAACCGGGGCACCCACCTGGAATTGGCGCCCCGCTGGGGGACGCCAACCCAGAATCCTTTTCCCAAATCATGCTACCTGACGAATGTTTCGTTGCTTTTGCGGCTCATTTTACCGCGCTCGTCGCTGGGTTTTCAGTTCGTAAACAACATGCCCCTATAATCCACCAAACACCGCAACCTGTGGAGTTTTTGCTATGCGGTGAACGCGAGGAGGCCAGATGACAACCGCACAGATTCTTTCCATCGTCATTTTCGTCGTGGCGTTGGGCCTTATCATCTCCGAGAAGGTACATCGTGCGCTTGTTGCCATTCTGGGCGGCTCCCTGCTCATCGTTCTGCACGTCATCACGTTCGACCAGGCCATGGGGCATCTGGACTTCAATACGCTCGGCGTGCTTCTGGGCATGATGATGTTTGTATCGGTCGTGAAGCTTTCGGGCATCTTCGAATTCCTGGCTGTGAAGTGCGCTCATATTGCGCAGGGCGACCCGTGGCGGCTCATGATGCTGTTCGCCATCCTGACCGCCTGCCTTTCGGCGCTGCTCGACAACGTGACCACCGTGCTTCTTATCGGCCCCATGACGCTGACCATGTGCAAGCTGCTCGACCTTGACCCGGTTCCGTTCTTCATCGTGGAAATCCTCAGCTCCAACATCGGCGGCACGGCCACCATGATCGGCGACCCGCCCAACATCATGATCGGCTCGGCGGCAGGCTTCAGCTTCTTCGACTTCATCATGGTTGACGCGCCCGCCGTGGTCATCATCATGGTGGCAATACTGGTGGTGTTCTACTTCATTTACGGGCGGAAGATGGTCGTTTCCGCAGGCCAACGGGCTGCCATTATGGAAATGGATCCGACCTCCTACATCAAGAAGCCGCGCCTTCTGAAGATGAGCGTCGTGGTGACCATCATCGTCATGGCCGGCTTCATGCTGCACGGATTCCTTCACATCGAGTCGTGCATCATCGCGCTGGGCGCAGCCGCCATCTTGCTGCTCATCTCGGGCGAGAACATCGAGGCGGCGCTGCATGACGTGGAGTGGACCACGCTTGCGTTCTTCGCGGGCCTGTTCATGATCGTCGGCGCCATGACCGAAACCGGCGTGATAGGCATAGTGGCAAATTGGCTCATCGAGATCACGCACGGTGAGATGTTCATGGCCATGATGGTACTGCTGTTCGGCTCGGCGCTTATCTCGGCCTTCCTTGACAACATTCCGTTCGTAGCCACGATGATCCCCATCCTGCTGGCCATGGAGGGATCGGGCATGGACGTTACACCTCTGTGGTGGGCGGTGTCGCTGGGTGCGTGCCTGGGCGGCAACGGCTCGCTCATCGGCGCAAGCGCCAACGTGGTGCTTTCCGATGTCAGCAAGAAGGCTGGCTACGAAATCACGTTCATCCACTTCTTAAAGGTGGGCTTCCCCATCATGTGCCTGACTGTAGTCATCGCCGCCGTCTACATGTTCTTCCGCTTCCCGATGTAGGTCGAAGGCCGACCGCGGGCCTGGCAGCCGGCGGCCGGCAACTACTCGATCTCGTCGAAGCCCTCAACCGGCTCGAAGTCGCGCTCGTAGTCGTGCTCAACGTCAAGCTCTTTCGACTTCGCGAGCTCGTGGTAGCCCTTGAGCGCGGCGAAGGGCATGAACTGGCGTGCCCGGTCGGGGTGGGCGCGCGCCACGTGCGGGCCGCTTTGCGCGACGCGCCGCTCGATGTCGCGCAGCAGCGCCTCACGAAAGGCGAGTTCCTCGTGCGGAAAGGCGCTACGCATGGTGGCCTCCCACCTGCTCGTTGCGCTCGCGCGCGGTTGCCTTTTCCTGCAGGCTGGACAGCCGCAGCATGGCGTTGCCGCCGAACTTTCCGCGCACTGCCACCAGCGCCTCCTGCAAGCTGCGCTCACGTTCGTCGGCACGCACGTCGTCAAACAGCGTGCGCGTGGAATGCTCCTCGGGAAGAAGGCCCGAAAAGCCGATGTTCACGCGACGGATGGGCACATCGCGCAGAGTGGTCTCGTCGAATAGCTCCTCCAGGCGCTCGATGAGAAAACGACGCGAGTTGGTGCGCCGGCCAAGCTTGCGGCTGCCGCCCGTGTGCTGCCCGTAGCGGCCGCCCTGCACGGGGCGCTTCCCGTGGCCGCCGTCGAAAAACTCCGCCTTCGCGGGCGACGCGGGCAGCTCGGGCAGCGCGGACGGCGCGGCCTTCGCGGCCTTCGCGGGCAGCTCGGGCTCGGAGGCGCTCGCGCGCACCTGCACGCCATCCGGCCCCGCCGTGCGCGAGTAGCCCACCATCAGGCTTATCCCCTCGGCCACCAGGCCCTTCT
>JAFSHA010000102.1 GCA_017440565.1 Eggerthellaceae bacterium | reverse complement strand
GCCTATGTAACGCGAAACCCGCTTTTCGCGTTACATAGGCGGGGTTTTTGACCATGTGCGCGTTGCATGGGCGGGGTTTTTGGACACGAGATTCAGAGGGCAAAGCGGGACAACCGAAAAGCCGCAGATAAAAATGGGACACCGAGCCTGGCTCAGTGTCCCATTTTTTTGTCATCCCGGGTTGGCGCAGCGTCGAGAGGTCCGGCGGCCGTCTGGCCGCCGGAACCAAAACTCCTTCAGAAGCGTGGTGACCTTCTGGGCAAAGGCGATGGGGTCCTCGAGCGAGAGACCCTCAACCAGCATTGCCTGGTCGTAGAGGATTTCCGCGAACAGCTTCACCTTCGCGTCGTCGCCAGCGGCGTGCGCGGCCTTGAGCGTGCCGAACACGGGGTGCTTGGCGTTGAGCTCGAGCGCCACGCGACACTCAGGCGCGCCCTCGATGCCACCTGGAGCACGACGAATCATGTAAGCCATCTGCAGCGTCATGAGGCCCTCGGTGGTAAGCACGGCCGGCGCATCGGTCACGATAGCCGACACAACAACCTTCTCCACCTTTTCGCCCAGAGCCTCGGCCATAATGCCCAACAGCTCCTCGTTCTCCTCGGTCAGCGCCTCGGCAGCCGCCTTCTCCTCCTCGGTCTCAAGGCCAAGATCCTCACCGGCCACGTTCTTGATGGGCTTTTCGACGGCGCCCTCGGTTTCCCCACCGTAGCCGCCCAGCGACATCATGCAGAACTCGTCGACGTTCTCGTTGCACAGCAGCACGTCGTAGCCCTTGGCAAGAACGGCGTTGACAATAGGCATCTTCGCCAGGTGCTCACGGCTTTCGCCAAACGCATAGTAGATGTTTTCCTGCGCCTCGGGCATATCGGCCACGTACTCGTCGAGCGTGACCATCTTCTGATGCTTGGCCGAATAGAACAGCAAGAGGTCAGCCAGCACGTCCTTGGCCGTGCCGTAGTCGGCGTAGGTTCCGTACTTCATGCCCATACCGAAATCGGCGAACAGCTTCTCGTAAGCCTCGCGGTCGGAATCGCGCATGGCCACAAGCTCGCTTTTGATCTTCTTCTCGATACGGCGGGCGATGGCGCGCAGCTGGCCGTTATGCTGCAGCGTCTCGCGCGAGATGTTGAGCGTGAGATCCTGGCTGTCCACAACGCCGCGCACGAAATTGAAGTAGTCGGGCAGCAGCTCTTCGCACTTGTCCATGATGAGCACGTTGGAGCTGTAGAGCGCCAGACCCTTCTTGTAATCGCGCGTGTAAATGCCCTCGGGTGCGTGCGACGGAATGAACAGCAGCGCATCGTAGGTAAGCGAGCCCTCCGCATGCAGCGAGATGGTGCGAGCCGGATCCTCCCAGTCGTGGAAGTCGGACTTGTAGAACTCGGCGTACTCCTCGTCGGACACTTCGGACTTCTTGCGCTTCCAGATGGGGATCATCGAGTTCAGGGTGCGCACTTCGCTCACGTTCTCGAACTCGGGCTTGTAGTCATCGCCCGCATCTTCGGGGCGCGGCTTCATGCGCGAGACGGTGCATTCGAGCTTGATGGGGTAACGCACGTAGTTGCTGTAGCGCTTGACCAAGTCGGTCAGGCCGTATTCGTCGCAGTACAGGTCATAGCGCTCGTCGTCGGTGTTGTCCTTGAGGAAGATGATGACATCGGTGCCGTGCTCGGCGCGCTCGGCCGCTTCGATGGTGAAGCCCTCTACGCCGTCGCTTTCCCACGCCCAGGCCTCGTCGCTGGTGTAGGAACGCGAAACCACGCGCACGCGCTTGCCCACCATGAAAGCGGAGTAGAAACCGACGCCGAACTGGCCGATGATGTCCACGTCAGCCGTCTCCTTCTCGGCGTTTTCGGCCTTGAACTCGAAGGAGTCGGAATGGGCGATGGTGCCGAGGTTGAGCTCGAGCTCCTCGCGCGTCATGCCAATGCCGTTGTCGGAAACGGTGATGGTACGCGCCACCTTGTCGTAGGCAAGATTGATGCTCAGACTGTCGCGGCTCACGTCGATGGAGCTGTCGGTCAGGCTGCGGAAATACAGCTTGTCAACCGCATCGGAGGCGTTGGAGATGAGCTCGCGCAAAAAGATTTCGCGATTGGTGTAGATCGAGTTGATCATGAGGTCGAGCAACTTCTTGCTCTCGGTCTTAAACTGTTGCATGTGCATGTCCTTCGGTTGCGCTGGACGGGTGCAGGTGGCCAGGGAAGCCCCACGGCACCCTTCTATCGTTCGTAAGTGATTCTAGTCATCAGAAAATCTATGTCAATAGCTATCAAGTTTTCAGCAGACTGCCGAGGCAGCTTATTCAGCGGCGGCGTCGAGGATCATGCCCTGCAGAATGTCGGATTCGCTGGCGGTAAACGATGTGGCACCAGCCAGTGCGAGAACCTCTTCCAAGATAAGCATGCCGGCCACGATAACCGGCGCGCGCTTCGGGTCAAGCCCCACCACACGCTCGCGCGCGGGAAGCGGAAGGCCCGCCAAAAGGTCTGTCACCTTGCGCAGATCTTCCTCACTTACCGTCGCCTTATGCACGCGGCTCGAGTCGTAGACTTCCATACGCTCCCGAATGCTCACCACACTCGTAGCCGTTCCGGCAACCGCCACCACGCGATCCGCCCTAGCCGCAAGATCGGCGAAGAAGCGCTCCATGCCTTCGCGAATCCACGCACGCGCCGCCTGCATCTCGGCAGGCGCGGGCGGATCGGAAAACAGAAAGCGCTCGGTCACGCGACGGCAGCCGATGTTGAACGAATGCGACGCTTCGGGCGCGCCACCCGCTTCGCCCACGATAACCTCGGTCGAGCCGCCACCGATATCGACCACCATGATGCGCTCACCCGCGAAGTCGCACGAGGCCCCCATAAACGAAAGCGCCGCCTCGCGCTGCCCGGGAATAACGGAAAGCTCGACGCCGCGCTGAGCCAGAAGCCGCCTGAAATCAGCTGCGTTGCGCGCGTCGCGCGAAGCCGAAGTGGCCATGAGCAGCGTCTCAATTGAGGGGTGCTCTTCATCGGCAAACGAATCGCGAACCGCCAGGTAGCGGTCGATCACGCAGGCCACGCGCTGCATGGCCTCAGGCTTGAGCTCGCCCGTTGCGTCAACGCCTTCGCCCAGATTCGTAACGGCATACTCTTTGGCAAGCTCGGTAACACGCCCGTCGGCCACGTCGGCCACCAGCATGCGGCACGTCACCGTTCCGATGTCTATTGCCGCGAACCGCCTCGCCATGACCAGCCTCGAAGGACTACTCGTAACCGAAGAAGGCGTCGAGCACGTCGGAATACCACGTCTCGGGCGCCTTGATGCTGGCGGAGTTGATATTTGCCTGGAAGTCAGCCGGCTCGTCTTGCGAAGACAGACCCACGACGCTCACGGCGTATTCTCCTTCGGAAATCCACCCGAATTCCTCGCGAGCCCGATCCTGGATTCCCTCGGGCGTGGAAAGCCGGGCAACCTGCCTTTCGATGGACGCATTGCGCTCGGCCACGGCAGCATACTCGACGGCAAGCCTATCGCGGTCGCGCATCTCCTGGTAATACTGCTGGGCTGGCGAATACAAGAACAGGCAGCAGGCGAAGCAGCACGCAAGCAGAATGAGGCTGCCAGCTGCACGCCCACCTATACGTCTTATCGAGCTCAGGTTCGGTGCAGCAAACGAAACCGCGCCCGATCGCGCAGCCGCTTCGTTTTGCATGCGGGAGGCCCGCTTGTGCTGAGAGCCCATCTCGCCCTTGTACACTGCCGCACGCGGACCCGAATCGGCCGGGCTTGCCGCATGGTCGGTGGCATAGTGCTTAGTGAACTCCCTGTCGGCCCTGGACTTTGCCGCCTGACGCTTGGCCTTCTGGGCGCGGTCGTTCATCTTGCCGAAGAAAGTCTCGAAAGACTGATCATCGCTTTCAGACTGACGGCCGCGAGAAGCGCGTTCGGCTGCAGTGCGCGTTGCAGTCGCTCGTGAAGCGGCCGTTCGCTCGTTCTTGGGGCGAGCCTTTTCACGTCGTAGATCCTCGCGATACGCGCGCTCGTCATACACCGCACGGCGCGGCGCGGCAGGGCGATCGTAGCCAGAGGCCGCGAAACGGTCCTGACCATAGGGCGCAGCAGAACGGCGCGCACTGCCGGCGCGACGAGCCTCGTCGAACGAGACGATGTTATTCGCCTGTCTGGTCAAGAATCTTTCCCCTTTACTGCATGTGGTGTGTTTGGGTTGCGTTTATGCAAGAGGTGGTTTCAGGATAGCACACGCCTTTCCGCTTGCGCTACCTTCTGTTGGCTAGAGGTTAAGTTTCCTCACAAAATCGAACCACTTTTCGTAGGATTCGTCGCTAATGGCATGCTCCATGAGGCAGGCTTCCTCGTCCGCCCTATCCTCAGGAATGCCGAGCGCCTTGGTAAGGAAGGTGTAGAGCATGGCGTGGCGCTCGAGCACCGAGCGACCGTATTCGTAACCCTCCTCGGTAAGCGTGATGTCGCCGTAATAAGGCTGCTCGGCCAAGCCGCGTTCCTTGAGCACCGTCATGGCCTTGTTCACGGAAGCCTTCGAAACGCCCATCTTGGCCGCAACATCCACCGAGCGAATGGGCGTATCGGGCGTTGCGCCCAGCTCGACCATCGCCTCGAGATAGTCTTCGTGCGACTTGGACATCTTCTCCATAAGGCTCCCTTCTTTGTTCGTAGGGGGTATGGTACCACAGGCAAGCGGGCCCGAGCTTGCAATAAGCCCGGACCCGCATAGGGTGCTGTTTGTAAGCGCCAAAGCGTTCGGAACGCTTACTTGGCCGCCTTTTCCATGTTGGCGATCATCTGATCGACGGCGCTGCAGCTACAGCTTTCGCCCCGCTGCATCTTGGCGCGCTCGGCGCATTCGCGCCCCACAGCGCAACCAACGCACTTCACGCCCGCACGCTTCTGACGCACGATGTAAGCAACAGCCGCGCCCACGATGGCCAGGATGACCAAAGCCGCCACGAAATCAACCATGCAAACGCTCCTTTCCCCAGATGAATCAGCGAATCTAGCTTACCGACCCGCTACGCCGCAGAAGCCGAGACCAGCTCGTATTCCTTCGCGACGTTCTTGTTGGCGCGGATAATCAGGTAGGCCACGAACGCCACGATGGCAGCCACTGCGATAAGGCCCGGAACGAAGCCCTCGCCCGGCGCGCCGGTGGTGATAAGCGTGCCAACCTGGTAGACCAGGAAGGCCACGGTGTAGCCGGTGCCCAGCTGTAGGCCGATGCCGCCGAGGATCCACTTCTTGTCCTTGACCTCGGAGATCATGGCGCCGATAGCGGCAAAGCACGGCGGGGTGAACAGGTTGAACATGAGGAAGGCAAGCGCTGCGGCCTGCGTGAGGCCGAACACCGCGGCAACCTCGCTCGAGCCGCTGGTAATCGCAAGCTCCTCGATGTCGATGAAGTTGGTGATGCCGTAGCAGACGGCCAGCGTGCCGACCACGTTCTCCTTGGCAATGAAGCCGGTGATCGCGGCGGCGGCAAGCTGCCAAGCGCCGAAGCCCAGCGGAATGAGCAGGACGGCGAAGGGCTGGGCAATGGAGGCCAGGATGGAGGTGTCTTCGGCACCCTCGGCCACGACCTGGAAGCTCCAGTCGAAAGTCTGCATGATCTGGACGACGGTATTGCACACGAGGATGACGGTGGCAGCCTTCACGATGAACGACCAGCCGCGCGAGCACATGCTGAAGAAGGCGCGCTTCACGCTGGGAACCTTCCACTCGGAAAGCTCCATGACGAAGAAGGACTTGCGGTTCTTATGGCCGGCGATCTTGTTCACGAGCAGGGCGCCGAACCAAATGAGGATGATGCCCACGAAGTACATGAGGGTGCCCACCCACGCCGCGTCGGCGAAGAATGCGCCGGCGATAAGCGCGATGACGGGCAGCTTAGCGCCGCAAGGCATGAACGGCGAGAGCATGGCGGTAGCACGACGCTCGCGCTCGTTGCGAATGGTGCGCGATGCCATGATGCCGGGGACGGCGCAGCCCGTGGTGATGATGAACGGGATAACCGACTTACCCGAGAGGCCCACCTTCTTGAAAATGGGGTCAAGCACCACCGAGACGCGCGCCATGTAGCCGCAGTCCTCGAGCAGCGCGATGAGGAAGTACATGACCATGACCAGCGGCAAAAAGCCGATAACGGCGCCCACGCCGCCGATGATGCCATCGACCAGAAGCGCGTAGAGCAGCGGGCTGGCGTCGACCATGAGCTCGCCCACCCAACCTTGGAAGGTCTCGATCCAGGCAACCAGCGCATCGGCGATCCACGGGCCCACCCACGCCTGTGAGATTTGGAAGACGAGGAACATGATGACGGCGAACAGCGCAATGCCGATGATGGGGTTGGTGACCCAGCGATCGATCTTGTCACCCGTGGTGATTTCATTGCTTGCGACCTTGCGCGTCTCGACGGAAGCTACGATGCCGTTCACGAACATGAAGCGTTTGCGGTCGGCAGCCTCGACGGCAGCCTTGTCGGTCAGGTCGACCTCGCCTTGGGAATACGGGGCGGCCTGCGACTTGCCAGCCTGGGCGATGGCTGCCTTGGCCAGCGCTTCGAGACCGTTGGAAGACGAAGACGTCGCCGTGGTGTTCACCACCGGGCAGCCCAAACGAGCGGAAAGGGCGGTGACGTCGATGGCGGTTTCGTTCTTCTCGTTGATATCGCTCTTGTTGAGGGCGATCACCATCGGGATGCCCAGCTCGAGCAGCTGCGTAGTGAAGAACAAACTGCGCGAGAGGTTCGTGGCGTCGACGATGTTGACGATGACGTCGGGGCTTTCCCCCTTAACGTAAGAGCTGGTGACGCTCTCCTCCGAGGTGAAAGGCGACATGGAATAGGCGCCCGGGAGGTCGACCACGGTGACGTCGGCATCACCGGCAAAGGCCTTCTTAAGCGGAGCCTCCTTCTTGTCGACGGTCACGCCCGCCCAGTTTCCCACGCGCTCGTTCTTGCCGGTCAGCGCATTGTACATGGTGGTCTTACCGCTGTTCGGATTGCCGGTTAGAGCAATTCTCATGCGAGCCTTCCTTTCCTTTTGCGGGACGAACCCGCCTTCCTGCTACCGGGCCGGCCTCTCGGCGACCCGAATGTTACCCAATTCAATCCCTAAAAGTTAACCTGCGTTAACCTTTAGTCCTAGAAAAAGGGCGCGCCTCACGCCCTTCGAGGACTACACCGCAATTGCCGATGCGAGCTCTTTGTCGATGGTGTACCGACCGTTCTTCACGGCGATGATGCATCCGCCACGCAGGTGGTTGATCACCGTGACAGGCTCGCCAACATAGCAACCGAGCGAAAACAGGAACGCATCGAGCTCTTCGTCGTCGGTGACGATCTGCTCGATGACGTATGGGGTCCCGATCTTCGCCTCAGTAAGCTTCATGCCTTCGATTCTCTGCAAGTTACCATAGGTTTACTCTTTCGAAGAGCAAGAATAACACTCGGTTAACTTTTGTCAAGACACCTAATTGGCAACGGCACATCGGTGCGTATGGCCGCGAACAGGGCGTTTCGCGTTACTCTCCTGTTACGAGAAGCCGTTTGGCGCAGCGAGCAGGTATACTTCTGCGCAACCGTTTTGCGGAAAGGAACGCATCCCATGACCTCCATCATCGATCGCGCCGAGCGTTTCGGCGAGAATCTTTACATCGACACGCGCGGCAATTGCGAGAAGCCCGTTGCGTTTACCGAAGCCGTCATCAACGGCCTGGCGCAAGGCGGCGGCCTGTACGTGCCGCAGGAAGTGCCCTCCATGAGCGTCGAGGAGATCGTGGCGCTTGCGAAGCTTCCCTACGCCCAACGCGCGGCTGCTGTGTACAAAGCCTTCAACATCGACCTTGCCGACGAGAAAATCGACGAGCTCATGGCTCGCTCCTACGGCTCCAACTTCGACGATGCGGCCATCTGCCCCATCACCACGCTTGCCGATGGCACGCATGTGCTCGAGCTTTGGCATGGCCCCACCAGCGCCTTCAAGGACATGGCCCTGCAGTGCCTGCCCCAGTTCTTCAGCGCAAGCGCCGCCGAACTGCGCGAGCGCGGAAAGCTCGACCACGAGTTCCTCATCATGGTTGCCACCTCGGGCGATACTGGAAAGGCGGCGCTCGAGGGCTTCAAGGATGCTGACGGCGTGCGCATTGGCGTGCTGTTCCCCGATGGCGGCGTGAGCGACATCCAGCGCAAGCAAATGGTCACCACCACGGGCGCCAACGTGCAGGTATGGGGCGTGCGTGGCAACTTCGACGACTGCCAAACCGGCGTGAAGCGCGTGTTCTCCGACGTCGATTTCGCCGAGAAGCTCATGGCTGAGCACAAGGTCTCGCTTTCGAGCGCCAATTCCATCAACTGGGGGCGTTTGCTTCCCCAGATCGTGTACTACATGTCGGCCTACGCCGAGCTGGTGGAAGCGGGCAAGGTCGAAGCTGGGCAGTCCATTGATGTATGCGTGCCCACCGGCAACTTCGGCAACATCCTGGCCGCATGGTACGCCAAGAAGATCGGCACGCCCATCGACAAGCTTCTGTGCGCCAGCAACGAGAACCGCGTGCTCACCGACTTCATCAACACCGGATCCTACGACATATCCGACCGCCCGTTTACGCTCACGCCCTCGCCTTCGATGGACATCCTGGTTTCCTCGAACCTTGAGCGTCAGCTGTTCGAGCTGACGGGGCGCAACGCAAACGCCATTGCGGGTTGGATGCGCGATTTGAATGAAAAGCGCGCCTTCCGCGTTGACCCCGAAACCTTCGCGAAGGTGCGCGAGCACTTCGTGGCCGACTCCGTCGACAACGCCGAGTGCCTTGCCGTCATCAAGCGCGTACTCGACGAGCAGGGCTATCTGCTTGACCCGCACACCGCCGTTGCCTACGAGGTTGCGCAACGCCTGCGCGGCGAGAATCCGGTGGTGGTTGCCAGCACGGCGCACTGGGCCAAGTTCGGCGACAACGTCTACCGCGCACTGCACGATATGGCGCCCGGAGAGGCTCTGCCCGCCGATGTGGCCGCCCTCACCGGATGCCAGCTCAACGAGCTCATTGCCCGTGAAACCGGCCGCGACGACATCCCCGCCGGCCTCGCCAACCTTGACGTCATGGAAGTTCGCTTTGCCGACGTCATCGACAACGGCGTTGAGGACATCGAAGCTGCCGCGGAAGCCTTCCTTACGCGCTAGACGCGCAGATGACAGTACGCATGAGCCAGGCTATACGTACTCCTCGTACGCTTGGCTCATGTGAAAGAGACGCTTGACCACGACGTCGTCTCCCTCGATTCCGTAGAGAAGCACGTAGTTGGCCGCACGCTGCTCCCGATACTCTAGGCGGGCCAAGCTGGGCTTGCGGGAGATCGCGTTTATAAGCGGGTTGCCGGCAATCTGGGCGAAAGCCTTGTCCATCTCGTCCATAAGCCTGGTTGCTGCCTGCGGCGATTTGAGGTTGTAGGTCAGGTACGCAAGCGCGTCGTCATAGTCGCGCTCGAAGGCGGCCGTGACAACGAGGCTATACAACGTACTTCTCCCTCATCTTTTGCTGCAGCTCGGAAGCCGAAAACGTTCTTCCCGCAGCAGTATCAGCCTCGGCCTCGGCAAGGCGCGCCTCGAAGTCAATCTGACGCTCCATGCGCTCGTAGCGCTCGAACAGCTCGCTGCTCATGACCACCATCTTGCGCTCCCGGCCTTTCATCACCTGGATGGGCTCGGGGCTGTCTTCAACCATCTTGGCGAAAGACGCGGTATCGCGCAGATCCGAAACCGTTGCAAATGCGGGCATGTATCGCTCCCTCCGATAAGGCCGATGGGCGATTTCAGTATACCGCATTATTTTGTCTTTTTCTTGCTGTAATAATGTCGTCATGTTCCCCCTCACGCGACTTCGAGAGCGGCCCAAGTCCTGGGATTAAGCTCCATGCTCCACACACGTTGCGGATGGCCTTCGTTTCTCATTTCCAGCCTGATTACCCACTCGGGGAAGACGGGCACGCAGGCTTCCGAACCGGGCAGTGCCAACGGAGCGTCCTCGATGTCGAGAAAGCACTCGTCCAGCTCGGGCAACTGCGCGCTTGCGGTCGCCCTTTCCGCCAAAGCAGGATTCCCCAAGTCGGCAAAAGACGCCTCAGCGGCGGCAGAAGCCGGGATGGCGTCAAAGCGATGTAGGCACGCGTAGCACACTTCCATATCCTCGAACACCGTAGTTTTGCACGTCGGACACGTCTTCATGAAACGGTTCCTTTCCTTACAGGGAGGCATTCTTTCACCTCCGCCAATTCCCCTACCGAAAACAGCGAGTCTCCCGCCTTAAGCCAGGGCTCATCCCGCGCAAGGCGCTCTACGACCATGACGCCCCCTCTTGCACGGGCCCTCCTTCATGGCGGAAGCCCCCGCTCCACGGCAAGCACCACCCCGTCTGACCCCACGAATGCCACATCCACGGGCTGCCGCATGAAACAGGTGTGAACATCGCGACAGGGCACAAGCACCAGTACGTCATCAGGCGAGGCACCCCACAGAAGACCTCGCGCACGAGAAGGCCAGCTTCCGGCAATGCGCACGTTCATCGGGGCACCTCTTCCAGCTGCACCACCACACTGGGGGCACCGCCCACGTCAACGCAGCTCACCAGCGCCCACCCTGGCACAGCCCCATCGCGCATGAACGACGCCACGCCCTCCATCCCGCTTTCCACTACGACCCATTCCCTTTCTTGCATGCTTGCGCTTATGAGGAAAAACGACTCCGTAGCACTTTTCGGAAGCGTCACGCCCACCAGCCTCCCGCCCTCGCTCGCATACATCTCCATGGCATCGTCCACTGAAAACAGCTCCTCCTCAAACCATGCGGGAAGAGCCTCGACCGCATATTCCTCATGCGACAGATCACCTCCCAAAACAAAAGAGCTAGCCGATGACGAGCATCCAAACAAAACGACGCAGCAAACGAGGGCAGCCGCCAAACTCGCAAGACGCACCCGCGTACCGAACGCGCTTCGCAACGTCATGCGCGCCCGCCTGGCCACCAAGCCCTCCCTTACCGCAGATCGCCCTCGATCCTTTCCGAACATCTTTACCAGCATGTCTTCTCCTTCACAGCAGCATACCTGGCTTATAGGAGTCAACCGTAAGGCTCACCTCATGGCGCAGCGCCGGCAACGAGACGCCGAACACCTCCTCGCGCAACCCCACCCCGAACAAGCTGGGGTCGTAAGTCATCGATGCCGTGAACGTGGTGGACCCGGCACCTCCGCCAGAAGTGCTTACCTGGCAGTCAACGCCTTCGCCCATCGCATCCTCAAGCATCGCATCGATAGCGGCCGTGCTTTGCTCGACACCCTGCCCGTATGCAGGCGACGTGGCGCAAACGCGAACGGCGTTGCGCGCCAAGCGGTCGAACTTGGCGCATTCCGAAAAGAACAGAAGCGCATTGACCGCGATGGCCGCCACGATAATGGCCACTGGCAAGACAACCACCAAGCCGACGGTCGTCTGCCCCCGCTCATCCAAAAGCCTCATTGCCACACCCTCATATCCACGATCTCGAAATACGCCTGCCGAACCGCGTCGAGTGCTCCTTCCACAACTCCCATAGCCCCAACCCCTGTTGCATGGGGAAGCGCTATTTCAAGCGGAATCGAGATACCCGCAAAACCCAATTCGACCCGGGCTATTTCAAAGCCTTCCTCCAAGTCCTCGATGCGCTCGGCAAAATCCGCCTCCACGCCGTTTAAGATCGACGAGAACAAGCTCGGCGAAGGCCCCGAAACGCCCAACGCCCCCTCCTTCAGCGACACGTACCTCGCGGAAAACCCATCGCCCCCTGCGGCGGTCACCACACCCGAGTTCACGAGCACCGGCTTGAGCGCATCGAGGTCGGGCTCCTGAAGCCCGACAGCCGCAAAGGCCTCCGTCACCTTGTCCGCCGCCCACGTTCCCAAATTGCTCTGGGAGTCCAAGGGAATGCCGCCCAGCAAGCCCTCGATGGCATCCGCAAGCGCGCTCTGCCCCGAAGCATAGGCAGAAAGCAACGCCGACCACGCATCGAGCGCCAAGCCCGCAAGGCCAACGGCAATACCGTCGGCAGCGAAGCCATCCAGAAGGGAGGTGATCACCGAGCGCCCCTCACCGGAAGGGTCTTCCACCAGCGTCGCCGCGGAAACGGCCACCCTCGTACCCAGCGTCCGCTGCCCCTGCACAAACGAGGTGGCCAAGCCCTCGTCGACGGGCATGCTCGACCCGCCCACCACGAAAGCCACGCATCCTTTCGCACCAGGCGGCTCAGCCTTGATGCGCGATTCCTTCGCGTTGCCCAAAACCTCGCCAATCGAATCGACGAGCCCTCCCGCCAGCGATTTGACCTCCTCGCTTACCGGGTCAAGCTCGGCGCGGGCCGCCTCGTATTCCGCAGCCGCCAAAGCCACGTCCCTATAGTGATGCTCAAAGCCATTCTCAACCGAGGTCGAGGCGGCCGCCACATTGCCCATCATCGCCACGTCAAAACCGCACTGGGCACACGGCGCCCAACCCGCGGCCTCCATCTGAGCCAGCGAGGAAAGCCCACTTGCCCCCGCCGCGCCCGGGCAACCAGGCCATGCGTGAAGCGTGGCACCTTCCTGCGCGGCCGTCACTGGGAACAGAGCCCTGCCATACAGCGCACTCGCACGAACCTGCTCGGCATTAGCGGGCAGCACGGGGAAATGCGCATCGAAAGAGTCCTGCGTATCGCGCACGTAGGCACCCTCCAATTGCTCGACGGAAAACGCGTAGAACTGCCGCCTCAAAGCAGAATTCGCTTGATCGGCAAGGCTCGAAGAGGCCGGGGCTTCCCGAGCAAGCCGCGCCGCGTAATACGCCCGCGCACGCTCGATGGGAACCGCAAACGACCACGTATCGACGCTTTCGTATCTCGGGTTGGCCGCACCCGCAAGACCCGCCAAACGAGAAGCGCGCTCATACATGCAGTAGCCTGGCGCTGCACCGCAGTCGGCCATGAAGGCCCGCTCCTTGGCCTCGTGCGCAGCTTGGGCCGCCTCCTCGGCTGCGCGCGCAGCCTCCTGCAGCTCCTCCTCCGCTTCCTCCGTCTTCTGCGCCACCTCGGCGCTGCCTGCATCCCCCAGAGCCTGAATCTCCTTTCCCTCAGCGGGAACCAGCACGGCAACGGCGAGGTAGCTCGTGCCCAAAGCCCCCTCCTGCGCGACTGCAAGCGATGCCGCCTTCGCCGCCGCCAGAAACGGCAGTGCGCGCTGCAGCTGGTTAAGCCCCGCAATCGCCCTTTGGGAAAACGAATCACGCGCCGCAAACACCTGTTTGCCCATGCTCGTCAAGCTTGCCGAGAGCCCCTGCGCCGCAGGAACGCAGGCAGCCGCCACCCCGGCTCCGTACAACGAAGAACCCAAGAGGTTCATGCTCAACACCAGGGCATCGCAGACGCGAACTGCAACCATATACTCGGCCACCTCGTTTTGCGCGGCCAGGGCGGCAGCATCGGCAACCTCCTGTATTTCCGCCGAAGCGGAAAGCACGCGATAGACCTGCGCCGTTGAAAGCACCAGCGAGAACGTGAGCAGAAGCGCGATGGCCATGCCGACCGTGGTCATGCCGTCGTCTTCCCGCGCACGACGAAGCGCACCCTCGAGCCTAATCATGCAACCACGCCCCCACCCACGAAGCGGCACCCGAGCCCAACCCGGCATTGGCAAACCACGTCGGCTGTGCATCCATGCTCACCTTCACCTTCACCACGAGGTTTCCCTCATCGTTTACCAAGCCCGCCAAGGCAGCAGCCGCGTCAAGCAGCGGCAAGGGTCGGACCTCGGTCGATATGGACACGCTTACCTGCGAGGATGCGCTTGATCCCGCAAGTTCTATGTCCCAGGTGCACTCGTCCTCATGCACGTGGAAGCAGGCCTGTTCGGGCACGGCCGAAAGCCTACGTCGAACGTAGTCCTCGCATATGCGTTCATCATCACCACCTTGGCTAGTCATGAGCACGCGACATCCCTCAGCTGCGGCCTGCTGCATAACGAGCCGGTCGTACAGAATGATCGAGGGCTGCACCAACATAAGCAGCAAGGTGAAGATCACCGGCAGTGAGACTGCAGCCTCCACCGTCGCCTGACCTCGACAATCGCGGACAAGCTGCGCTAGGCGACGCATCGCAGCACCCATAACCCACCTCCTTGGCTAGAACACAAACGCATCGACAAGTCCCATGGCCGTCGCGCGCACGTGATGCGATGCCGCAAGCAAGGCGTGATCAAGAACCACGCCCTGCTCGAACAGCCTCCACAAGGCGCCCAAACCCCACGCCACGCAGGAAAACGCAGCCAAAACCGCCACGTACTCGACCGTCGCCTGACCGCGCTCGTTTGCTACAAGCTGTTGATGCCGTCGGCAATAGCCGTCCACAGTTCCTGCAATTTGGGCTTGAACACCGTGATGGCCAGAATGGCTATCACCACGAGAACCCCGACCAAGATGGCGTACTCGGTGGTTCCCTGACCGCTTGAGCATGAAAGCTTCGCCCTCAGACGGCTCGCCAGGCCTATGCCCACGCGATCCCACGTTTCCCTCACCTGCGTGCATGCGTTCAAAAGACGGTTCATGAAAAGCTCCTTTCAACCTGTTTCCCGTCATCAAAATCCCTCCATCAGCTCGAGAAGAACCGGACCGAGCACCATGACCAGCATCGCCGGCAAGATAAGCGCGCCTGTCGGCACCATCATCTTCACCGGAGCCTTCGCCACGCGCTCCTCCTTCTTGCTGCGGTAGCTCGCGCGCACCTCGGCCGCGGCAAGCTCGAGGTTTTCCGCCAGCGACGAACCGAAGCGCAAAGATCGCACCACGTCCTCCACCACGCGCGACATCACCACCGACTCATACGAGGCGGCTACCTGCCTTAACGCCTCCTCCCGCGTGAGGAACCCGCAGGTCCACTGCTGCTGCGCCATCTTGAAAGACCGCGCCAGCATGGTGTCGAAGTGCTGCAGGTACAGCGAGAGGCTGCGCTCGAACGAAAGACCGCTGCGCAAACCTAAGGCCACCACGTCAAGCATCTCGGCAAGGTGACGTTCCATCTGGTCGGCCCTCAGCTTGACGCGCGCACCCACGGCCCACTTCGGAAGCTGCCAGCCGCCTAATGCGCCAGCGGCAAGCAGAACCAACGCCAGCTCGAGGGAAAGGCTCAGGCCCACCGCAAAACCCAGCGCGCACCCCAAGACCGAGAATCGCAATCGCGTCTCCCAGAAGCCAGCCGAGGAAACCGCACCCGCAAGGCCCGCCTTTGCAAGACGCTGCTCGAGCCATGCGCTTTTCCCCAGCCACCTTGCCGCCAAGGGCTTGGCCGCGCCCGATTCGAGCCGTCGCGTCGCAAGCGCCATCTCATTGACGGCCCACGACTCCAAAGCACCAGCGCCCATCTCATTGCCGGGAAGCACTCCCGACAACTCCTCCAAGCTCTCCCTCCTACGCATAAGGCGAAGGCGCCAAGCGCGCTTAACGGCGCCGTATGCCAAGCGCCCGGCGAAAAACCCGGCAACGCCCGCCAAGGCCGCCGTCAGCAAGAACAAGCCCGCTTCCAACCAGGCAACCATGGAAATCACCCCTCCTCCACGCGCAGCACGCGACGAACCAAAAGCACGCCCGCCGCCTGCATGCCAAGCGCAAGCGCCAGCAAGCCCATGCCCGCCCAGCTTTCGAAGAACGGGTCCAAAAAGCCCTCGCTAATCATGGAGAACAGCGCCACCAGCAGAAACGGCATCAGCGTGACAATGCGCGCCGAGAGCTTCGCCTGCGCAGTTTGGACACGCAGGCTACGCCGCAGCTCAAGCTCGCTCTCAAGCGACTCCCGAGCTACATCAAGCACGCGGGAAAGGCTTCCTCCGCTTTGATGCTGCACGTCAAGGGCTACGGCCACGAAGGCCAACTCGGCAACGCCCGATCGACCCTTGAAGCCCTCCAGCACCTCAGAAGCCGGGATGCCCATCTCAAGCTCTTTGGCAGCACGCTCGAACACCGCCCCCAAAGGCCCTCCCAGCTCAGCCCCCGTCTGGCGCATCGTCTGCATAAGCGAAAGGCCCGCACGAAAGCACACGCTCATCGAACGCAGAGATGCCGGCACCGCGTCCACCAGCGCGCTTCTTCGCCTTTCGCCGAGGCTGCGACATGCGGAAACCACACACGCCACCACGCAGGCGGCGACGGCAAGCCCCGCCCAAGGCGACCGCGCAATCAGGGAACAGCCCAAAAACGCAGCCAAAACCAAAGCCGCCAACAGCGACACAAGCGACCTCTCGCCAGCTGCGAATCCGCGCGCTGCTAAAGCGATTACCGCCTCACGCGCCGCTTCAGCCACGGCCGGCACGCACAGAAGCCTCTCGGCAACTCCCTCAAGCGGCCTGCAGCCATTGCGCAGCAGCCAAGCCGCTCGCTGTGCCGCCACCTCGGAAACCACCGAGGCCGACCGATGCCTGCGCAAGAAGGCCTGGCTGGCGCCCTGCGCCACCAAGTAAGCCGACACGGGACCGGCAAGCATGACCCCTATCCCGCACGCAAGCGTTGCGTCCATGCGCGCACCTCCCCTTCCTCAGCCCAGCCAAACGAAAGAACGTCCTCCATCCACGAAGGCGCCGACCACCAAATGCCCTCATCGTCGCCACGCAAGCGCGTGAACAACGTCTCGAACCGACAGCGCCGAGCCTGCGCGTCGAAGGAGACCTCAACCACCTCCGACACGTAGCGTTTTCCATCCCTTGCACGTGCTGTCTGCACGATGAGGTCGAATGCGCTTCCTATCTGCGCCTCAATGGCGTCGACGGGAAGATCGACCGCATAACGCACCATGGAGATCATGCGTTCCACCACCTCGCGCGGCGAATTGGCATGCAGCGTCGTAAGCGATCCGGCATGCCCGGTAAGCATGGCCTGCAGCATATCGACGGCCTCACCGCCGCGACACTCGCCCACCACGATGCGGTCGGGCCGCATGCGCAAGCTGTTGATGACCAGGTCGCGAATGCTCACCTCGCCGATGCCCTCGGCGTTGGCAGGCCTCGCCTCGAGACGAACCACGTGGGGATGCTCATCGAACTTCAGCTCGGCGGAGTCCTCGATGGTGATGATTCGCTCGTCATGCGGAATCAGACACGAGAGCGCGTTGAGCATGGTGGTCTTCCCGCTTCCCGTTCCCCCTGAAACAGCGATGCTCTTGCGCGCCAGAACAGCCCACGAAAGAAGGATGCGCATGGCGTCATCGATCGAACCCCTGGCAACCATCTCCTCCAGCGTCATAACCTTTCGAGTAAAGGCCCTGATGGTAAGCACGGGACCGTCAATGGCAAGCGGCGGAATGATGGCGTGCACGCGATGCCCCTGCGCCAGGCGCGCGCTCACCATGGGGGAAGACTCGTCGATGCGCCGGCCCAAAGGCCCGATGATGCGATCGATGAGCACGCGCACCTGTGCATCGCTTTCCAGCGTCACCGGCAGGCGCTCAAGCTTGCCATCTCGTTCGCAGTACAGGGAGTTGCACCCGTTTACCATGATCTCGGTAACTGACTCATCGGAAAGAAGGCGCTCAATGGGGCCGAGGCCGAACACCAGGTCAAGCAGCTCCTCGACAAGCTCGTGCTTGCGCGCAAGATCAACCTGGGACCACGCCGGCCCAACGAACACCTGCCGGCACGCATGCTTAAGCTCACTGCGCGCCAGATCGGGGTTCTCCTCCACCAAAGCGGCAATGGACTCCATAGATACATGCTCCTGAACGCCGCGGCGAAGCTCCTCAAGCGACACTCCACGCACGCCTTGTTGCGACTGAGAGGCTCTTCGCTCGAGCTCGGCCGCGTGCACCCTCTCGGCAAGGCTCATTGCGCATCCCTCCTTCGCGCAGACCTGCTCGAAGGCCCCGACCCTTTCAGCTTGCCCAGGATAGAACCCTTTTTCGTCAAAGGCGCTGGCACGTCGTCGTGTACGGCGGGCAGGAGGTCGGCCGCAAGCGCGGCCACGCTCTCGGCGAAGGGGTTGCGCTCAGCCGCAAGCGATTCGGCGAGGCCGATCCCCAAAAGCTCCTCCACCTCGCTTCCGCCATCTTTAAGTTCGTACACCGCCGCGCCCTGCAGGGCGCAGGAAAGGTCAAGCGACGAATAAGGCGCCGTTTTTGAGCAGCGGTTCAGAACGAACTGCACAGGACCGGTTGCCACCCCGCAGCGCATTATCAGGTCGAGGGCGCGTTTGGCAGCGCGCACCGACGAAGCGCGCTGGCCGACCACGAACAGCGTTTTGGCGCTGCGCTCGATAAGCGCAAGCATCGTATCGTCCCAAATGGGGCCTGCGTCCACGACGACCACGTCAAACAGGGTGCTCGCCACGTCAAGCAACGTCGGCAGCTCACATGAAAGCGATTCAGCCTGCTCGAGACGGGCGGGCGGCACTACAACCACCAACGGCTCCTCGTCGGGCGCCTCGGCAAGCTGGGCAACGTCGGCAAGCACGTCGGAGGCGGAAAGTCGCAAGGCCCCCTTGAGCGAAGATGCCGCGTCGCCGAACTGCAAGTCGGCGTCTATCAGCAGCGTCCGCTTTCCCGATCGTGCGGCAAGAGCGGCCACAAGTGCGGCAACCGAGCTCTTGCCCACCCCGCCCGAAGCACCCGCCACCGTAATGCTCAGGGCCGTCTTCTGGCCCGTGAGGCGCATCTGCTCGGCTGCGTAAGCACGCTTGGCCTTCGCGTAATGCCGAGCGAAGGAAGCGCTGTCGAGCACCACCTCAACCCCGGCCATGCGAGCCTTGCTCATGGTCGAGCCCGTAAGCTGATCGCATACCAGCACCACGTTCTTGTCAGCCGAGTCGTTTTTGATGGCGGCTGCGAGATTGATGGCGTCCATGTCGTCGCACGAGGCGACCCACACCTCTTTGCTTCCCGCCCCATCACGAGCCAGCTCGCGGCTCGAACGCGCGGTACAACACACCTGCACCCATGGCAGCGTCTCGAGGCGCTCGTCGCCCAAGCCAATCAGACCCGGGTGCCTCGCGCTTGCGGAGTCCAGACAGAGCAGAACGTCGCTCATAGCTCCTCCTCCCGTGATGGCTCGGTGCCGCCAGAAGCCTCCTGCGCCTGAGCGCCTTCCGCATCCGCTTGAGCATCTTCCGCGTCCGCCTGGATGCCCACGTCGGAAGCGCCGTCCTCGCCATCTTCGACGGTACCGGACGCCTCGTCGCTTGGACTTTCAACAACCCCGTTTGGCAGCGTCAGGTACAGCTCGAGGTTCTGCGCGGCGGCCACCAATTCGGCCACTGACGAAGGATCCACCGCTAGCGTGATCCAGGAAACGGAAGTTGCCGAAGGCGAATCGGCCACGGCCATGCTCGTGGCAAGCACCAAAACGCCCTCGATCAACCGCGTCGTGGACGTGGGGCCGGTGGCATACACGTCCACGGTCATGCCTGGCTCTACCGCGCCGCCCACCGCCTGCACATCGCGCACGGGAACGCTCACCGCGGTAAGGCCCAAGGGAATGTCCAGGCTCGATGAGGCCTCGTACAGCCGCTTGCTTGACAGAACCTCACCAGAAAGGACCGAGGACCCCAGCTTCTTGCCAACCACGTCGGCGCGCTCGGTGATGGCGCCCTCGGGCAGCAGATCTGCGATCCACATTTTCGTGTCCACCATGGAGTCGCCCACCACCTCACCAGCGGCGATGTCGCGGTTAGCCACAACCACCTCAAGCTGTTCGCCCCCGTAGCGCGCCAGAGCTTCGGCCCGCGCACGTTCAACCTCCCCGTTGACCTGCGTGAGGTAAAGGGCCAGGCACATCGCGCACAGAAGCGCGCTGATAGCCCCGGCCAGAAGAGACTTGTTTACTTTCAAGTTCATGCACACCCGCCTTTCCGAATAAGGCAGCGGAATCACACAAGGTCACGCCCTGCGAAATCCCGCTGCCTTCGATAGACGGGGACATTATGCAAATCGCAAGTCAAGAAATCGGCGCCGCAACCTTGCAGATTCGCCGTACAAGAAGCGGGCGCCAGTCGACCTGAAATACCCCTTAGCGCCGTCGCGCATTACCGCCGCAAACCGTACGAAAGGAAAGAAAAAGGAAACCGCAATTCGCCCTCAAGGACACGTTCGGCAGCAGGCCAAGACATCTCCAGACGCAAAAAGCCGGGGCCTCGATTTCTCGAAGCCCCGGCCTTGGAGTTCATGGTGGTCGATGAGGGATTTGAACCCCCGACCTTGTGCTTGTAAGGCACCTGCGCTCCCGCTGCGCCAATCGACCACGTTCAAAGCGCGTCAAACGCGAATTG
>JAFSHA010000101.1 GCA_017440565.1 Eggerthellaceae bacterium | reverse complement strand
TCTCCAGCAGCGCCCTTATGCTGTCGGGATCGGAGGCGTCAAGAAGCTCGGCCGGAACGCCCGAAACCAGGTCGTCGCAAAGGCCCTCAAGCAGGCTGTGGAGGTCTGCGTAGTGATCGTAGAACGCCTTCCTGCTGATCACGGCCCGCTCGCACAACTCGGTAACCGCGATCTTCTCAACGCTTTTGCAGGTAAGCGCCTCGATCACGGCATCTCTGATGGCTGCCTCGGTCCTCCTGTAGCGCAAGTCTTCTTTCATTCCACTCCCTTTCGATCCGGCGCTCGGGCGATAAGTTTCAGATCACGCGAGAGCGTAACTTAAGTAGCGACCGAGGCCTGCATGTCAATTGCCGCCGCCCCTTCCTTGCCGCATGATCTCGCCAGCGCAGTTGTGCGCAACAGTCAATCCGGATCGTCAAGGAGAGCCAAATTGATTAACAACAAGCTGTTACACAACCTCAAAGTCATGAACCCCGGCGTCCCGCCCGTCGTGGGCATAGAGGAGGCGTTCCTCCCGCAAGACGGCGCCAACCTCGACTCATGGTTCTACATCGGCAGGTGCAAGAAGGACGGACGGGACCTCAACTTCCTTCTCCACTTCATCCTGATCGGCGCGGACGGGATGTACGGCATCAACACCTTCTTCTCCTGCCAGAACAAAGTCACGGGCTTCTTCTCCGAGATCGATGCGTTCATCCCCCTGGACGGCCACGTCGGCGTCGAGGACGGCGTCCTGCGCATCGCCACCCACATCGGCTCCGTCGAGGGAAACATGGACGCAATGCACCTGAAGGCGTCCAACGAAGGCGGCTCGGTGGACGTGGTCGTCCAGCCCAGGGGCTTCGTCGTGAACAACGGCGGCACCGGGTACTACCCGATCCTCACGCTGAAGGACAACTTCCAGTTCTCGATGCCCTACTTCACCATGAGCGGAACCATCACGATCGACGGCGAGGAGTTCGAGGTCGTCGATGAGTCGTGCTGGCTCGACAGGCAGTACGACTGGTACGAAATCGAGTTCGCCAACGGGGGCGTCGTCTGTCCCGGCAGGTGGACCTGGCACGGCATCATGCTCGAGAACAAAACTTCTTTGAGTGTTTGGGATTACACCAACGCAAACGGCATCACCACCTCCTTCGCAACGGTTATGGGCGCAGACGGCGTTCAGTCGGTCTACTCCATCCCCTCCATCGTGGAGAAGGCAGACGAAATCTGGACGAGCGAGGCGACCGGGAATCGCTACCCGACCCACTGGCTCGTAGACATCCCCCAGATCGAAGCCAAGCTCGAGGTCACATCGATCCCCCAGAAGCAGGAGATCGTCGCTCCCATCCCGACGATGTGCCGCTACGAGGGCGAGAGCATCGTCACGGGAACGCTGAACGGCGAGCCCGTCACGGGCGACTGCTGCGTGGAGCTCATGGGAGACTGGAGCACCTTCCGCCTCTAGCGAAACCGCCCGTCGGCCGCACTAGGCCAACCTAGCGAGGGGCCCGCCTTCGGTTTGAAAGCGGGCCCCTCGTGATTTTGGTTATGGCCAGCCGAAGGCCTACGCCTCAGCCTTCGCAAAGCGCGGGAAGAGCTTGGCCGCGTTTCCGTAGCAGATGGCCTCGAGCTCCTCGTTCGTCAGGTTGCAAGTGGTCTTGAGCGTCATCATGTCAGTTGCGACTCCGGCAGCATCACGCATGGGGAAGTCGGAGCCGTAGATCACATGGTCGAGATTGCCGCCGAGCATCTCCTTCAGCGCGAGCATCTGCTGCGGCGAGGACGAGAGCGCGGTGTCGAAGTAGAAGCTGCGGCAGAGCTCGAGGACCTTCTCGCCCTCCATGTCAACCAAACCGGTGCCGTAGAACAGGGAGAAGCGGTGAGACAGGTAGGGCAGGGTGCCGCCGGCGTGAGCAAGCACCCACTTGATGTTGGGGTACTTCTCCTTCATGCCGCTAAAGACGAGCTCGATGGCGGCGCGGGTGGTCTCGAAGGGCAGCTCGTACACCGAGGCGTGGCGCTGGTAGATGAGGCCGTTTACGGGGTCGTTCGGATGGAAGTGGATGACGGCGCCGCGCGAGTCGAGCGACTCGAGCATCGCCTCGTTCGCGGGATCGCTGATGTTAACGCCGGCGTAGTTGCTGAACAGAACGAAGCCGTCGGCTCCAAGTTGGTCGTAGGCGTAGTCGATCTCCGAGAGGGTGGCGGCCATGTCGTCGCACGGCAAGCTGGCAAGGAAGCCGTAGCGTTCGGGGCTCTCGGCGGAATATGCGGCTGCCTGCTCGTTGGCCGCGCGGATCATCTCGGCAGTGCGAACGCCGGTGGTGGGATACGCAAGCAGCGCCCCGCCGACGCCCACCTGATCGCAGAACTCGATGTCAGCCTGCACGGTCCACTCGCGCGTGGGCAGGCCCTGCGCCTGCATGGCGGCCACCACTTCGGGCGGAAGATAGTGGTGGTGAATGTCGATGGCGGGCGTGATCACGATTTCCTCCTGGCTCTGCGTCGGCTCCTGGACCTGGTCAGCACCCTGCTCGGGTTCCTCGCCCGCGGAACACCCCGCGAGTCCTCCAAGAGCCACCGTGCCGCCGATGGCCGCGGCCGCCGTCAGGAAGCTCCTTCGAGACATGCTCATACGTTTCCCCTTTTCTGTGCGCTATTAGTATGTAGAGACCCATCATCGCGATGTCGGCCCCTCCTTCGCGCCGAATCGTAAGGGCATGCAAGGGGGCTCGGCTACGCCTTGTGTCCACACAAGGTTGACACAAGGCGGAAATGTCAACTGTTAGGGGTCAGAGCGCGCGTCGAGTCGTGCCTCAGGAGCTGATCAACGCTGCCTTGATCTCCTTCGGTATGAACGAGGAAATGAGCTTTGCGAACTCATCGGGCGCCATGCGGGCCCACTCCGGGTCCTTGGTGTACTCGATGAAGCTAGCGGACCAGATGATCGAGAACAGTTGAATTTGCCGCGAAAGCATGGCGCAGACGGGAACTCTCCGCTCTCGCAGAATCGACAGGAACTCCCGCTCGATCTCGGAGGCCTGAACGCGGAGCGTGCGCTGGGCGTCGGGCAGCTGTATCGAGTCCGAGAGGATCCGCTCGAACTGCTCGCGCGTCTCGCCCACCAGTTCGACGATGGCGGCCTCCCACGAGAGCCCGCGCCCGATGCTCCTAAGCTTCTGGGCGGTCATCCTCGTGACGATCCAGCAGGAAAGCTCGCCCTTCCCGCCGAAGTGCCGGTAGAAAGTCTGCCTTGAAATGTGCGCCGCTTTGCATATCTCGCGCACGGAAACGTCCCTGAGAGGTCTCTCCTTGCAGAGCTCGTCGACGGTCTCGATGATGTGCGTCTTCATGATGAAGCTGCGCGAGTAGTCCTGATCCCTTGTGGGCAGCATAATCCCATCCCTCCAATGTTCTCCAATTCCCCTGCGATCATTTTAGCGTACAAACTTGTGCTCATCAGGCCGTATTCCCTCCGTTCGGTCGCACGAGAATGTGACACACGGGGAGGGTGTCACTCATTCGGTGACCCCCGAGCGCGTTGTGAGTTGAAGGCCCGTCCCCAAACCGTACCATCGAATGGTCAGGACCCTCACGCACAAGAGGGTCATGGGAAAGAGATACGAAAGAAGGGGATTGCTTTGAGCACGAAGAACATCGATCGTCGCGGCTTCCTCGCGGGAGCGCTGGCAAGCGCGGGCGGCCTCGCCTTGGCCGGCGCCGGCCTCGCTGCGCCCAAAACGGCGTTCGCGGACGAGTCCGACGCCGCCAAGAGGGCCGGCAACTCCGGTCACGTCGAGGCACAATGGTCCTTCGACGTGGCACCCGAGCCGCCTTCCGCCGACATGATCGAAGAGGTCATCGACTGCGAGATCGTCATCATGGGCGCCGGCGTAACCGCCATGCCCGCCGCCATGTACGCCGCCAAGCTCGGCGCGGACGTGCACGTCATCGAGAAGGGCACGGCCATCGGCAACAAGCGCTTCGGCACCTGCTGCTTCAACTCCAAGTTCCAGCTGGACGCCGGCATCAAGTTCAGGCGCGAGGAAGTCATGGCCGAGGCGTATGCCGTCTCCGGCGGCTACCAGTCCCGCCTTGATCTGTGGGGTATGTTCTTCGACTACTCCGGCCCCACCGTCGACTGGATCAAGGACTGCCTGGAGGCGTACAACATTACCATCGCCCCGTCCGTCGACAGCAAGAACACCTGGACCGATGCCGACGGCAAGACCTGGAACGCCGGCACCGTCGACGATCCGTTCTGGACCGGCATCCAGGGCTTCTGCCAGTACGCCTTCGTGGATCCCACCAAGGCTACCGGCTTCTACCCCGAGTGGCTCGAGGCCATGCACGACTACGCCGAGGTCAACGGCGCGAAGTTCCACTTCAACCTGCCCGGCAAGCAGCTCATCCAGGCCGAGGACGGCACCGTAACCGGACTGTACGCCTACAACAACTACACGGGCAAGTACGTGCAATTCAACGCCTCCAAGGGCGTGCTCATCGCGTCGGGCGGCATCGAGGGCGACAAGGAGATGGTCGCGCGCTACGCCCCCGACCTCATCGAGACGGTCAACGACTGGTCCATGATCGAGACCAAGAACACCGGAGACGGCCAGAAGATGGCGATCTGGGCAGGAGCCGACCACGACCGCGCCGCGCTCCCGGGCGGCTTCCCGTTCGCATCCGTCAAGGACTGCAACAAGATGCGCCCCTCCATCCTCCCCATCGGCCACCAGCTGTTCTGGAGCCCCACGGTTTCCTCCATGCCGGTCCTCATGACAAACATCGCCGGAGAGCGCTACCAGAACGAGGCCCTGCAGTTCTGCTTCTCGCCCATGGGCTCTTGGTCTCAGCCCGAGGGCAAGACGTGGTCCATCTGGGACGCCGGCTGGACCGAGAAGGTCCTGCCGCTCGTCATGGCCAACCCGCGCGGCCTGACCTACAGCGTCATGAACGCCTGGCCCACGCCCGACATGCTGGCCGAGGAGGTGGAGCTCGGCATCACCATCCAGGCGGACTCCATCGAGGAGCTCGCCGAGAAGACCGGCATGGACGTCGAGACCCTCAAGGAGACCATCGAGCGCTACAACCAGATGTGCGCCCAGGGCGAGGACACCGACTTCCTGAAGTCCGCCCGCTGGCTCACGCCCATCGACACCCCGCCGTACTACGCCGCGTGCACGGTCAACTCGCTCACGGGCGTCATCGGCGGCATCAAGTACGACCGCCACATGCGTGTCGTGGACACCAAGGGCGTCGGCATCCCCGGCCTCTACACCTGCGGCACCGCCTCGGGCTCGTTCTACGGTCACGCGTACCCCTCCAACATCGTGGGCTGCTGCATGAGCCACGGCCAGACCTTCGGCATCCTGGCCGTCAAGGACATGCTTGGCATCGACTTCGACGAAGCCCTGCCTGCGGCTTACTAACGGGAAAGGAGAAGTCGTTATGAAGAAGATCAACAAGCGCGCGGCGATCTGGCTGTGCGCAGCAGCGACCGTTGCCGCCCTGGGCCTGTGCGCCTGCTCGAGCGGCGACGCCGGCAGCCAGGATGGCGCCGCGGAGGGCGATGCCGCCGTGGAGACGGTGGGCATCGTGAACGCGGAAAACCCCGACGCCGCCTCCCTCCTGGCCGTTCCCACGCATCCGGAGGGCATGTTCACCTCGGAGATCGAGGCGAACGCAACCTGCATGCAGTCCGCCTGCCATGACGCAGACGAGCTGGTTGAGGATGGCGTCGGCGTGCTCATGGACGCCGATTCTCTCACCGTGGCCAACCCTCATGCCAACCACCAGTACCTGGATTGCGTCGACTGCCACTCCGTGAGCGAGCAGCCCGTGCTGTACTGCAACAGCTGCCACGAGTTCACGCTGGCCGAAGGCTGGGCGAACCCGCTCGAAGGCGCCGCCGAGCTCACCTACGAGTTCGACGCCAGCGGCGCTTATGAGTTTGACTACGCCGCATCCGGCCGCGATGCCACCGAGCTTCCCGCCGAGGCGACAGACGGCCCGACGGGCCTGCAGAAGCAGGCCGAGGCCCTTGGCCTGACCGTTGAGGAGTACGTCGCCCAGATGACCGCCCAGTTCGCCGCCGCGTTTGCCAGCGGCGCGGGCGGAGCATCCGCAGCGTAAGGCGAGACCACCAAAAGCCACGCCCTCCAATTCCTTCCCTCTGCCGACGAGCCCGTCCTGCGAGATCGCGGGGCGGGCTCGTCGACGTCAGCGTCTCTGGCATGGTGGTTCGCACTCGCGTCCCGCCTCCTCGTTGGGAGCGGCGATAGGGTGTCACGACAGGCTGAGCTCAGAACAGCTTAAACCCGAGCCACTACAACAGTTGAAAACTGCGTACGAGTCAACAGTGCCCCTGGGGGCTGATCCCGAAAAGAAAGACGAGTTGCCAAATCAATCTCTCCGTAAAAGAAAAAGGCACATATGCCAAGGGCAAACTATACATATGGGCAAATTCCCCATACTAGAGCGTAACGGTTATGTGATTATTTGCTCGTAATCTGCGCACCGTTTTCGTTGACGTGCGCATGCAATTTCAGCTAGGTGCGCGTGCTTCGCACAAGAGCGTTCTCATCGACGTGTAGGTGCCTCGGCGCACGGTGGCGAGCTCGCAGATCTCGCTGACGGAAATCTCCTGCAAAGCCTTCGTGCGCGAGAGCTCCTCGAAGGCCTGTACCAGCAGCGCCCTCGTTCTCTGCCTGCGAATATCCATGCCCTCGCCTT
>JAFSHA010000100.1 GCA_017440565.1 Eggerthellaceae bacterium | reverse complement strand
AGCAGGCGGCTGCGGAAGGTGTTGCGGCCGCGAGCGTTGACGCGACGGCGCCCGACGGTTTGGCTGCCGGCGACGAGGCTGCCGCGGCCGAGGAGGCGCTGGCGCAAGATGGCGCCGCGGGTGCTCCTGGCGCGCTGGATGAGAATGCCGTAGCCGCCGACGACCCCATGGCGAAGGCCAACGAGGACTGCCTCATCCAGATCAATGGCGGCTACTTGGCGCTTGACGCGGGTGGCGATGCCATCGACTCGAATGGATATGTCGAGATCAACGGCGGAATCGTGCTGGCTGAAGGCCCCACGGCCACTGAAGATGCCACCTTTGATTACGACTTTGGGGCGAAGCTTACCGGCGGCACGGTTCTCATGCTGAGCAACTCTCGCATGGAGATGGGATTTACCGAGGCCACCCAGCCTTTCGGTATGGTGCAGGTTTCCGGTAAGGCTGGTGATACGGTGGCCGTCGTGGCGCAGGCGGGCGATATGGCGGAATATGGTGAGCTGCTGGCCTCCTACACCGCCAAGCGCGATTTCGTGACGGTGACCGTTTCCAGTCCGGCGATGACCGACGGTATTGGATACGAGGTCGTGGTGGGCGCGGAAGTGCCCGACGCGAACGAGGACGGCTTTGCCGATGGCGGTACGGCGACCGGCGGCGTGGCCATGGCGTTCACGGCAAGCACCGAGGCTTCCGGCCCTGGTGGTATGGGCGCGCCGGGCGCCCCCGGTGGCATGATGCCCGGTGGGCAAGGCGGGGCGAAGCCTGACGGGCAGGGCGGCATGGCTCCTGGTGGAACTCCGCCTGAGCCGCCCGCGGGCGCTACCCCTGGTGGAACTCCGCCCGAGCCGCCTGCTGGTGCGGCCACGGACGGTGCCTCCGCCGGTACTCCGCCGGAAAGGACGCAAGGCGCTGCTGTGCCTGCCTAGTTTGACCTGGCATTTCGCATAAAGACCCACGAAGGAGGGGTTGCGGCAATCGTCGCAACCCCTCCTTGTTAGTGCGCCGTGTTTTTCTACGCCTTCAGCCTTTCGGAAAACCCCGTCTTCGCCAAGCGCCCTGCAGGTTTGTCTGCCTTCGATTCGCCCCGTCAACCAATCTTGCGCAGCAACGGTGCCAAATCGGCATTCTTGCACGGCTCGCTACCCGATTGGCGTTTTCGCGCACATTCGCGCACTTGGGGGCTCTTCGTCCAGCCTTTCGGCCGATTCGTCTTTCGCTTTGAGCGGCAGCATGAGCTTCGCGTGGTCGGCCGTAGGAAACCTCGTAAGCTGGCGCAGGGTAGCCGCCTGCGCTCCAGCCGTTGCGCGCGGCCTCTATTTCGTAGAAGTGCCGCTTCCCTTCTTCCTTCATGCGCATGAGCTTGAGGTAGTGTGACCAGCTGAGGTAGAATTTGCGGCCACCTGAGACAGTGGGAAGGTTCGAGCCGAATTCGTCAGAAAGCGTCTGACCAATTCGATCGTCTGCATACACCCGGTAGAATTGACGCATCTGCTTGATGTTCGTCATCGAAAAGCCGCGCCGAATTCTTCGGTCAAACGCTCCGAGACCTGAGCCACCACCTGCTTGCCGTAGCCGGCTTTGTCCCGTCGGCCTTCGATCAACTCCGCTACTCGAAGAAGTCGGTGTCGATGGCTTTGACCTCGTAAACCGCCACGGTGCTTACGCCCACTCCTGCGTCGATCATGAGGCGGGTGAGTGCGGGGCCGTCGATCAGCACGATCTTCGCGGTATTCTGCCTTTCCGCGTAATCAATTGCGCCCTCGCTGAATCTGGCTGTCGTGATAAACAGGCCCTTTCCAGCAGACTTCCCGGACAAGGCGCCAACGAACTTTTGAATTTCGGGGCGGCTCACGCAAGAATCGACTTTCCAGCGTTTTGCCTGGTAGTAGATGCTGTCGAAGCCGAGGCGATCTTCTTTGACGATTCCATCGATACCTTCGTCGTTCGTACGCTTGGTTACCTCGACCTCGGATCCGTAACCCATGGAAGACAAAAGCCGGCCGACAAGATACTCGAAGAAATCAGAGTCTTGCTCCATTATGCGCTCGAGGAGCTCGTCGGCCAACGCATCCCGAAGCTCCCTCTCGGCAGCGCGCATAATCTCCTGGGGCGTTTGCTCGTTGCCGTCGGTTTCGGCCGAGTTGTCGATGCCGTCATTTCTGGCCCGCTCCCTCTTAGCCTTGCGATAATCGTTCTTCCAAGTACGAAATGCCTCGGAGTGCTCCATCAAATCCTTTGCATCAAACGGGGCGTCGTGCTCGGCGATGAATTTCCGCCCTTCTTCCGTGATGCGATAGATTCCGCGCTTACCGGGGATACGCTCGATGAACTGGGCTTTCCCCAAGTCGGTTACCGCCCAACCCAGCCTGTTCATTATCCTGAGCTGACCGCTGTCGAGGCGCTCTTGCTGTTCTTCGTCGGTCATCTGGAACTCGGCGAAAATGACGTCGCGAAGCTCGGGCGCAGAAGCGCACTCCCTTGAGTCAAGGGTGATGAGGACTGGCCGCATTATCTCGTGCCATTTGGGCATCGTCATAGTTGGCCTTCTTCCATCATTTCTATACGTCGATTGGGCGGGTGGTTACGTTAGTCTTTCGCTTAAAGCGTATTATACAGACGGCTTTGCGGTAGCGTTGTTGTCGCAGCCAACGAGCCTTACCTCGGCTGTTTAGTCTTCGGCGATTTTGTAACGCGACTTTCGTCCTGAACCGACTCGCAGGACTATTCCTTGCTCAATAAGGCTGCCGACGATTTTTTGCACACCTCGTCTGCTGAGACCCGTCACCTCCACGATGCGTGTAGTAGTGGCAATGGATTCAGCCTCGATAAGCTCGGCTACCGTAATTTCACTGGAAGAAAGTAGACTAGCGTATTTTTCGCGCACTTTCGCGCACTTTCGCGCACTTTTCGCGCACTTTTCGCGCACTTTTCGCGCACTTTCTGTTGTCTCGTTCGAACTCTCGGCCGATTCGATTGTCTTCGATTGCATCTTAGCGGTCGATTCCCCGATCGTTACGAGCGGCAGGGTGAGCTTTGTGCGGTCGGGGCCGTAGACGACTTCGTAGGTCGGCGCGGGGTAGCCGCCTGCGGTCCAGCCGTTCTCGATGGTGCCCATACCGCTGCCGGCGCGTTCCCCGATGTTCACGAACGAGAAGATCTTGAGCATCGTCTCGTTGCGCGGGTCGGATGCGCCAGGCTTGCGTGCCTCCTCGATGGGCAGGCGGAAGTCGCCGGGATTCTCGATGGTGATGGCATCGTCGCCCCATACGCACACGATGCCGCGACGTTCGTAGTAGTTCGCGTTTGTCAAGCAGTTGGCTATGGCCTCGCGCAGCGCTTTGTGCGCAGGGGTGTCGTCAATTCTGCGCATGTCGCTGTCTAAGGCAAAGGGTACTTTGAGCGCAGCTTTGAGCTTGTTGTATACGCGGAAGTAGAAGTCGTACACGTTGCCCGACCAATCACCGGGTTGGCTCGTGAAGCGGTCGGCCCACCTCTCCGCCGCACCCGCTTCCTGCCGGTAGTCCAAGAAGTAGTGGGGGAACTCGTCGGTTATCCAGCGATCTTTGCCGAACATGAGAAGGCCGGCGCCGGTCGGGTGCGTTTGGCCGTCCTCGCCCGTGCCCGCAGCGCCCAGCGCTCGAAGAAACGCCTCGTCGTCGTAGCTATTCCATTCGCTGCCACCGTGCTCGGCTCGAAAAACGTTACGGTATCGTCCCACGGTTCCATAGTCCAGGTCTTCCATGCGGGCGCGATCGATCACCTTGCTGTCCTGGCTTGACGTGTCCGAGTCGCGCAGCATCGAGAGAACCTCCTCGCGCTTGCACTGGTGGTCTCCGGTGTGCGTGCGTCGGAATGTTCCGCCGAAGATGCTGTTGTCGATGAAAACGGGGCGAATGTGGCGGTCCACCCACGGCACGCGTATGACCACGACGTCCTTGCCGTCCACGGTTTCCACGCTTGCGTCGGCGTCCTTCATGAAACGGGCGGACAGCTTGTCTTCGGAGAGCGCCGCGTTCCAGAAGTCGTCGAGCACTTTGTCGGCCTTCGGAATGCCGTGCACAATGAAGTTGCCGTCATCCTTATGCTCCGTCACGCCGAGAACGATGACGCCGCCTGCGGTGTTGGCGAAGGCCGACACCGTCTCCCACACGCTGCGAGGCAGTTCGCCCTGGCCGTTGCGCCCAAGCGCCCTCTTCACCTCTAGGCGGTTGCCCTCCTTGTATGTCTTGAGTTTGTCGAGGTCAAACATGTTGCCCCCTTCGCGTTGGGACTAAAGGTCGGATTGGGTTAGTTCTGCATAGAGCTTGAACAGGTGGGCGACGATTTTCTCCTCGTCGCCGTTGAAGTTTACGCCGTAGGCGGCTTCAACGGCTGCGTCGAGCGCCTTGTGCGCGGAGAGCAGATCGGCGGGCATCTTGTCCGGGTCGTAGAGGTCGGCCAGACTCTTACCGAGATGGTTCTCACGCGCATCGAGCACCGCTTGGGCGCATTTCTCGATGCACTCTTTCTGCTCTGGTGTTGGGCTAGGCCAAGGGAAATTGTTGTAGACGGACGATGAGTAGCTGATGTCGCTCTTGAGTCTTCCAGCGAATTGCCAGGTCCAAAGTTTATGGGCGAGACTGTTGATAACTCCGAATGTATACATGTCTGCACCTGGGATGATAATCAACTTGTCCCCGCAAATAACATCAGCCTCCAAAAAAGTTATCGGGAGGTAATCCCTTTTTGAGGAAGATACTCGCGGAAACGCTAGATAACGACCAGTAGGCTGACAAATTGTTTGGAACAGGTGCGGTGTGGAGGCTGCTTTTCGTGTTGATGCGTTCTTGCTCGAAAGCCTCATCTCCTTAACTGCAGCTACTCTTTTCGCAACATTCGGGAGAGTTTCAAATTGACTCT
>JAFSHA010000099.1 GCA_017440565.1 Eggerthellaceae bacterium | reverse complement strand
ATCCAGGACCTGTGGATGACCCCGACGGCCATGGCTGTTGGCGACTGGTTCCTCCCGATGGCCACTTGGGCTGAGCATGACGGCATCGTCCTCACCCACTATGGCCGCAACACCGTGTTCATGGGCCCGATGAACAAGGCCCTGCAGCTCGGCGAGTGCATGTCCGACATCGAGATCTGCCTCATGTTCGGTTCGAAGCTCACCCCAAACTGGTGGCCGTGGCTCGACACCAACTGGATGCCGGGCGACCGCGATGGCGCTGCCATCGACCGCACCGAGCTCGACGCTGCTGTTGACAAGTTCTTCAGCGACCAGCTCGCAGAGCTCGACATGACCTTCAACGACCTCCGTGAAGAGGGTCTGTATCAGCCTGGTGCTCATGGCTTCGAGTATGACAAGTTCCGCAAGGGCCTCCTCCGCTTCGACGGTGAGCCTGGCTTCAACACCATTACCGGCCAGATCGAGGCCAACTCCATCCTCTACGCCTCTTGGGGCGAGGATCCGCTGCCTTACTACGAGGAGCCGAACTACTCGCAGGTCAGCCGTCCGCAGGACGCCGAGGCTTATCCGCTGATCATGACCTCCGGCTCTCGTCGTTACAGCTCCTTCCACTCCGAGCATCGTCAGGTCCCGTCCCTGCGTCAGATCGACCCGTGGGCATGGGTCCAGATTCCGCCGGAGACCGCCAAGGAATATGGCATCACCGAGGGCGACTGGGTAGAGGTCTACAACATGTTCGGCGAGGCCCGCTACAAGGCAGAGATCACCCCTGTTCTGAAGCCCGGCATCATCAATACCGCTCACGGTTGGTGGTATCCCGAGCAGGACGGCGAAGAGCCGAACCTCTTCGGTGTTTGGAAGTCCAACACGAACAGCCTCATCCCGCACCAGAACATTGGTAAGCTCGGCTTCGGCGCTCCGTACAAGGGCGTTATGTGCAACATGAAGCGCGTCCGCAGCCTTGATGAGGACTAATTAGAAAGGGAAGATCAAATGGCAGACACTCAATACGGCCTGCTCGTTGACTACACTTACTTCTCCGGCAATCACGCAGCAGAGATTGCTTGCAAAGAAGAGCTTGGTCTCCCGCTCGAGCAGTTTGGTATCAAAGAAGTAGAAGTCGGCCCCTTCCGCAAGGGCGAGGGTGACACTGGCGACGCTTGGGAATGGTTCTACATTCCTTGCCCGACCAGCATCTTCTCCGAGCACTGGGGAGCCGGTGGCGACAAGTGCGGTCAGCGCCCCGTTGCCATTCAGGTCGAAGAATCGCACTCGATGTACTATGGTCCGCTGGACGAGATGTACGCGAAGATGCAGGAATTCGATCGCCCGACCGTTCTGTTCCGTCTCTAGTATGTGATACAGCGGGTGTGGCCGCCATGCGGCGGCCACACCTAACCTAAAGGAGGGACACTATATGGATCGTGAAGAACTGCTAGCTCTTGACAACAGCGAGATCGCCGCGAAGATGAATGAAATGATCGCCGGCGGCAAGTCCAAGCAGGAAGTAGAAGCCGAGCTTGGTCTGACGACAGCCGACCTCATGAAGGAAAACATCTTCTGGGTAAAGGACAAGTACCTGGCTCGCGCATGGTCTGGCTACACCAGCACGAAGCGTTCCGGCAACGAGTATGCTCAGGAAGGCGACGGCTGGCGTGGAGACGACGTCAAGGACTTCAAGGGCCGCGAGGTTCCTTGGTAGGCCTTTAGACGAGCAATCGTTTAAGCGATAAGGGGCAGCTTAGGCTGTCCCTTATTGTTTTGTTTGCTATAATCGTCGCATGCATTTCAGCCCATTTTGATTCCAAGGATGGTGATATCGCTCAATGGCTACAGAAGAAGAGATCAAGGCTGAACCTCGTCTTAGTGACGAACAGGAAGTTATTCTATACAACATCACGCTGAGGCAGGATGAGCTTGGACGCGTTCAGACTAACGTGCTTCTAAGCAAGATAGAAAACGATCCTGTTTACAAGGAACTGATTGACCGAGAGTTCCTCACCTATCAGCTTTACGATTTCGGCGGTCCCGATGCTCCGAAGGTTGTCAATCTGATTGTTACCCTCAAGGGTATGCGCTATTGCATTATTTATGCAGATGAGATTGAACCGAAGCTCCGTTGGGACGTTGCAGGCAGACGTCGTTACTAGTAAAACAAAGCCTGATATTTAAAAAGCCCGCAGAGATGCGGGCTTTTTTCTTTTTGCTAGGACTAAGAAGCTCTCTTCAGGGTGAGGTCTTGTAGTTGCATACAACAAGAGTCCAACCCTCAGTTCTTCTGTATAATCAATCGGGAAATAAATCGAGTTCAAACAGAAAACTAGAGGTTTGTTTTGGCAATCGGAGATGGCGTATCTGCGCTCGCGGAATTAGGTGTGACATTTGGCGGCTTCACGCCGACGGCAATAGATGGCGTCGCACTGTCGAAACAATATGTCGAGCAATTAGCCATTGCAGACGAAAAGCGGAAGAGGGCTGCGCGTAGGAAACGCGAGCTCGAGCTTGCCCGTACTTCGAAACCGAAACGATACGATGATGAAACTGGTAATATTTGGGCGTACGTCGTTATAGACGATTCGGTTGTTCGAATTACTGCATGCGAGTCAACGGCAAAGAAACTTGTCATTCCCGAAATGATGGAAGGAATGCCCGTTCGCGCAATCGGGCCGGATGCGTGTTCTCGAAACGATTATGTAGAAGAAATTGTTTGTCCAAATTCAGTCGAAACAATTGGTTTATGTGCGTTCAGGTTCGACTCGAAGTTGAGACGCGTTGTCTTCCCAGAAGGCTTAACTGAATACTCGTCAACGTGGCTCTCGCATTGTCCGAAAATGGAAGAAATTGTTCTTCCTGGATCACTCAATGCTATCGATCTCTCTGTCTTCGATAATCCAGGTCTGCGAAAGCTGCACATTGGGCCTTAT
>JAFSHA010000098.1 GCA_017440565.1 Eggerthellaceae bacterium | reverse complement strand
TGGCTCGGCATCGTCCCGTCCGAGGACTCGAGCGGAGAGCGCGAGGGGCGGGGCGGGATAACGAAGTCCGGGAACAAGCACCTGAGGAAGCTGCTCGTGGAGGCGGCTTGGCATTACTCGAACGCGACGAGGCACGCCAAGAAGATCGAGAAGGGCCAGGTGGTCGACCCCGCGGTGAGGAGGCACGCGCTCAAGGGCGCGAGGAGGCTCGTCGAGAGGCGAGAGGCGCTCGACGAGGTGAGGAAGAAGCCGGTGGTCGCCAACTGCGCGATAGCGCGCGAGCTCGCATGCTGGTGCTGGGTGATCGGCTGCATGGTGGAGGCCGCCTAGGGGGACGCCGCCGAACACAGGATTCCGATCCCGGCCCGCCCGCGTTCGAGGCCGTTGGGACCCACTCCCGTTCCTTTTTCGCTGCGCCGCGCAATGCGGCACGCACGCAGCAAGACTCAGATGATGACGAGGGCCCAGCCGTAGCGACGAACTGCACCAGCGCCTAGCGCCACGGGCGAATATTAAACCGCAAGACGAGCGTCGAACAGACACGCGACTCAGCGGGCGGATCACCGGGTGAAGATAGAGAAGGCCAGACCCGACTCTAAAGTTGGACCTGGCCGTTTATTGACTCTTGACAATGTTCTGCTCTTATTAAAAAGCGGCGGAGTGCTGCACGCGTATCGCCTTGATGCCATGCAGCACCCCGCCGCTTCGTAAAACACCTGTTCGTGCGCTTGCAACGACTCGAAGCCCATGCCGCTCCCGCGAGGTTCGTCTGCGCCAGCTTTCTTAGCTGCGCATTTCCCGGTAGCGCTCTTTCGCTAACCCCATCAATTCGTCGAGCGGCTTATTATCGATCTGCTTCTCGCCAAGCCCAGCGATCTTCAGGTAATCCTTGAAGCCGCAGGGGTCGGCCTCAGACAGCTTCCCGGGATCGAAACTGTAGACCGGGAACAGCATGTACCCGCTTGGCAGGTATTTGCCTGTGTGGGTGGCCAGGCCGCTCTCCGATAGGAAGTTCATGACGTCCAGCTGGCCTAGGTGCTCGATGTCAATTGCCGCTTGGAACGGCTCGAGGGGTGGGGCCGAGGGGATGTTCACCGTGAGGTCGGCGTAGTGGCAGGTGCTGCCGTCGGGCTCGACGGCCTTCAGGCCCACGTAGATGTTGTCGTTCAGCCTGTAGGCGTTGAGCATAAGCTCGACCTCCTGCTTTCCCCCGTAGAATGATTCGTAGATGTAATGCGGTTTGTCTGTGCTCACATAAATGTCTCCTTGTACGTTATTTTGGCCCGAAGCGATGCGGGGCAAGCCCGCTATCGCTCCGTGTCGCCCTCGCCCTTCTCATTGGGCTTTTCGCCTTGCTCGAAGGCGCGGGCGCGGCGAAGCTCCTTAACGAGCTCCCTGCGTATCTCCAAACTGTTCGGATCGACGAGCTTCGCGAAGCGGCTTCGGTCAATCTCGTGGCCGTCGAAGGCCGATACGATGGTGCGGAACAGTTCGTCCTCGCTGGTGATGCCGCCATCGATGGCGCCTATGAGCAGGAACCCCGCCGGCTCGTCCTCTCCCTTGCAGGTGACAACCTGCAAATTCGCGAACAGACCGTCGGCTGCCGTGTATATCGAAGCCTCCTCGCCCCATCTCTCGAAGCAGTCGAGGCTCCCTACGAAGACCCTGGCCGTATCGCAGCCGATCGCCTTGGCCTCGAGCTGGTGATGGGCGAGGTGGCGGATGACGGCGCCCTCGCCGTTCTCGACGACCCTGAGCCCCGACATCATCGACCTTCTTCCGAGTGTGAGCGCGAACTCGACGTAACCGTCTTCGTCACGCGCCGACTCCATCTTCATGATCCAGCCGCCCGAGGGGTTGAACGCCCTTTGGTAGCAGCACCAGGTATCCGGCGAATAATCGGGATCCGAAAACGCAACCCCTCCCCTTACCTGCGGAATCTCCGCGTATTTGATTGTCTTCTCCATGTTCCTCCACCTTCCTCGTTGTGTGGTTTTCTCTGTCTTCATGTTCGCTCGCGTGCCCCTGGCATCCAAGCGCGCACGCGAATCGAACGCACGATGCACGCATCTACAGCGACGGCGTTCGCCCGGAACCATGTTCCAAACCTTCACGCCGGCCTGGAAGCCACCGCCTGCAAGGCATGGCAGCACGAAGGCGGCCTCTCAGCCGCCCCATGAACTGCATATTCAATTCCGGTGCTGCGTCAGTGGATCACGTGGACGGACCCCTCCAAGCTGACCTCGATGACTTGGTATGACTGCAGGAACCTCAAAGCCCCCTCATCCAGCGAGCCTATCATCAGCCGACGGCGGCCCTCCTCGTAAGCGTCTCGATCGAGCACGAGTGCGAACCTGTAAATGACGGTCGCATCATCACCCTCCCCCACCACGAAGCTTTCCTCGATCCGGAACGCATCATCACCGTACCTGGCGGAAAAGTACGCCCTGGCCTCGGCTAAGCTTCCGAACCTCGGCAGCTTAGCCTCGTCCTCGCGCGTTATTCCCTTGATTCTCATCCATGATCACTCCCGTGCTTTTCCTCAAGAATACATTTGTTCGACCGGATTTGTCAAAGCAGTCCGGTATCCCATGCTGACAGGGCGTCATGGCAAGCGGTAATGAATGGTAAAACCCCAGTTCAGGGGCGTTTTACCGTATAATCGGAATATATAGTATCCCGAAAGGTGGCGTCTGTGGCTTGAACGATATTGAGAGAACTTGGAACGAAGAGGTCCGCGATAAGAAGAGGGCGGGAAGCGGCGTGCGCGGGAAGAAGGGCAAGCGCGGATACGTGCGCGGCGGCGTCAAGACGCCCGTCGACCTCCTAAGCGGCAGGGAACGCCGCGAGTACATGGGCACCTCGCCCGTGCGGACCGTCCGGACGGGCACCGTCGAGCCGATCATCCCCTACGAGGAGTACAAGGCCCTCGGCAAGCAGGCCAAGACCCTGGCCCTCTACAAGCTGCGGGCGGCGTACTCCGTGAGGGAGCTGGCCGAGACGTGGGGCATCAGCGACAAGAGCGTGTACTACCAGCTTCGCGCGCGGGGCGTGCAGCCGGGATCGCAGGCACCCGACGAGACCGAAAGGGCCGAAGAGGGCGCATCCGGCCATGCGGCGAGCACCGAGAGCTGCGAGGAGCCGGCACCTACTCAGCCGGAACCCGAGGGCGCAGCCGCGTCAACGGAGTGCGTCGAAGCCCGCTCCGAGGGCGAATGCAGCTTCACGCTGGCGGGAGAGCTCGGTGCGCTCGCGCTGGACAGGAAGCTGCGCGGACTCTCCGCCATGCACAGAGGGCGAAGACGGTCCATCTCAAGGCGGGGGAAACCGCCGGCGGGAGGGCCGAGGACGTCGAGGTCGAGGTGAAGTACGTCGCCTTCTGGTCGGGCGACTACGCCAGGCGCGCCCGCCACGAGCGGGCGAAGGTCGTCGAGAAGGCGCGCGCGCTCATGGCCGACCCCGGCGCCTACACGCGCGCCACCAGCTACGGGGCGGCCAGGTACGTCAAGGGCCTGCACTTCGACAAGGCCACCGGCGAGGTCGCCGACGCGCGCTCGTTGTCCATCGACGAGGACGCGATCGTCGAGGCCGAGGCGCTCGACGGCTACTACCTCATCGTCACGAGCGAGACGGGCTGGAGCGACGAGAGGGTGATCGACGCGTACCGGGAGCTGTGGAGGATCGAGGAATCGTTCAGGGTGACCAAGTCCGAGCTCGAGGCCAGGCCCGTGTTCGTCCGCACGCCGGCCCACATCGAGGCGCACTTCCTCACGTGCTACGTCGCGCTCGTGATCCTGCGCCTGCTGCAGCGCGCGACGGGGCTGCCGTGCGCCACGATCAGCGAGGAGATAGCCGCGATGTCGGGGACCAACGTCGACGCGAACTGGTGGGTCTTCGACCACCGCACCGAGGCGTCGGACCTGATAGCGGGGGCGGTCGGCCTGGAGGAGCTCAAGTTCAAGAACCTGACCACCGGAAAGGCGAGGGAGGTTCTGGCCAAGGCGGCCAAGGGCAAAATACCACAGGCGAAACAATCGTAGAGAAGACCCCGTAACCGCAGGTCACGGGGTCTTCTTGTCAGAGCTTACTGCGGAAAACAGGGTGTATAGCTTAACTGAGCCAGCCTACCAGCGATTGCCCGTCAAGGAAGGCGCCATCTCGGAAACACCGTGATGCGACCGGACCACGTGCGGCATTGCCAGGTAACAGCGTCGTGCACGCCACCCCGTCGGGGAGCAGGCGCTCAGCCAGCTCGACAATCTTAGCTATCTGATTGCCTTCCTATATTTCTGAAGCTTACTTGTAGGCTTGTCGGGAATCGTACGCTCGACCAAGCCGGCCTCCAACGCTGGATTCAGATAGTTCGCAAGGAAGTTTTTCCGGTCAGAAAGAAGCAGCCTGCCCATAAGCTCTTTCAAGCTCGCCTCGTCGTTATCAAGCGCATTTAGCAGCAACTCAACTTGTGGGGTAACTTGTGGGGTAACTTGTGGGGTAACCCGATCAGCCGATACTTCTTCCTGCCCAATTTCGCCCTGCGGCCAATCCAGATGCATATACCGGTTCCTCAACTCATGTTGCGCACCGCAAAGCTGGTTCTCCAAGAAACGCTCGAGATAGACGGTCGTTGACGAAACGCCACACGTCACGTCCTCGTAGTTAGCCCGCACAAGCGCGTTGCGGAAGTACCATGAATGCGCCTTGAACGGTTCGTTGCTCATCGCGTAGCCCATGCTGCGCAGATATTTGATTGCGAAGACGGCGGTCGTGCGCGTATTTCCCTCGCCAAAAGGATGAATCTGCCAGATACCCGAGATGAACCGAGCCACATGCGCAACGAGCTCGGAGGTCGTAAGGCCACGGTAGTCAAATTCTCGCTCTTGGTCAAAGTCATACTTCAACGTATCCGCGATGCTGCCATACGATGCATAGTAAACAGTCCCGCCCTTGAGCACCCACTCCTTTTTGGTGATGTTGTACGTCCGGTATTTGCCAGCCCTCGGCAGTACTTGGTCGAAAAGCCGGCGGTGAATCTCCTGCAGCTGCACGGGAGAGAACGTGAATGCCACCTCGCCGAGAATCTCCGCGATGCGTCCGGAAACCTTGTCGGCCTCTTCCGTTCCATCAACTTCATCTCGTCCCACGCGAGTCTCATAGTAGCTGCTAATGCGACGCTGCGCCTCGCCGATGTCGATACGCCCCTCTATGTGCTCTTTGGCCGTCTCCAGCAGATACGCCGAAGGCGTGAGTCCGTCTACCGCCTGCAGGCCAATGGCAACCTGCCAATTGTCGGCACGCTCCGCCTGCCCAGGTTCACCCTGCCTGATATAACCATCCAGATCACCAAAGTCCCACGCCTTGCGCTCGCTCATCGCGCACCGCCTTCCAGATCGGCGATAGACCAGATTGTCTTGTGCAGCTCGTTGCGCTGCTTGTCGCGATCGAGCACGGTCATGTTGGTTCATCTCCTCTGGCAAATAGCCGAAGCACCAGCCGCATCGCCCGGATCATCCGGCATTGCAGCCGCGTTCTTCGGCTTCAATCAATCCCAATGTCGCGGCACGTAGACGAGCAGCCTTTAAGGCCGCGCACCCGCAAGACCACCTATGATGCGAATGGTGAGCATGCCGCCGGTGTCGTAGGCGACGCCGCGCGCGCTGGTATTGTCACACACGAGGTTGAAGCCCACCAAACGGGAGCCTTCATAAATGTGAGCGACCAGCATGTCGTCGTCCTCGCGCACTTCGACGCGACGGGCGTCGGTAAGCTTAATGGTACCCGCAGATATGAAGAGCAGATCTCCCACGACAATGGTGTTCGTTGAAATGGACCCAACGTAGGCGAAAGACTCGGGGATTTCGCGGCTTGCGAGCTCATAGACAATGGCACGACCCGCGCATGCACCCTGAACGGCAGCGTTCTTCCAGATTCCCACGATGCTTCTCTCACCCGAGATGAGCTCGAGAGCCTGGGCAACATCGCCTGCAGCATACACATGCGGATCGCTCGTTCGCATGTAAGGATCGACCAGCAAGGCGCGATCGATTTCAAGGGCCCCCTGGGGGATGAAACCGAGGTTCGAACGCATGCCGTGAGCCACGCTAATATGGTCGAACCTCTCGACATCACCGTTGGCGAAGGTTACCTCGAGGCGGCGGCCCTCGAAGCCCTCGGCATCGGAGATGACCTCAACCGAGGCGATGGTGGTGCCAAGCTTCAGGGCCACGCCCATATTGGAAAGGCCGCGCTCGAAGCGTTCGGCGGCCACCGGCAACGCGTTCATGTCAAGCACGTGGGGCATCATGCCCACGAGCGTGACCTCCAGCCCGCGCAGCACGCAGGCCTCAAGCGTCTTGAGGGCCACCATGGAAGCGCCACTGACCAGCACGCGCTTGCAGGCAGGATCTTCCGCGACCCTCTTCAAGCGCTCGGCATCCTCCATGGACCTCAAGGTCAGCGGCTCGAAACCCTCCACCTGCGGAAAGCCGCGAGTGACGGGGTCGGATCCCGTAGCGATGAGGCACTTGTCATAGGCAAAGTCGCCTCGGCTGGTGCGCAGGCACCGGGCGTTGACGTCGATGCTGTCGACTTCGCAATGCTCGATGATGTCGACGTTCAGGCAATCGATCTCCTCGGCCGTCCAGGGAAAGCATTCCTCAAACGACTTCTGCCCACCCGCATAGTACGACGTGAGAATGGGGCTGTACGGCACGGCAGGTCCTCGCGTGATGGCGACGATCCTTCCTTCGTATCCCGCGCCCCTCAGGGCGATGGCGGCGTTGACGCCCGCCGTTCCGAATCCGACGATGGCAACCGTTTGCTCGGTCATGACAATCCCTCTGCTTCCCTTACGCGAAAACCTGCGCGAGCCACGCGCCGTACTCGCCGCACCACATGCCGCCGAGCTGGGCAAACGTCAAATCCCAGTCAAACTGGTTCTCAAACAGAAGCTCGGCGTAATGTTTGCTTTGAATGTCGCGCGGAGACTCCATAAGCCTGTAGGCATACGTGTAGGTGCACGTGGGGCACATGGAGACAACCGTGGCGCCGTCGGGCACGAAGGAAAGCTTCGAATCAGCTTGGGCCGCCTGACGCTCGGGCGCAAACGCGCTCACCGCACCGCCCGCGCCGCAACAACCGCGGAAAATGGCGGGCGTCTCGGGGTCAACGCCAAGCGCCCCGCACGTTTCCTCGAGGTAGCGGCCGTCACGGTCCTGGCAGGACTTCGAGAACACGAGCGGCGTTTCGGGCAGAGGGCGTTTTGGCGTAAAGCCGTTTTCGGAAAGGAAGGCCGACAGGCTTACGACCTCGATGTCGAGCCCGCGCGCCGAGAGCGCGGCCTTCATGTCGTTGGCGCAACCGGGGCACACGCACACGAGCCGCTTGGCACCCGACTGCTCGATTTCCACGGCGTTGCGATCGCACAGGGCTTCGGCACGCTCGAAGAAGCCGGCGCTTTTGAGCGACGAGCCGCAGCAGCTGTCGAGCATCGTGGCCTTCTCCGAGAAGCCATCGATGGTTTCGAAAATCTCACGCGTAAGCTCGGGCCCGTAGGCGGCAAGCGAGCAACCCGGGAAGAAGGCCACGTCGCAATCGGTGGCGGCTTCGGCGCCCTCTTGCGCACGATGGCGCGTAAGGTCGGCGTAGCCGATACCGTGGATGGCGCGGTACGCCGTGAAGATATCCCACTCCTCGTCAACCATGACGCTGGAGTACGCCTCACGCGGAATGAGACCGAGGTTCAGGAAGTCGACGCGCGCGTGGTAGATGAGGTCGCACACGTCGTTATGCGCAAAGCAGGTGTTTTTGCAGGACGTGCAGAAAAAGCAGCCGCGTACCGCGTTCACGAGGCTCTCATCGGCCATGATGTTGTCACGCAGCTCTTCAAGCGTCGACGCCTTGCGCTCGGCGGCCAGCAGCGCACGCGCGATGCCGCCCAGCGTTATGTCGTTATTCGTCAAAGACGTGCACGCGCCCGTGCAGTACCCGCACTGGGTGCACTGCCCGATGAAACTCCAGTACACATCAGAATGCTTCAGCAATCCCATGCCGTGTCCTTCCCCACGTAAGCATCGGTTTTCCGTCAACGATGCCTGCGGCGCACAGAGCGCCGCCCCGTAGCGCATTGTAACGCAGGAGCGGGAAGGTCCCCCACCCGAAAGCGAGGGCGGACAAACTTGAAGCTCGAGGGGACGAGACAGCCCCCAGCAGCCTTATGCGAAAACGGTGGTGGCGAAATAGAGGGCGAAGCCGGCCGATGCGAGCACACCGGAGATAATCCAGAAGCGCATGACCACCTTCGTCTCGCTCCAACCCTTCTTCTCGAAATGGTGATGCAGCGGCGCCATGAGGAAGATGCGCTTCTTGGTCTTCTTGTAGTAGAAAACCTGGATCATGACCGAAAGGGCTTCGGCCACGAACAAGCCTCCGATGATGATGACCACGAACTCGGTCTTGGTGACCACGGCCAAACATCCAAGCGCCATGCCGAGGGCAAGCGAACCCGTATCGCCCATGAAGATGTCGGCCGGATGCGAGTTGAACCAGAGGAAACCCAGGCACGCGCCCGCAAGCGTAGCGGCGAAGATGGCAGGCTCAAGCAGGTTCTGGCGGTATGCGATAGCCGCCATGACGATCATGACGATCATGACCGTGCCCGCCGCCAAGCCGTCGAGGCCGTCGGTAAGGTTAACCGCGTTGCACATGCCCACCAGCAAAATGTTCACGAACACCAAATACAGCCAGGGAACGGAGATGCCCTCTTCGCCAAATGGAATGACCGTGGTAAGAATGCCAAGATCGAACGTGTAGACGAAGGGGATCTCAACCGTCGGCTCGATTCCTATGACGTTCACGGCGATAAGCGCGAAAACCGTCGCGATGGAGAACTGACCGATGAGCTTGGCCTTCGGGGTCAGTCCGAGCGAGCGCTCATGCGCGACCTTGGAGGCATCGTCAACCAATCCGAGGGCACCCGCAAGCACGGTGGCGCCCAGCAAGAGGAAGGTTTCGGGCGTAGGAGCCCCGACCAAAAGCGTGCAGACGATGACGGCAATGAGCATGATGACGCCGCCCATGGTGGGAGTTCCCTGCTTGACCAAATGGCTCTGCGGACCGTCGGCGCGCACCTGCTGGCCAATGTGACTCGATTTCAGGAAGCGTATCCACATGGGCATGAGCACCATGGTAACCACCACCGTGATGAACACGGCCAAAAACGTGAGAAACGTCGGGTACTGCGCGAACATTGCGAACATAGCTAGCTAACCAATCCTTCAACGACGCGCTCGAGGCCCATGAAGTGCGACGCCTTCACCAGCACGGCATCGCCCGGCTCAAGGCGCGCGTCCAACTCCCTCAACACGTCGGAAATCGCATCGACGTGCATGATCTTACCCTCATCCATGCCGGCTGCGCGTGCGCCCTCGGCGATGCGCTCGGAAAGCTCTCCGACGCACACGAGCATGTCGACGTCCTGGCCCGCCGCGAACTCGCCCACGCCCTCGTGGCAAGCCGCCGCGAAATCGCCCAGCTCGCCCATGTCTCCCAGAACCGCATAGCGCTTTCCATGCACCTCCATCGAACAGAACATGGAAAGCGACGCCTTCATGGAGTCGGGATTGGCGTTATAGGCGTCGTTGACGATGGTGAACCCGCCGCGCGCCTTTATGACCTCCTGGCGTCCCTCCTCGGGAAGGGCGTCGGCAAGAGCCTGCGCGATAGTCGGCAGGTCAATGCCCATCATGAGACCGACGGCCGCCGCCTGGCACGAGTTCGAGACGTTGTGCAGGCCGCGCAGGCCGAGTGAAACCTCTTGGCGCCACGTGCGGGAATCGTCGACATCGGGCGGCCACCCTTCGGCAAAGCCGCGACAGCAAAGCATGAAGCTGGGGCGACCCTGGTCATCAAGCTGAATGTCCTCAGCCCACACGGCAGGGCGCGCCCGCCATGAGCTAACTTCAGGCCCCCTTGTAATGGGAACGTAGTCGCCGGATCCGTCGCAGCACACCGATGTGACCAGACGCTCGGAAAGACGCGCGTGCTCCACCATGAAGTCGGCCATGTCGTCGGCCCCGTTCACGAAGGCAACGCCGCTTGCCATGGGAAGGGCCTCGAAAAGCTCCGCCTTGGCGCGCGCGATGTTCTCACGGCTCCCCAGAAGCTCGATGTGCGCCTCGCCCGCGTTGACCACCACGCCCCAATGGGGCTTGGCAAGCTCGCACAGCTCGGCTATCTGTCCCAAGCCGCGCATGCCCATCTCGACGACGACGGCTTCGGTCTCGGGGTTGGCGTTAAGCAGGGTGCGCGGTACGCCCAGCTCGTTGTTTTGGTTCGCAAGCGTGGCAACCACCGAGTGCTTCGCGGCCAGAACGTCTCGCACGAGGTTTTTCGTGGTGGTTTTGCCCGTCGAGCCAGTGAGGCCGATGATGCGGCCCTTGAGGTGGTAAGCGCGCCACTCGCGAGCGAGGTCGGTTATAGCGCTTTGCGTGTTGGCCACCTCGATAATGGCAGCGCCCATCTCGCGCGCGAGCACGAGCACCGCATCGGGCAAAGGCTGCATGACAAGCGCGCCGGCAGCCCCCGCTTGCAGGGCCTGCGCGACGAAGTCGTGGCCGTCAACGCGCTCTCCCGGCAAGGCAACGTACAGGTCGCCCGCGCCTATTTCCCGCGAGTCCCAGCTTATGCCCGTCATCAGGGCGGACGGGTCGATGGGATTGACGACCATTTGACCGCCCGTATAGGCGGCGATCTGCTTTGAATTCAATCGCACGGCGATGTTCCCTTCGGATTAGCGAGCCTGCGCGCGCGCAAGCTCAAGCTCTTCGGCGGCAACGAGGCGATCATCGAACGGCAGGACCTCGTCACCTACCAGCTGGTAGGTTTCGTGCCCCTTGCCGGCGACGAGGATGCAGTCGCCGGGCTCGGCCAGCTCAATGGCACGCGCGATAGCGGCCCTGCGATCAGCCACGACCTCGAAGGTTGCCCCCGATCCCATACCCGCCACGATGTCGGCGATGATAGCCGCCGGATCCTCGCTGCGGGGGTTGTCGCTGGTCACGATGGCAAGATCGGCCTCAAGCGCAGCCGCGCCCATAATGGGGCGCTTGGTGGCGTCGCGGTCGCCGCCGCAGCCGAACACCACGATAGTCCGCTTGGGCGCAAGAGCCTTGATGGACGAGATGGCCTTGGCAAGTGCATCGGGAGTGTGCGCGTAGTCGACGAACACGCTCACGCCGCCGTCATCGGGCACGCGCACGCGCTCGAGGCGCCCGGGCACCGAACGGCAATCGGAAAGGGCCTCGACGATGGTGGCAGCCGAAATGCCCAGCTGCAAGCCAATGCCGAAGGCGGTCATGACGTTCTCGACGTTGAACTTGCCGACAAGCGGATAGGTGAAGGAGCAACGCGTGCCTCGCACGTCAAGCACGATGCTCGTGGAGGCGGGGCCGTAATCGACCTCGACGGGATGGATCTGCGCCGAGGGGTCAAAACCGGTGGTGATCACGTTGTCGCCGTTTTCCGAGCACACGCGCAAAAGGCGCTTTCCCCAGGCGTCGCCCACGTTGATGACGCGGCGGGCCGGGTAGTCGCGCGAGAACAGCAGCGCCTTGGCGTTGAAGTACGCCTCGAACGTGTGGTGGTAATCGAGGTGGTCCTGCGTGAGGTTGGTAAAGGCCGTGACCGAAAAGCGCGTCTTCCAGGTGCGCACCAGATCGAGCGCATGCGAGCTTACTTCCATGGCCACTACGTCGCAACGCGCGTCGCGCATGCGGGCGAACAGCTGCTGCAGGTCGGGAGACTCGGGAGTGGTGCGCGCCGACTCCTCCACGACGTCTCCGATGGCGTTGCCCACCGTGCCGATGACGCCGGTGCGCTTGTTGGCCGTGCGCGCAATGTGCTCGACCAGGTAGGTGGTGGTGGTTTTTCCGTTAGTGCCCGTCACGCCCACCAGCTGGAAGGAGGCGGAAGGGTCGCCGTAAAAGGCGGCAGAGGCATGCGCCATGGCCTTGCGGCTATCGGAAACCACGACGACGGTGACGTCGCTTGCATCGGCCAGGTACATCTTGCGCTCGACCACGAGCACCTTCGCGCCGCGGTCAATGGCGTCTTGGGCGAAGGAGTGGCCGTCGGTAGTCAGGCCCACGATGCAGAAGAAGGCGTCGTGGGGCTTGACGCGGTCGCTGCGGTAGGCAAGGCCCGAAACGCTCTCCTGCGCGTTGCCGATGATCGTGCATTCAAGCCCTGCGAATAATTCCGCGCACGTCTTGCTCATGGTAAATGCCCCTATTCCGGAGTGATGTCGTACTGGTCAATGGCAAACGTCATTATATCCTTAAAGATGTGCGCCACCGAAGCCATGCCGTAAACCTCGTTCGCTCCCACAAAACAAACTAAGTCGCTCGTCGAGTTGTCGATGAAGCCCGTAAAGCACAGGTTGTAGACGCCCCTCTTGTAGACGCCGCCCTCGGCTATCTCGGCGGTGGAAGTCTTTCCCACTACGTCATAGCCCTCGATGTCGGCGGCCTTGCCCGTACCGTCGGTCACGACGCTTCGCAGCATGCTCTTCATGGTGTCGAGCGCCGCAAGGTTGTCGATCACCAGCTCGGAGTCGTACCGAATGAGCTCGCCGGTTTGCGGCTTGCTTACCAGAAAATGCGGGGTGACCTCGACGCCGTCGTTAGCGATGGCACCGTAGAGGCGCGTGATTTGCAGCGGGGTGACCGAGATGCCCTGGCCGAAGCTCACGTTGTAGCCCGTGATCCTGCCCCAGGTGCCGAAGTCCTGCATGTAGCCCGACGCCTCGCCGGGATAGTCGACGCCAGTGCGTTCGTTGAGGTTGTACTGCAAAATGTTCTCATGCAGCGCGTCAAAGCCCATCTGCTCGGTCACAAGCGATACGCCGACGTTGGAGGACTGGTCGAAGATCTCGCGCAAGGTAAAGGTTGCGTCCTCGCGCTCATGGGCGTCGGAGATGGTGTAGCCGTCAGCCTCGATCTCAGCGGGGCAGAACAGCTCGTCATCTGGCTCCATGACCTCGTTTTCCAGCACGCTCAAGATGGAGACGGTCTTGAAGATAGAGCCTGGCTCGAACTGCTGGGTAATGCCCTTCACCTGGTCAGAGCCCACCTCGGATTCGGCCATGTTGGCGGGGTTCATGAAGGGAAGCGAGCACGTGGCCAGTATCTCGCCGGTCTCGTGGTTCATGAGCATCGCGCTGCCCTGGTCGGTGCCCATGCTCGTGCAGCCCTCGAGCAGCGCCTGCTCCATGGCGTCCTGCATCTTGATGTCAAGCGAGACCATGATGTCGGTTCCGTCGACAGCCGGCGTGTCGACGTGCACGCCGCCGGGGATGGGCAAGCCGTCCTCGCCGCGCTCGGCCGAATAGGTGCCCGGCGTTCCGCGCAGCACGCTGTCGTATTGCAGCTCGAGCCCGGTGATGCCGACGCCGTCGACGTTGCAGTAGCCGATGACCTGGCCCCCGATGGAGCCGTTGGGATATTCGCGACGCGTGTCGGCTATGAAGTAGACGCCGGGAAGCTTCATGGCCTTGACCTGCTCGGCCAGCTCAACTTCCGACTGACGCTTGATGTAGACGAACGTGGTGGAAGTGTCGGAGAGAATGGCCTGGTAGTCGGCCGCCTCCCCGCCAAGTACGCTCGCAAGCTTAGCCGCTTCGCCAATGGGATCGGTCACCTCGACCGGGTTGGCGTAGATGGTGGTTGCGTCGATGCTGATGGCAAGAACGTTGCCGTTGCGGTCGTAAATGGTCCCGCGGCGCGGGGTGGTCTCGAAACTTATCGTGCGGGACTCCTCGGCCATGCGGGAGTACTCGTCTGCCACGATGACCTGCAGGTAGAGAAGGCGGCCCAGAAACACCACCGCAATGAGGGCGAAGAGAGCCGCCACGATGCCGATGCGCGCATCAGGCCCTATGAGGGCCTCGCGCGCAGAGCTGCCGTACGAGGCGCCTTGTCGATTCTGATGAGGAGAGGAGCCAGGGCGTCTTTTGCCGGCTCCCCCGTTTCCGCCACGAGACATGGGCCTACCCCTGCGCAAGCGCAGCGGCGCTTCCCGAAAGCGACAGGTTCCCGGAGGCGTCGGTGGCCACCACATCGTCGGAAAGGTCGATCTTGAGCACGGCCTGCGGATCAGGCGCGAACATGCCGAGGGCCGCGGCCTCCTGCTTCACGTAGCTGGGGTTGGAAAGCGAGCTCAAAGCCACCTCGAGCCGGCTTCCGCTCGAACGCGCATCGTCGATCTGCGACGAGATCTCGCGGGATTCGAGCGCCGTGGACACAGCCATGGAGCTTAGGAAAACGCGCGCGCAGCACACGAGCGCAATGAGAACCATCACTATGGCCGTGATCTTTGCGAAGAAAAGCGCCGACTCAGCAGCCGACTTGTTCTTGGCACCCCTTCCCTCGACGACGCTGATATCGGGCGTTCGCTCGAAGGATTCGAAGTCGCGATAGGTTGGCTGGGCGTAGCGTTGCGGCGCCTGCTGCGCATAGCTTGAATAGGCTGGTGCCGCCGACATGCCAAAACCTCCTTCGCTTCTCTTCGTCCGCCCGCTTGATGCGGGCGAGGGCTCCTAATAATGAGACAGCCGCGTGAAGCGGCCGCCTATCGCTTGACCGCGACGCGTAGCTTTGCGCTGCGCGCGCGGGGGTTTCGTTCGATCTCCTCGGGGGTGGGAAGAATCGGCTTGCGCGTTACAATGTCGAGTACCGGCTGTTTTCCGCACATGCAAACGGGTAAATCGGGCGGACAGGTGCACCGATTGGCAAACGATGCGAACGTATCCTTTACGATGCGGTCCTCAAGCGAGTGATAGCTTATGACCGCTATCCTTCCGCCGGGATTGAGCCAACGAATGGCCGCATCAAGCCCCTGCCGAAGCACGGTGAGCTCTGAATTTACCTCGATGCGCAGAGCTTGGAACGTGCGCTTAGCGGGATGACCCCCCGCCCTGCGGGCGGATGCGGGAATGGCCGCCTTGATGATTTCCACCAGCTGCTCGCTCGTTTCGATGCGCTCCGTCTCGCGCGCCCTCACGATGAAGTCGGCAATGCGGCTTGCCCACTTCTCGTCCGAATACGCTCGAATAATCCGGGTGAGATCTGCTGCGTTGTAGGTTTCGATGATCTCTTGTGCGGTTAGGGTTTGTTTACCCGGATCCATCCGCATATCCAGCGGGCCGTTCTCCTTGAAGGTGAAGCCGCGCGACGGCGTATCGATCTGAACGGAGGAAACCCCCAGGTCGAACAGGATCGCGTCGATCCCGGGAACCTCGGCGGAAACCAGAAGCTCGTCCAAATCTCCGAAGTTGCCGCGCAGAAGCTCGAAGCGGGGCGCGTTTCCTAAGGAAAGCGACTCAAGCGTTGCCGACGAGGAGGCAAGCGCCACCTCATCCTGGTCGATTCCTATGAGCGTCCCCTCTTCCCCAAGAATCTTCGCGACCTCTCGGGAATGCCCTGCAAAGCCGAGTGTTGCATCCACGAACGTGTGGTGTGTTTGGAGTGCGAGTTGTTCGAGGCACTCGGCTAGCAGGACGGGAATATGCCGGTATTCGCTTGTCATAGCGCTCACGTCTTACGGTTAGCTGTAGAACAGCCCCAGATCGACTTCGGCGTCGACCTGCTCGTAACGCTTCGCATCCCAGATCTCGAAGCGGCCGGTGTCGCCCACGATCACGACTTCCTTGTCGATGCCCGCAGCGGCGCGAATCTCGGCGGGAAGCATGATACGGCCCGAGGAGTCAACCTCGACGTCGTTTGCCCTCGCCTTGAGCTTGCTGCGAAGCCTCACGTGCATGCGATCCGATTCCTTGTACTCGCCGAACTTGTCGACGAAAAGCTTATGGACCCAATCGTTGAAATCGGGGGTCTCGAACACGTAAACGCATTCGTCCTTAAGCTCCAAGGTCACCACGAGATCTTTGGAGAGAACCTTGCGAAACTTAGCGGGAAGGGCAACGCGGCCTTTGCCGTCGACCTTGAAGCGGAAGATGCCGTTGAGATCAACCACCTCGCGGGGCTGCTCGGCCTGCTTCACCTCCATGTCGACCTGTTCGGGCAATGATGCTCCTTAGCTACGTACGCAAAAGTTCGTAGCATGCATATTAATGCACTTTGCCCCACATCGCAACACTTTGCTGCACTTTATGCACTTTTTCGCCCCACAACGGACACAATCTCCACGCGGGCGTCAACGGGACGTTGCCTTCGCGATCCACCCGACAGCACCCGCAGCCAGCGCGTCTGAACCCTAACCTCCCGCCCGCGGATGCGCGGCGAGGTACTCCGCTCGCATCCGGCTGCGATCCAGATGGGTGTATATCTGCGTCGTCGAGATGTCGGCATGCCCAAGCAGCTCCTGAATGACGCGCAGATCGGCCCCGCCCTCGAGCAGATGCGTTGCAAACGAATGGCGAAGCGTGTGCGGATGCAGGTTAGCCACCCCGATGGCAAGCCCCGCGCGCGCCACCATCTTATGCACGCTCTGCCGGGAAAGCCGTCCGCCGCGCGCGTTGAGGAACAGCGCCGACGATTCGGCCTGAGGCCGCGCGAAGGCCGCCCGGGCGTCGTCAAGGTATTCCACAACCGCGGAAAGAGCGCTCCCCGAAACGGGGACGATGCGGTCCTTCTCGCCTTTGCCAGTCACGCGCAAATAGCCCTCGGCCAGAAAAAGGTCGGCCACATCAAGCCCGCACGCCTCGCTTACGCGCAAGCCGCATCCGTACAGCACCTCCATGATGGCGCGGTCGCGCCGCTCGGCAGGCGTTGCGGCGGGAAGCCCATCGAGCAGGGCGAAGATCTGTTCGACACTCAAGACGTCGGGGAGCCGCTCGGCAACCTTGGGCAGGGCAAGCGCATCGGCGGGGTTTTTCCCCGTGAAGCCTTCTCGCACGGCGAAGCGGTGCAGGCCCTTGACAGCCGACACGCGCCGCTTGACGCTCGACGCGGCAAGCCCGCGCTCGAAAAGCGACGCCTCGTAGTCGACGATCATCATGCGCTCGACGCCGTCGACATCCGTCACGCCAACGTCTTCCAAAAACGCCAAGTAGTCAGAAAGATCGCGCTCGTAAGCCTCGACGGTGCGCACGGCGCTTCCCCGCTCCACGCGCAGGTACGCCAGGTATTCGCCAACCAGCTCGTGCAGCATGCCGCCTCCTTCGCGCACAACGTCAAACCGCCTTCCCGCGTCGTTAATTCTAGCGAAAAGAGCATCGTTTAATACACGCGTATTGCGAAACGCCTTTTCAGAAGCTAGCATGACGCGCATTGCGACAACTTAAGCCCTGCTTTTCCAGGGGGTGCGCTATGGACGACAAGAAATCCCGGACTGCCCTCATGCACTGCGAGGCGCTCGGCGAGCTTGCCTTCGACGTGTTCACGAACAGCCAGTACGCCTACTACATGACGGCGCTCGAAGCGCAAGGGTCCGGCGTGGCTTTCGGCGAGCTTGCCGTGCACACGCGATTCTCCATGTCGTACGCCGCCTATCAGAGCATGAAGCTGTACTACTTCACCAACCGAACAGAGATCAGCAGCGCGATCATCGACGAGTTCTTAGGCGCCTACGGTACTTTCAGCAGGTTTTTCTCGGGCGGTTTGATAACCAGCATAGGAATCGACATCATAGCCGAGCGCTTCAGCGACTTCGAAGCAGCCTTCGGCAGGCTCCAGGAGCTCTTGAGCGCCACGCGCGAGCGCTACGGAACGCACCGGGGCACGATGGTCAACTAAAGCCGGCGCGAAATGCTCGGCAGGCAGCGCTAGCCCGCTTGCGCCCGATTCCCCCACAAACACGCCGCGCACAACCGAATGCTTGGGTATAATTTCGAAGGTGCGTTAAAGCACGGCAGGCGTCTCGATGAGAGGAATTTGGAGCATATGCGAATCGGATTCGACAACGACAGGTACATCGAGCTGCAGGCCGAGCACATTCGCGAGCGCATCGCCCTGTTCGGAGGCAAGCTTTACCTCGAGTTCGGCGGCAAGCTGTTCGACGATTACCACGCCTCGCGCGTGCTGCCCGGCTTCGAGCCCGATTCCAAGATCCGCATGCTGAAAAGCCTCGTCGACGAAGTCGAGATTGTCATCGCCATCAACGCCAACGACATCGAGAAGAGCAAGGTGCGCGGCGATTTGGGCATCACCTATGACGAAGACGTTCTGCGCCTGATGGACATCTTCCGCTCCATGGGGTTCATGGTGGGAAGCGTGGTGCTTACGCGCTACAGCAACCAACCCGCAGCCGACGCCTTCCGCAAGCGCCTTACGGCAATGGGGATCACGAGCTACCTTCACTACCCCATCGCTGGCTACCCCTACGATGTCGACGGCATAGCCAGCGAAGAGGGCTTCGGCAAGAACGACTTCATCGAGACGAGCCGCCCGCTTGTGGTAGTCACCGCGCCCGGCCCCGGCTCGGGCAAGATGGCCACGTGCCTTTCTCAGCTCTATCACGAGAACAAGCGTGGCGTGAAGGCCGGCTACGCTAAGTATGAGACTTTCCCGGTATGGAACCTGCCGCTTACGCACCCGGTCAACATAGCCTACGAGGCCGCGACGGTTGATCTTGACGACGACAACATCATCGACCCGTTCCATCTTGAGGCGTACGGCATCACCACCACCAACTACAACCGTGACGTCGAGATCTTCCCCGTGCTCAAGAACATGATGGAGTGCATTCAGGGGGAAAGCCCGTACCAGTCGCCCACCGACATGGGCGTCAACATGGCCGGTCTCGCCATCATCGATGACGAAGCGTGCCGCGAGGCCTCCAAGATGGAGATCATGCGACGCTACTTCAAGACGGCCGTCGAGGTGAAGCGCACCGGCGACGGTGAGCGCGACCTCGAGAAACTCGAGCTGCTCATGAAGAAGACCGGCGTGAACGTGAACCTCTCGCCTGCGCGCAGCGCCGCCCTGCTTAAGGAAGAAACCACCGGTGCGCCGGCGGGTGCCATGGTCCTGCCCGATGGGCGCGTGGTTACGGGCAAGACGAGCAACCTGCTTGGCGCGGCATCCTCGCTGCTGATGAACGCCCTGAAGGGCGTTGCGGGCGTGCCCGACGACATCGACGTCATTAGCGACGAGGTCATAGAGCCTATCTGCCATTTGAAGACGGCTCACCTTAACAGCCAGAACCCGCGCCTGCATTCTGATGAGACGCTGCTTGCCCTTTCGGTGAGCTCGGTGAACAACCCACTTGCCGAGCAGCTCATCGACAACGCAGACAAGCTGCGCGGCTGCGATGCGTTCTTCTCGGTCATCATTTCGTCCACCGACGAGAAGCTGTACAAGACGCTTGGCATCAACGTGTGCTGCGAGCCGAAGTACGAGCAGCACCGCTACTACCACAAGTAGCCTTTTGCGGTCAGCGGGGCGTCGTCCGCCCGACTACGCCCCGCCCCGTCCCTCAGGTTCATGTTCAAAAAGCGCATCCTTGTAGGCAGGTTGGCATGACAAACCGTCGATTTCTGCCTATGGGAGGAAAGATATTCAACATTCAAAGGTTAAATGTCCAGTAAACTTGGCTTTTTCGAACGCGATGGGCGGCTATGTGCCTACAAGGATGCGTTTTTTGAACATAACCATCTGGAGCCAATGAGCCTGGCTCGTTGGCTCGTTTTCGCTTATCGGAAATCAGCCGCGATTGCCTCGGCCACGCGCAGACCGTCCACGGCGGCGCTGGTGATGCCGCCCGCGTATCCAGCACCTTCGCCGCAGGGGTAAAGGCCCGAGGGGCAAGCGGAGGCAAGCAATGCCTGGAAGTCATCGCCGCGCAAGATGCGCACCGGGCTTGAACTGCGCGCCTCGACGGCGGTCATAACGGCCTGCGGGTGCGCGAAGCCGGCAAGCTTGCGATCGAGCAGGGGCAGCGCTTCGGCCATGGCCTCGGTCACGAAAGCGGGTAGGCAGTCGCGCAGATTCGCCCAGACAACGCCGCGCGGGTAGGTGGGATTAACGAGCGAACTTGCATTTCCGCCCTCGTTCGCCAAGAAGTCCCCCACTGTCTGAGCCGGAGCAGCATAAGGACGCGCGCCCGTTTCGCAAGCGAGGCTGTAGGCGGCACGCTCGAGCTTACGTTGGAAGCCGACGCCGGCGAGAGGATCGTCTCCCGGAAAGTCATCGGGCTCAACGCCGACAAGCAGGGCGCTGTTAGCGTTTTCTCCGTCACGCGCAAAGCGGCTCATGCCGTTGACGCACACGCCGCCCTCTTCGCTGGCAGCCGCCACCACTTCTCCACCCGGGCACATGCAGAAAGTGTAGACGCCACGACCATCCTTGGTATGCACGGCCAGCTTGTAGTCGGCAGCTCCAAGCGCGGAATGGCTTGCCGCCTCTCCATATTGAGAACGGCTGATAAGCTTTTGCGGATGCTCGATGCGCACGCCCACGGCGAAGGGCTTGCGCTCAAGGGGAAAGCCCGCATCGCGCACCATCTCGAACGTATCGCGGGCGGAGTGTCCGCAGGCAAGCACCACGCGTCGCGCGGGCACGCACTCGGCATCGCCAGTCGTCAGATCCCTCAGGAAAACGGCGGCAACGTGCGTTGGCAGGCCATCTTCCCCCGCGTCAAGGACGATACGCTCCATGAGCGTGTTGAAACGCACCTCGCCACCGGCTTCGATAATGGCGTTTCTCAGGTTGCGCACCACGTCGACCAGCTTATCGGTGCCAATATGGGGCTTCGCCTGCCAAAGAATCTCACCGGGAGCGCCAGCTGCGACGAACTGCTCGAGAACATGGCGAATGTGCGGGCTTTTCGTTCCCGTGTTGAGCTTGCCGTCGGAAAACGTGCCCGCTCCGCCTTCGCCGAACTGCACGTTCGTAGCCTCATCGAGCGGGCCGCCCTTCGCGAACGCATCGATGGCGCGCATGCGATCGTCCACGCACGCGCCGCGTTCAACCACAAGCGGACGCAAGCCGGCGCGCGCCAGGTACAGCGCGCAGAACAGACCCGCCGGTCCCGAGCCCACCACAACGGAGCGCGGCTCGCCCGAGCGTTCGAAAGACGCGGCGCAATCGGGGATGTCCAGCGCGGGCGAAGGTTTCGGCGCCGCCACGTTCACCCCGCGTGCGGGATGCAGGTCTTCGAGGCTTTTCGCGAACGCATCGTCGATCTCGACCTCAAACGATGCCACGAAATGGACGTTTGCCTTCTTGCGCGCATCAACGCTGCGCTTGACGAGGCGCGCGCAGAGCACGGCGGCAGGTGAGATCCCAAGCGCCTGGGCGATCTCCCGGTTGCGCTTACCCTCCGCATTCGGCAGGGCCGCATCAAGCGAGAGCGGCATGTTGGAAACGGCGACGAGCATTATTCCTCCCCACCCACCAGGGCGCCAGCCGAAGCGCTGGAAGCGGGAAACGATCGGACCTCGCCGCCCGTAAGGCGCGCCACGGCGCTGCTGCCCGCGATGATTCCGCTCGTCCACGCCCAATGCAGGTTGTAGCCACCGCAGGCGGCGTCGACGTCAAGCATCTCGCCTGCGGCGAACAGGCCCGGAACCTTCAGCGCCTCCATGGTGCAGGGGCTGAAAGTCTCCACGGAAAAGCCGCCGCGATGCACCTGGCACTGACGCGCGTCGGCAATGCCTTCCACCGTAAAGCGCAGACGCTTAAAGGCGCGCATGATTTCCGGGACATCGGCTTTGAGGCACTTGGCGTCTTCATCGAATCCGACTTCCTTCAGCACCACGCGCGCCACCTGCGGCAACACGAAACCCCTCAGATACGCGCCGCAGGTCAGACCATGCCCGTAAATCTTGGTAAGCGCCTTGAAGCGACTGAAGGCGTAGGGCTCGACGTCGCAATCGCGCAGGCCCGGGAGCAGGTCCACCTCAACGACGTCTCCCGGTTGCGCATCGCGCGACAGGTTGAACACCGCGATGCCCGACAGGCCGTACTTGCGGAAGAGAACCTCGCCTTCCTCACATGCCACCTGGGCCTCATTGCGCATAAGCCGGGCAGTTCCGCGCACGCGGATGTTGTCGAGCTGACGGGCAACGCGAGCGTCGGTTGCAAGGGGGCCCAGAACGGGCGTGGTCTCGACAAAGAGGAAGGAATCGGGCAGCATCGCGCGTGCCACCGAGCCGCCGCATGCCACGATGACCGCATCAGCGCGCTCGAACGAGCCATCGGCCATCTTGAGCGTGAACCGCGAGCCCCTATCTCGCGTAGTTTTCGACGCAAGGCCGGCGGGCGGCTCCACCGCTTCGACCGCAAGGCCGCATCGCAGCTCCACTCCCAGCGCATCGCAGGCTCCGCGCAGTACGTCGAGCACCGAGGATGCCCTGCCGGAACGCGGGTACAGACGTCCCTCGCCTTCCTCCCGCCACTCAAGGCCCAAGGCCGCGAAGAAATCATGGACCGCCTGGCCGTATACGTAACGCGGGCGCTTTTTCCCCAAGTCCAGTTCGGAAACGACGTCCTCGAGGACCATCACGGCATCAGCAACGAACGCGCCGTTGCGGAAATCCCCCTGGGATATGTCGGAGTTGGAGAAGTTGCAGCGCCCGTTGCCCGTCGCCAGGATAGAGCGCCCCACGCGTTCGTCGGCCTCGTACAGCACCACGTGCACGCCCTCGAGCGCGCTACCGCCCTCGCCCAGACGCGCCTTGCGCACGCTCAAAGAGGCCACCACCGCGGCCGTCAAGCCAGCGGCCCCGCCGCCTATGATCGCCAGTGTCTTCATGCCTACCCCGCTTTCGCGCACTTGCGCCTTTTCCGCCGAGGCAATTATACAATGGCGGCTTATTTGCTCTCGATGATGGGGATCTCCTCGGTGAACTCCTCATCGAGGTTGTCATCGTAGACGTAGTGCTTCGTCTCACGCGCAATAAGCCCGGAAAGCAGAAGGCAGGCAATGATATTCGGAATAGCCATGAGGGCGTTTCCGATGTCAGAGATGAGCCACACGGCATCGCCCACGCCCATAGCGCCCAAGAACCCCACGGCCACGTACACCACGTGGTAGGGCGCGATGGCCTTTTTGCCGAACAGGTACGTCGCGCAGCGATTGCCGTAGTAGGACCAGCCGATGATGGTGGAGTAGGCGAACGACACCATGCCGACAACGAGGATGGGCGTGCCCACGAAGGGGATTTGCGCGAAGGCTGCGCTCGCAAGCGCCGAACCCGTGTAGACGGTGGGGTTCACCAAGATTTCGGCCTGAATGTCGGGGTTCAAGATCATGGTGGAAACCAGCACCAGGCCCGTAAGCAGGCAGATGACAACCGTGGACCAGAAGGTTCCCGTCATGGCGATGACGGCCTGCTCGGCGGGGTTCTTCGTCTTCGCAGCAGCTGCGACGATAGGCGCCGAGCCCAAACCGGACTCGTTGGAGAACAAGCCGCGCGCGCAACCGAACTGCAGGGCAACCATGATGCCCGAACCCACGGCGCCACCGAAGGCGGCCTTCGCCGTAAAGGCGCACTCAAGGATAAGCGCAAGCGCCTCGCCGAGCACGCTGGCATTGAGGACGAGGATGACCACGCAACCACCCGCATAGGCCACGGCCATGATAGGGACTAGCTTCTCGCACACGTTCGAGATGGTCTTCACGCCGCCGAAGATGACGATAGACACCATGATGGCGATAACGAGAGCCACTGCCACCTTCGGGATAGCCGGGAAGCTCGAAGTCACGATGCCGGTGATGGCGGACGCCTGCACAGCAGAACCCGTGCCGATGGTAGCGATGACGGCAAAGCCGGCAAAGGCCACGGCCCCGAGCTTAGCCCAGCCGGGAATGCTTCCGTCTTCACGCTTGAAGGCGCGCTCCCACACGTACATGGCGCCGCCAAGCATATTGCCGGCATGGTCGCGCACGCGATAGCGCACCGAGGCATACACCTCGACGTACTTGGTGGCAATGCCGAAGATGCCAGTGATCCACATCCAGAAGACCGCACCCGGGCCGCCCGCCAAGATGGCAGTGGCCACGCCCACGATGGAGCCCGTGCCGATGGTGGCGGCAAGCGCCGTTGCCAAGGCGCCGAAATTCGAGATATCGCCCTTGCCGTCCTCGCCCTTGCTGCCCTTGAAAGACATGCGAATGGCCATGGGAAGCTTACGCTGAATGAAGCCAGTGCGAACAGTCAGGAAAAGGTGCGAGCCCAAAAGAAGCACGATCATCGCCGGGCCCCACACAAACGAGTCGATAGAGTTGAGAATCTCCATAATATCCATGCGGTTGTTTCGATCCCCTCAAAATGGAAGCTGACACAGCAACGCTCTATTGTACTGAAACATGATCGAAACAACCGCCGTAACGGATAAAAAGCATTTCACGCGACCAAAACAGCTGGCAGTGGCAAAGCGGGGGCAGACGCCGAAACGAAGTGGGGCTTTAGAGCTCCACCCTGGTCTTCGTTCCGTCTATATCGCAGATCCACGCCTCGGCACGAAGCGTGCTGAAGAACGTGAGCTCGGGAGCATCGGGGCCGCTGTGGTATTCGCCGAGGTCGAGCATGTGCTCGTAGCCCGCCTGGCGAATCTCGGGCGTGGCCTGATCGACCAGGTCGGCCTCGCCGCGCATGATAAGCCAACCACTGCCCGACTTCCATGCCGTAAGTTCGAACTTAGGGTTGGCCGCAAGCTCGCGGTAAACGTCTTTCGTGGTGGCGGTGCAGAACCAGATGCGCCCCTCGTGTTCGGCAGCGAAGCTGAACGGTCGCACATGGGGCTGATCGCCTTCGGTGGTAGCCAGATACCAAGCGGGAACGCCGGTCAGGTACTCGAGCACCTTTTGCAAACCCCCGGCAGCTATTTCGGCATTGACTTCGGTTGATGCGTGATTGATGGCCACGACGGCCTCCTTTCCGCGTTTCGGCATGCCTCAATGAATCCGCAGGCTGGGCCTGTTGACTCGCTCAGCACGCATTCAATATTTACAAAATGCCCGCAGCAAGGACGTTGCAGGCCAGAACAGCCGCCAGCATGAGCGCCACTGCCGCAACGCCCGCCGCGTCGAGGCGACCTAGGGAAAGCTCGCGCAAGCGCGTGCGCCCCACTCCCCCGTGATAACAGCGAGCGTCCATGGCGCTCGAAAGGGTTTCCGCATGGCGAAATGCGCTGGTGAACAGCGGGATCATGAGGGCGAGAAGGGATCTCACCCCGCCCTTGAAGGGGTTGGCGGTAAACGTCGCCCCTCGGCTTACCTGGGCACGGTACACCGTGCGCAGCTCGCTGGTGAACTGCGGAAGGAATCGAAGGGCGATCCCCATCATCATCCCCAGTTCGTGCGCAGGCAGTCCGATACGCGCAAACGGGGCGAGAAGCCGCTCGAACGCCTCGGTGATATCGAGCGTCGCCGTGGTGAGCGTAAGCAGGCTTGCGCTCATGAGAAGCAAAAACAGCCGGCAGGCAACGAACGCCGCACGGGTTACGCCCTCTTCGCTGACGCAGATGATCCACCATTGGAAGTACACTTCCCCGCCCTGTACGAAAAGCACGTTGAGCAACGCCGTGAGCACCACGAGGAACAAAAGCGGGGCAATGGAGCGAAGCGCCTGGGAAATGGGGATCTGAGCAGCGAGGAAGAAGCCGACGATGAACGCTGCGCACGCACCCAGGCCAAGCCATCCCTGCGCGCAGAAAACAACGACCATGACGGCAAGGGAAAGCAGCATCTTCACGCGCGGATCCATGCGATGGACGGGACTGTCCCCCGCCCAGTATTGGCCGAAAACGGCGACCTCGCTCATCGCTTCCCCGCTTCCTCAAAACGGGCGGCGAGACACGGCGCAAGCTCATCGGCCAAGTCGGCGGCAAGACCCTCCACATCGTAGAGGCCGCGGTTCAAACTGAACCCGCGTTCGCGCAACCGCAGGGCGAGCGCCTGCGGCGCAGGCACCGCCAAGCCAACCGACTTCAGCAGCTCGGCGTTGGCGAACACCTCATCTGGCGTCCCCAGCAAAAGCCTGCGGCCTTCGCTTAACACGAGAACGCGATCGCACAGCTCGGCCAGGTCCTCCATGCTGTGAGAGACCATGACCACCGTAAGGCCCGTCTCGTGCAGGCCCTTGATAAGGGCGAGGAACTCACGACGCGCCTTGGGATCAAGACCCGCAACCGGCTCGTCGAGCACGAGCACCTTCGGACGCATGGCGAGCACGCCGGCAAACGCCACGCGCCGCTGCTGGCCGCCCGAAAGCTCGAAGGGGCTTTTCTCGTGCAGCTCTTCGAAATCAAGGCCGACGCTGGAAAGGCCCTCGCGCACGCGCGCATCGACGTCATCGGCGGAAAGGCCCATGTTGCGAGGTCCGAACGCCACATCCTCGTATACCGTCTCGGCAAACAGCTGGTGTTCGGGATACTGAAACACCATTCCGCAGCTGGTGCGCACACGGGCGGCAACCGCCTTGTCGGCCATGTCCTTGCCATCGAAAAGCACGCGGCCCTCAGCGGGATGAACGAGGCCGTTCATGTGCTGGATGAGCGTCGACTTACCGCTGCCGGTATGCCCGCACACGCCCAAAAACTCGCCGTCTTCGACGGTGAAGCTTATCTCACGCAGCGCCCAAATGGCATCGGGGTCGGTTCCCCACTTCCCGCGTTCGGAAGCCCCCTGGCCGCGTTCGACACGACGCGCCTTGCGCTTACGCGACTTCGGATCGATGTAGGTGTAGCCTACCTGATCGAATTCAATCGGCATAGCTCCTCCTCGATCTCGCTTTCGGTAATGCACGTGGCAACAGGAATGCCGCGCGACTGCAACTCCAGGGAAAGCCTGCAGGCAAAGGGGACGTCAAGGTTAAGCTCGGCCAGCACAGCCGCTTGCGAAAGCACTTCGCCGGGCGTTCCGTCGAGACGCACGCACCCCGAGTCGAGAACCACCACGCGCTGAGCTTGGGCCGCCTCCTCCATGAAGTGGGTAATCATGACGATGGTCATCCCCGCCTCGTGAAGCTCGCGGCATACGCGCATGAGCCCAGCACGTCCGCGCGGGTCGAGCATAGCCGACGCTTCATCGAGGATGAGGATGGCGGGGTCCATGGCAAGCACGCCCGCGATGGTGACGCGCTGCTTCTGCCCGCCCGAAAGGGCCGTGGTCTCGTGCTTCTCGAAGCCTTGCAAACCCACCTCGGCAAGCGCGTTCTTGACGCGACGCGCAAGCTCGGGGTTTTCGATGCCCAGGTTTTCGGGGCCGAACGCCACGTCGTTTTCGACGAGACTCGCCACCAGCTGGTCATCGGGGCTCTGGAACACCATACCCGCGTTACTGCGGATGAAGTAGGTGTGCTCGGCGTCTCGCGTGTCGCACCCGAACGTGCGCACCACGCCCGCATCGGGCACGAGCAGCGCGTTTACATGCTTGGCCAGCGTCGACTTCCCCGAGCCGTTTCCGCCGAGGATGCAGACGAACTGCCCTTGGGGAATGGTAAGGCTCAAGTCCTCGAAGACGAAGCGCTGGCCGTCATAGGTGAAGCCGGCGTGGTCGAACTCAACGAATGGTTTTGCCATAAGGGCGGGCTACTTGCCCTTCACCTGATCTTTCTTGGGAGTGATGAGGTTGGAGATGGCCTTGTACACGGCAAGCGTGAGCACCGAGTTGATGAGGGCCTTCAGCAGGTTGAACGGGATGAACACCGGGATGATCATGTCGATGACGGCCTGCAGCGGAACGCCCAGCCATGCCGGGGTGAGCAGCAGGTTACCCACAACGGCCATGATGGTGGCGCCGATGATGCCGAGGGCAAGGCCGATGATGGCGGCTTTGTAGGTGCGGCTGCGCTTGTACACCAGCGCTGCGGGCAGGATGAAGCCGAACACGACCATGATGTTCATGGCGCAGCCGGTGAAGTCGGCAAACAGAATGCCGTGGATGATGGCGCCCACGACGCCGACGGCCAAGCCGCCTGCGGGGCCGTACGCAAAGCCGCATACCATGGCGGGCATGAGGGAGGCGTCGAACTTGAGGAACGTGACGCCAGGCAGCAGCGGGAACTCGACAAACGAAAGGAGCACGCCGATAGCGCACAGAAGCGCCATGGTCACAAGCTCGCGCGTTCCCCATTTGTTGGTGTTCGCAATGGTGGCCTGAGCGGTCGGGGCCTTGTAGGTCGTGGTGGGATCTTTCGCCATGATGGTCCTTCTTTCCGCGAAGGTGCGGGGTTGATCGGATTCGATTCCCCACCTTCGCCGAAAAAGGAAACGAGCCCGCATGAATTCCAATTCATACAGGCTCGTGGAAATTCGCTTGACGAGCACCTTCGGCAAGCGGCTACGCGCTGCGCCATTGCACTCGACGCGCCCGCCCACGGCGAACGCTCACGCGAATATCTGCCTCTTCCATCCGGACTGTAACCGTTGGCCTCGGAATCTCACCGATGTCAGCCCCAGGGCGCCGCTTGCGCGATTACCTGAGGGTCGCGGGCTTTCGTTCACCAGCTTGCGCCAGTTTCCGATTACCGCCAGTGGGGAATTTCACCCCGCCCTGAAACAGAATTCATACGCCGTATTCTAACAGTGCGCGCGTGCTGCGCAATGCACAAATTCGCCGAGATGTCCCTATAGCTCGACGCTACAGGCGACCGTCTCCGCCGCAGCTTCGGCAGTTGCCGCTGCCGTTGCACTTGTAGCAGTTGCGGTCCTTTTCATCCGAGGCGCTGCTGTACAGATAGCCGCTTCCGCCGCACTTGCTGCAGTCGCCGTCTCCGTTGCATACGCCGCAGATGGGGTCGTTGTCGTACAGGTCGCGGTTGAACGAGCTGCTCGAGGACGAAGACGAGGATGAGCTGGAGCTCGAGCTTGAAGAGTTCCTCTCCTCCTCAGCCTTCTCCTTCTCGCGGTTCTCGCGCCACTCCACGTTCCACTGCCACTTGTCCTCGTAGTTCTTGATGCAGATTTCCTCGGGCAGCATGAAGCTCACGAATGCCGTGTCGCCTGTGGAGTTGACGTGGCCTTCAATGAAAATCTGCGCCCTCTCCGCATCGGGAAGGCTGGGTGCGTCCACGTCAGGGTGATACAGGTAGAAGGCGTTGTCTTCATCGATGAACTCAAGCTGCCAGCCCAGATCGTAGAGCATCTCGACGTAGTGATTCGCCTGGTAGACGGCGTTAACGTCCTTGGAGCTGTACGAGAAATACAGCCTGTCCACATCGTAGGTGGTGGAGGCGAAAAACGCGGTCGAATAGCTGAACGTGCCTGTCTGGTCGAACTCTGCGAAGTCGGGCAGCACGGAAAGGTCGCCCGTTGCCCAAGGGTCGACCTGCGGCTCCTCCTGATGGACGGGTTCTTCGAGGCCTTCATCGGGGGCATCGACTTCGTTCTCGCTCGCATTGCTTTCCGCGGCAAACCCGCTGGGGCCCTCGTAGCGCACGCCACCTACAAAGACCACATCGCGTGTCGTCTTCACTGCGAGCCTGTTGCCGTACGAGTCGTGGAGGTAGATTACCTGCACCTCGTCCAAAACGTCGTCGCTGAACAGGTCGGCGTTTATGTATCCCTCGTCCTCCTCGTTTGAGTTGAGGAGGAACCCGTAGTCGTGGCGCAGGATGTCGATGTAGGCGTATACCTGGTCGCTCAGATCCTCGTCGCCGTTGGCGTCCATGGTGTAGGTGGTGACTCCGTCGTCCTCTTCGATCGAGCTGATCGGCAGGGCGAAGTAGTATTCAGGATCGGGGATTTCCACTTTGCGGTCGCGGTCGGCCGAGGAATCGCCACCGAACAGGGCGTAGGCCAGAATGACAGCTACGGCCACGATGCCGACCACGATGCCGATGAGCTTCTTGCTCGGGGCGGGCGCGGCAACCTTGGGTGCCTTCGGGATTTTCGGGGCGTTCGGAATCTTGGGGATCCTCGAGGTCTTGGCGGCCTTCTCTCGCGCGAAGGCAGGGTCGGAATCCGGCACAGGCGCGGGAGCGGGCGCAGGAGCGGGCTGGGGTGCGGGCGTCGGCTGCGGTGCGGGCGCGGGTGTCGGAATGGGAGCCGGCTGCGGCGCGGGAGTTGGTTCAGGCGCAGGCGCGGGCTGGGGTGCGGGCGTCGGCTGCGGTGCGGGATCTGGCTCGGGCACAGGCGCGGGCTGCGGTTCAGGAACCGGCTGCAATTCGGGCGTCGGCTCGGGTTCGGGTGCCGGCGCAGGAGTCGGCTCGGGCGCCGGTGCGGGAGTCGGCTCGGGCGCAGGCGTCGGATCAGGCTCGGGTTCGGGTTCGTCTTGCCAGATAGGCTCCTTCGGCGAATCGCTGCTCGAGCCAGCCGTTTTCCCAGCGTTTCCCACCGGTTCCTCAACGAACGATGTCCCCCGAGGCTTTTCGCCGCAGCTGAAGCAGAACTTCGCATCATCGGGAAGCTGCTGCCCGCAGTGCATGCAATACATGACAACCCCTTTCGCAGGTTTCTTCCTAACTGACCACATTCTACTATTTTGAATGGTGCGCAACGAGTCGATGAATCTAGTTTATTGGCTCGTCGTTCCTCCAGCCTCGCCGACGACCAAAGAGCAACCTCCAGCTGCGGGCAGAAAGCGCCCCTCCTCGTTCGAACCGGACTTTCAGCCAACCTAGGTTGCACCCCTGTCCCGGATGAACGTTCAGGAACGGGTCGGAAGGCGAAAACCACCCCATTCTGTCCGAGATGAACGTTCAGGAACGTTCGCTTGGCGAGACGGGCGCGGGCAGACGTCGGCAACGACGTCGACTTTGGATCCGTCCCATCCTGGCAGAAACTGACGGTTTGTATCGATCGGGGCCTTCCGTGGCAGAAACTGACGGTTTGGACTACCCAAACCGTCAGTTTCTGCCAGGAAATGGCAGGTTTTGACGATTTGGATCAGTTTCGGGGCCTTTAGACCAGGACAAACCGTCAGTTTCTGCCAAGGAAGAGACGAATCGATACAAACCGTCGGTTTCTGCCACGACCCGCTTTCCCCTCTGTTAAACCAGAATTGACATGCGCCTGATGGGGTTCCGAGCCTTCCGCCAAAACCTCGCATCCGATCTGCGCTTCCACGGCAGACTAAATCGCCCATGTCAATGGTGGTTTAACAGAGGGCCGCTTCCGAGCGACGGCCTCCGGCGAGAACAAGCAAAGGGACAAACCGTCGATGGGTCGGTGAGGCTGGGTTATTCGCTCTTTTTGCTCGGAAGAGTTACCAGCAAAATGGAGATGACCACGAGCACGGCACCGGCACCCTGAAGGACGGTGAGCGTCTCGCCCAGAATGGCGAAGGCGAACGCAAGGGCGAAGGGAGTCTCGGAAATACCAATAAGCGAGGACTTCATGGCGCCGATACGTTTGATGGCCTCGAGCAGCATAACCACCGGAACGATGGTGTTGCACACCACGATGAACAGCGCCACGCCAAGCTGCAGCGCATTGACCTCAACGAGCGTAGGCACGTACGTCGGGAAAGCCACGACCATCATGATCGAGCCGACCACGCACATGGAAAACGTCATGGTCATGGGGCCGTCTTTCTTCCCCACCGCCTTCTGGCCTATCACGTTGTAAACGGCAAACGCCGCGCACGAAAGGATGCCGTAGAGCACGCCAACGGGCGAGAATTCGATGCTCGTCGTACCCATAAGGCCGTCGACCACACCCGATATCAAAACGATGCCCGCCATGGCAACAGCGAGCGAAACCAAGATGCGCGCCGTCAAGCGCTCCTTAAGCACGAACGTAGCAAGCAGCGCCACCATAGCCGGATACGCGTAGAACAGCACCGTGGCCACGTTGGCGGTCATCTCATCAACGGCGAGGAAATAGAAGATGGCGCACAACGCGAAGAATACGCCCTGAACGTACACGATGGGACGACGGCTAAACAGCGGCTGCTTGCGCCATACCAGCAGAAACGCACCCAGTACTACGACGGTGCCCAAAAAGCGCAGGAGAATGACCTGCTCGGGCGTAAGGCCCGTTCCGTACAGGAACTTCGCGGCCACTCCCATGGTCGAGTACAGGATGGCCTGGGCCACCGCCAAGATATAGCCAACGGTTTGCGCGCTCATGAGCCCCTCCCCCACGCGCGAAAAGCAGATGCGGGGCGCCCTCTCGCCCCGCATCCAGCTGAAACGCTATTCAAACAAGTACAGGTCCTTCGTCGCCTCGCGGAAGGCTTCATAGACTTCCGCGGCAATGGCCTCGTCGAAAACCAGCTCGAACTCGGAAGGCTGACCCTCCTCGTCTTCATCGACCACCTCAAGCAGCACGAGCTCGCCAGAGGAGAGCACCGGGTTGTCGTCGTCGACGGGCATGAAGAAACCGTAGCTCTTGCCCTCGTGCAGAATGAGACCCAAGAACTCGAGCGTCATCTCGTCGCCGCGCTCGTCGGCAACGGAAATGGTGATGCCCTCTTCGACGGGCGGGCAGAAATTCGGCGCGCTTCCCTCACGTACCATGAATTGGTTCTCCTCTCGAATCATCGCTTGAACCCGCCGAGATAACACAGGCTCAAGCGGCATTGTAACGGAAAGCGCGGCGAAAGCATCGTGCACTTCCACCGCGCGTTAGAGTTAGCTCAACATGCTCTCTTCGGTTAGGGCGAGCCTAGCCCCTCTTCTTGCCCTTGCCGCCCTTAGCCGATAACTGAGAAGAGTTCGCCTCACCCTCGGCAGCAGCGGCAGCAGCCTCGGCCTTCTTCGCAGCAGCCTCGAGACGAGCCACCGGCACCGACTCGATAACGGTGTGGCCCGCGTAGTCGCAATCGAACAGGTCAATGCCCGGGCCGTACTTCTTCACCAGCTTGGCGAATTGCGGCTCGCGCGTCTTCCACATGCTGTAGAGCGGCGTGGCCACGGCGATGGACGAGTAGGAGCCGATCACCAGGCCGAGCACCATGGCAAACGCGAAGTCCTTCAGCGTCTCACCGCCAAACAGCAGCATGGCGAACACCGGGATAACCGAGGTGATGGACGTGTTGAGCGTACGCAGGAACACCTGGTTGACCGAATGGTTGGCCATGGTGAAGAACGAGCACTTGATGTCCTCGCCCTGCATGTTGTCGTTGATGCGGTGGAACACGACCACCTTATCGTAGAGCGAGTAGCCCAAGATGGTGAGCAGCGCGGCGATGGTGTTGGGGTTGACCTCGCGGCCGACAAGCGCGTAGATGCCCACCACGATGATGATGTCGTGGAACAGCGCGATGACTGCCGTGACGCCCATCTTGTACTCAAAGCGGAAGGCGATGAACGCAATGATGAGCAGCAGCGACACGATGAGCGCGATGACTGACGACTTGATGACTGAGGTTCCCCAGTCCGGGCCGATGGTGGTCACTTCAAAGCTTTCCGTGGAAAGCCCCAGCTCGCTTGCCACCTGCGTGGCGCTAGAGGTAGCCTGCTCGGCCTCGGTGGTGGTGGTACGCACGAGGAAGCCAGGCTCGCCATCGGAATTGGTGGTCTGGATGACGGCGTCGGGCTCGCCCGCGGCGTCGAAGGCATCGCGCATCTGCTCGGTGGTGACATCGCCCGTGCCGTGGAACTCAACCGATGTGCCGCCCACGAACTCGATGCCGAAGTTCAAACCGCGGATACCCATAACGGCAAAGCTGGCAACCAACAGCACGGCTGCCACCGTGAGGAACACCTTGCGATGGCCCATGAAGTTAATGTCATGCTTGATGAAGCGACCCTTGACCTTGCGCAGCGGAGAAGTGCCGTCCTCGTCGACGGCGACCTTCTGCGCGTCGTGCTCCTGGCCGATGCGTGCAACCTCCAGGCTGTCGGAAATGCCCCAGAAGCCAGGGTTCTTCGCGATAACCTTCGGGGCCAGCAGGCGAATGAGCGGCGCCTTGAAGATGAGCATCATCACGATATCGCAGCAAATGCCGAGCGCGAGCGTAAGGCCGAAGCCCTTGACCGAGGCGCTGGCCAGGAAGAACAGGGTAAGCGCGGAAATGAGCGTGACCAGGTCGGCGTCGATGGACGTCTCGATAGCGTGACGTACGCCGGTAATGGAGGCAGCGCGCACGCTGCGGCCCATGCGAATCTCCTCGCGGAAGCGCTCGAGCGTGAGGATGGAGGAGTCGGCGGCCATGCCGATGGTAAGCACGATGCCGGCCACGCCCGCAAGCGAAAGGCTGAACAGACCGAAGGCCGAAAGCGCGGCAAGCAGGCCCAAGTAGAGCGTCGCAAACACGAGCATGGCGCCCGCGACGATCACGCCCAGGCCCTTGTAGAAGAACAAGAGGTAGAGCATGACGATGGCCAAGCCGATAAGCGCCACGATGACGCCGGACTTCAGCGCATCCTGGCCGAGCGTCGGACCGACCACCTGGCTCTGCTCGTAGTGGAAGTTGATGGGAAGGCTGCCGCTTTCGAGGATGGTCTGCAGCGACTGGGCCTCCTCCATGGTGTAGTTGCCCGTGATAGAAACCTGGCCTCCGCTAATTTCGGACTGGACCGCGGGGGCGGACTGGACTTCATTGTCGAGAATAATGACGATTTGACCCTTGGTGGGCGCAAGCTCGCGCGTGGCGTCGGCGAAGGCCCTGGAGGCGTCGCCATTCAGGGTGAGGTTGACGGCGTAGTGGGTGGAGGTTTCGGACTCGAGACCCACCGTGACGTTGACGATCTGCTCGCCGGTGATAAGCGGCGTGTACGTACCCGGCTCGACATAGAGGTTATCGGTGCCGCCCGTGGGGAAGGTGTTGCCGAATTCGTCGGTGACCACGTTGCCGTACGCGTAGGCGCCGCTTTCGATCTGGGACTTCACCTCTTCGTCGGTGAAGCTATCCAAGCGCGCGAACACCAGCTGGCCCGTCTTGCCGATGGTGTTGAGCGCCTCCTCGGTATCCGACAGACCGGGGATCTGCACGAGAATCTGGTTGTCACCCTGCAGCTGCACCACAGCTTCAGACGCGCCAAGCGCGTTCACGCGGCTCTCGATAACCGAACGGGACTTCTCCATGTCCTCGCTGGAGGGAATCTCGCCCGCCTCGGTTTCGGCGGAAAGTACCACGGAAAGACCGCCTTGGATGTCGAGACCCTGGTTGATCTTCTCATTCGGCGGCGTGAACAGCACCACCGAGACGGCCACCAAAAGCGTCGTGAGCACCAACAGCCACACGTTACGACGGTTCGTCGCCTTGGCCGACTGGGCTTTCTTCTTCTTATCGTTGTTTCGTTCCAAAGCCATTGACACGGGCTCCTTCGGAATATGCGCGAATAGTCAACTTTTCTATTTTGCCACATTTCCATAAGTCAGCGAAGGAAACCGCCCGTTAATCCACATTTGCTCACCCGAAAGCGGTATCTCTGATGAGCAACGGGACAGCGACAACGCCCCGAGCCGCAGCCGCGTTCGGGGCACTCTGAACACCATTCCTGATAGCGCCCGAAGGACGCTCCATAAAAGCATGAGGTAGCGAAGCGCACGAGCCAAAGGCGAGCAGCGAAAGCGGGTGCCCGGAACGCGGCTGCGGCTCGGGGCGCTCCCGCAGGTCAACGCAACCCTAGTAGTCCTTAGCGGCAGGGCTTGCCATCCACTCGGCGTAGAACTCCTCGTAGGCATCGGCAACGACCGCCTCACGGGCGCGGCGCATGAGGTCGATGAGGAAGTGCAGGTTGTGGATGGACAGCAGGATGCCGCCGAGCATCTCGTCTTGCTTGATGAGGTGGCGGATGTAGGAGCGCGAGAACTGGGTGCATGTCGGGCACGAGCACGCGGGGTCAAGCGGGCCGAAATCGTGCACGTACTTGGCATTTCGCATGTTCATGCGGCCCGCGCTGGAAAACGCCGTGCCCATGCGGGCCGTGCGCGTAGGAAGCACGCAATCGAACATGTCGACGCCCTCGCGAACCGCACGCACAAGGGTGGTGGGGTTGCCAACACCCATGAGGTAGCGCGGCCTGTCCTCGGGAAGGGCTCGCGCGACCTCCCCCAGCGTCTCGAACATGGTCTCATGGTCCTCGCCCACCGAGTAGCCGCCAATGCCGAAGCCGCCAAAGCGCTTATGGCCAGCAGCCAGGCTTTCCTGCTCGATCTCGAGAAGGCGGCGAACCGACTCCAGGCGCAGGTCAAGATGCATGCCTCCCTGCACGATGCCGAAAAGCGTCTGATCCTCGCGCGTGTGCGCGGCAAGGCAGCGCTTCGCCCATGCGCTCGAAAGATCCACCGCACGCTGCACGAACTCGCGCGTCGCCGGATACGGCGGGCACTGGTCGAGCTGCATGACGATATCGGCGCCGATCTTCTGCTGGATATCCATGTTGTCCTCAGGCGTCCAGCGAATCTTCGCCCCGTCATAGATGGAGCGGAAGCTCACGCCGTCATCGTCGAGCTTGACCGTGTCGGCCAGCGAGAAGATCTGGAACCCGCCCGAATCGGTGAGCATCGGCCCATCGTAGTTCATGAACTTATGCACGCCGCCCGCCTCAGCCAGAAGGTCAGCGCCCGGGCGCATGGACAAGTGGTAGGTGTTAGCCAGCACCACCTGCGCGTTCAGGTCGTGCAGCTGATCGGGAAGGATGCCCTTTACCGTGGCATGCGTACCCACGGGCATGAACATGGGCGTCTGGAAGCTGCCGTGAGCCGTCTCGTACGTAAGCGCGCGGGCATGCCCGCTCTGGGCATCAACCGCGCAATCGAAAAACGCCATTACTCGACGCCCCCTTCCGCGCCTTCGCCAAAACCGGCCTTCGTGCCGAACGAATCGATCTTCGATTCCCCGCCTTTTGCCCGCTCATACGTAGGATCGTCGATGACATTGCCCGCCTTGCGCACGCCTTCCTCGCGATCGATCTCACGCACGGCGTTTTCAGCGAAGGCCCGCTCCATGTCCTCGGTCGCCACCACGCCGGCGTTGACGTTGACGGCAGGGCTCTGGCACGCGGGCAGCGTTTCGACCCATGACGCGAATTCCGCCATCGAGCCGTGCTTGATGGAGTCGAGGTCGTAGCCTATCGGGTCGATGAGGTTATCGGTAATGAGGTAGGCGTCAGCCCCCAGATCCATGAACGAGAGGTCTTCGACCGTGTTGTTGCCGACCATGAGCACGTCCTCACCGCGCACGCCAAGGGCCGCCAGGTTCTCCGCGTAATAGGTTTGGCGCGGCTTGGCCGACTTCGAGTTGTCGTAGGTGGTCAGGCGCGCGAAATCCGCCGCGTCGATGTTCGCCCACCGCAAACGCTCGGCAACCGCAATGGGCGGAAACATGGGCATGGTGGTAAGGGCCAGCGTATAGCCCTTCTCGCGAAGCGTGCGCACCGCACGGGCAGCTGCAGGGTCGGCCACAATTCCTTCGCCAACGGTCGTGAACACGCCGGCGTAGAACTCCTCGAGCAGCTTGGTCCAGCTTTCCTCTTCGCCGCCGACGAACTCAAGCATGGTATTCCAGAACGCGTCGGCGTTGGTTACGCCCTCGTCGCTGGTGGCCATGGCCTTCGTACCCGCTTTCAAGCCCGTCATGAACGCCTTGGCGTCAAGGCCGTGCTCGGCGGCAAACGCGTAGATGGAGCCGAAATAGCGCTCCATGAACAGCTCCAAATCCATGGGCAGGAGCGTGCCGTCAAGGTCGAAGCACACGGCGCGGTAGGTTTTCGGAACAGGTTGCATGGGCACTTCCCTCTTCAAAAGGTCGAACGATTTCTTAAGTCTGCTAGTATAAGACACATGGGACACAACGGCGAAAAACATCGGAAAATGCTGCTTCACGCGTGCTGCGGGCCATGCTCGCTGGAGCCCGTGCGCCTTTTGCGCGAAGCGGGCACGGAACCGGTGATCTACTACGCGAACTCCAACATCCAGCCCGAGGAGGAATACGCACGGCGTCTGGAGACCCTCGCCTTCTGGGCACAAGACGAAGCGCTTGAGGTCATCGAGGGCGCATACGATTCGCAAGCCTGGGAAGCGAGCGTCGGGCGCATCGGCGAGGCAGCGCGAGAGAAGCACGGCGTCATCATCCACGAGGCCAGCAACGATCCCCTAACCAAAGAGGCCCCCGAGGGCACGCCCGACGAAGCCGAAGCCGCACGGCGGGCACGCTGCCGCGCCTGCTATCGCCTTCGCTTCGAGGAAACGGCGCGTTACGCGGCCGAGCACGGCTTTGAGTCGATCGGCACCACGCTTTCGGTAAGCCCCTACCAATATACGGGCATCATCCGCGAGGAGCTCGAGCGCGCCGCCGCCCAAGCCGGCGTCGAGGCCCGCTTCGCCGACTATCGCCCTTACTACGACAACGCCACGACCAGGTCCCGCGAAGCCGGCATGTACCGTCAGAACTACTGCGCCTGCCGCTTCTCCGAGGAGGAGGCGCGCGTCGAACGCGAGATGCGAAAGATTGCTCGCAAGGCGACCAAGGAAAGCCTGCGCGCCCAGAAAGCGCAGGCGCAAGCCGCCGAAGAGAAGGCTCGCGCGGAAAGCCGAGCCGAAAAGGCCGCTTACGCCGACAAGCAGGCACGCAAGCGCGCCATCCTCAAGCAGCTGCGCGAGCAGAAATAACCCCGCTGAATCCGCAAGCGCAACGGGCGTAGGTGAGGCGAGGCGCCGACCCCTGCCATGCAGCGGCGCCGCAAACGGGCAACGCCGAGACGCAGCTGTTGTTCTGGGCTATAATCCGCTATCGAATTATTTCGCGAACGCAAGAGGACGAACGCATGACCACCTATGCCACCGGCATCATGAAAACCGAGGACTTCAACTACTCCCTGCCCGAGGAGCTCATCGCGCAGGAGCCCGCCGCCGAGCGCGACGGCTGTCGCCTTTTGGTGATGGAGCGCGAAAGCGGCGCGCTAACCGACCGCATCTTCCGCGACATCGAGGAATACCTGCGCCCCGGTGACCTGCTGGTCGCCAACGAAACGCGCGTGCTTCCGGCACGCCTTCTGGGCGCAAAGCGCGGTACCGGCGGAGCTGCAGAGGTGTTTCTCCTCAGGGAAGTGGCCGGCGAGCTGCCGCGTACCAACCAACGGGCCTATTGGGAAGTGCTCGTGCGGCCCGGCAAGCGCCTGAAACCGAGAACGGGAGCTGTGGTCGACTTCACGGATGAAGCGGGAAAGGTCGTCCTCTCTGCCGAGATAGTAGACTGGGCGCCCGGCGCGCAAAAGGGAGAGCGCGTGGCCTTGCTCACCACCACCATGCCCTCGCTTGACGAGGCGCTGCACGCGGTGGGAAACACGCCGCTTCCGCCCTACATCAAGGGCTACGCCGGCGACACCGAGCTGTACCAGACCGTCTTCTCCAAGCGGGAAAGCTCGGCTGCCGCCCCCACGGCCGGCCTTCACTTCACACCCGAACTTATCGAGAGATTGCGAGCGAAGGGCGTGCGCTGGGAAACCGTCGAGCTTGAAGTGGGGCTTGACACCTTCCGCGTCGTCGATGAGGAGGACCCGGCCACACACCAGATCCACACCGAGTTCTTCACCGTTCCCCAACGCACCATCGATGCCGTCAACGAGGCGCATGCGCGAGGCGGACGCGTCATCGCCGTGGGAACCACCAGCGTACGCAGCCTCGAGAGCGCTTGGGACGCCGATGCCGGCTGCCTGCGCGCCCGTGAACGCGAAGCCACCTCGCTCTACATCCTTCCCGGATATCAGTTCAAGACCGTCGATGCGCTCATCACGAACTTCCACGTGCCGCGAAGCACGCTCATGATGCTGGTAAGCGCCTTCTCGAGCCGCGAGAACCTGCTTGCGGCTTACGAGCACGCAATCGCCGAGCGCTACCGCATGCTCTCCTTCGGCGACGCCATGTTCATCCACTAGGAATCCAGGTCAGGCGAAGCCAAGGTCGCTTCACCTGCCGCCAAAATCGGCCCTCAAAAGAGAAAAACCCGCAACCTGCGGGCTTTTCTCTTAGGGATGGTTGTTCGCGAGCGTTAGAGCTTCACGACGTTGCTGGCCTGAAGCTTGCCGTTCTGACCGGTGGTCACCTCGAAGGACACTGCCTGTCCTTCGTCAAGAGTCTTGAAGCCGTCCATCTTGATCTCGGAGAAATGGACGAACAGATCTTCGCCACCCTTCTGAGAGATGAACCCGTAACCCTTCTCCGGGTTGAACCACTTCACCGTTCCTTCTGCCATGATACTCCTCGTTTTCTTTCCCCCAAGCCACGGGGAAGTCCTAGCACAAGCCGGATGCCCAGCTTTGACCCGTTTTTGGGCCACCGATCACTATACGCTAGTTTCAAGGGAAAGCACTCGGCAATTCACAGCCACTCGCCGATGTTTGCCCCTGCAATGGGGAAAACCCCATCGGAGAAAAGCATGCAGCAAACGACAGGTTCGACGTAACGAAGCAGGCGTATTTCGCAACGAACGCCCTTAAGGCCCTACTCGACCGGAGGCGCCATGCCAAGGTGCTCCCATGCGCGCGCAGTTGCCTGACGACCCTTGGGAGTACGCATGATGAGGCCCTGACGCATAAGGTAGGGCTCGTAGACGTCCTCCACCGTATCGGGATCTTCCGAAAGGGCGGCGGCAAGCGTGGTAAGGCCCACGGGACGCCCCGAGAACTGGACGCACAACACCTCAAGAAGCCGGTTGTCGGTCGCATCGAGGCCCACGTGGTCGACCTCGAAGAAGTCGAGCGCACAAGCCGCCATATCCTCGGTGATGACGCCGTCGCCACGCACCTGGGCGAAATCGCGCACGCGCTTGAGCAGGCGGTTGGCCAATCGCGGCGTCCCGCGGCTGCGACGGGCTATCTCGATCGCGCCCGCGTCGTCAATGGCGACGTCGAGAATGGCAGCCGATCTGCGCACGATAGCCGCCAGCTCTTCGGGCGTGTAGTACTCCATGCGGAACGACACGCCGAAGCGGTCGCGCAAGGGACCCGTCAGAAGGCCCGTTCGCGTGGTGGCTCCGATAAGCGTGAAGCGGTTGAGCGGCAGGCGGGCCGTACGGGCAGCCGGGCCCTCCCCCAAGATGACGTCAAGCGCGAAATCCTCGATTGCGGGATAGAGAACCTCTTCGACCGCGCGGTTCATGCGGTGGATCTCATCGATGAACAGGACGTCACCCTCCTCGAGGGTGGTGAGGATAGAGGTGAGATCGCCCACGCGCACGATGGCAGGCCCGCTGGTCACGCGAATGTTCGACCCCATCTCGTTGGCAACCACCGAAGCGAGCGTGGTTTTCCCGAGGCCAGGAGGCCCCGAGAACAGAATGTGGTCAGCCACCTCCCCGCGCGCCTTGGCAGCATCGAGCATGATGGAGAGGGACTCCTTCACCTTTTCCTGCCCCAGATAGTCAGAAAGGCGCCGGGGGCGCAAGGATCGGTCTATAGCGAGGTCTTCGGGTATGAGATGGGAAGCGACCGCACGGTCGGGCGCCGATGCGGCAGCTTGGCCAGACGCACCCGCCTGGAATACCAAACCCTCGATTTCGATTCCGCCGGACACGGGCTACCTCCCTCCCAGGCGACGAAGCGCGTACTGCAAGACGGCGGCCTCCGAAGCGCCCTCGGGCGCCCCCTCGAGGGCAAGCTGAGCCTCGGCGGGGGAAAAGCCCATGCCAAGGAGGGCCGATTCGATGTCCTTGAGAGCGCCGCCCTTCGAAGCTGACGCGTCGGGCGTGCGAGGCGAGGCGGCTTCGGGAGCCTGCGCATCGAACAGGCCGGGCGCCCCGTGGTCAAGCGATCCCTTGAGCTCGAGGATGATGCGCGAGGCCGACTTCTTGCCCACCCCCGGTACCTTCTGCACGGCCGAGACATCCTGCGCCGCAACAGCGGCCGCGAAATCGGCCGGCGAGAACGTGGACAGGACGGCAAGCGCCACCTTGGGGCCAACGCCGCTCACGGAAATGAGCTTCTCAAACAAAGCCCGTTCGTCCTCACGTAGGAAACCGTAAAGGGCAAGACCGCTGTCGGATGCCTGCAAATACGTCAGCACCCGCACAGGCGAGCCCGGCTCGGGCAGCTTGGACAGGGCAAGCTGGGACATAAGCACCTGGTAGCCAACGCCGCCAACCTCCACGAAAGCGGCCTGCGCCGACCTTCCGGCGTACGTTCCGTTGAGAAAGGCGATCATAGCGCTCCTTTCGAGGCAAGCCGCTCGTAACGGTCCTGCGCATGGGCGAACCCGTCGTGGGTGGTGTAGCAGATGGCGGCAGCCAAGGCGTCGGCCGCATGATCGGGGCGTGGTGCCTCTTCAAGCTGGAGGATTTGACGGACCATGTACTGAACCTGGTCCTTTTCGGCAGAGCCCGTGCCCACCACCGCGAGCTTGATTTGACGGGGCGAGAACTCCCCCACCGCAAGGCCTCCTTCCGCGCAGGCCACCAACGCGGCGCCCCGCGCCTGACCGGTTGCGAAGGCGGCGGTGACGTTCTGCCCGAACCACACCGTCTCGATACCCACGCACGTAGGCGAGAAGCGCTCGATTACCGCACCGATTTGCTCGTGAATTTTAAGGAGGCGGCGCTCAAGCGGCAGGCTTGCCGGCGTAGAGGCGCATCCGTACGCCACGCAGGCAAGGCGCGACCCTTCCTGGCGCACCACGCCCCAGCCGGTGTTAGCCAGACCCGGGTCGATGCCCAATATGACGCGCTCAGAAGCCAACGGCAAATCTCCTTCAAACGAATGTTCGATACATGATACCACACGAACAAAGATTCGCAATACGGAAAGGCCCCGCCCCGTAAACGAGAAACGGGCCGCCGAGTTACACCCGACGGCCCGTCGTAAAGCTAGAAGAAAGCGCTCGGCTACTTGACGCCGGCGGCCTTCATGTCCTCAACGGACTTCTTGCCAACGGTGTTGCGCAGCACGAACAGCGTGCCGATGGTGAGCACCAGACCAATGCCGAGGCAGACAAAGGCGTTCTGCACGAAGCCGGCGATGAGGAACAGCACAAACGAGATAGCCGCCACCGTAAGCGCGTAGGGCAGCTGCGTGGACACGTGCTCGACGTGGTTGCAGTTCGCACCCGCCGAAGCCATGATGGTGGTATCCGAGATAGGCGAGCAGTGGTCGCCGCACACGGCGCCCGCCAAGCAAGCGGAGATGCCGATGGTCAGCAGCTCGGGCTCGTTGGCGAAGATGGGCAGCACGATGGGAATGAGGATGCCGAAGGTACCCCAGCTGGTGCCCGTCGAGAAGGCCAGGCCGCAGGCGACCAGGAAGATGACGGCGGGAAGCAGCGCGAACAGGCCAGCAGCCGCGCCCTCCATGAGGCCGGCGATGTAAACGTCAGCGCCCAGGGCACCGGTCATGTTCTTCAAAGCGACGGCGAAGGTGAGGATGAGGATGGCCGGAACCATGGCCTCGAAGCCCTTGACGGTGCTTTCCATGGCCACTTTGAAGGAGGTGACGCGACGGATGAGCACGTAGGCGATGGTGAAGACAACCGCGATCACAGCACCCCAAGGCAGGGCGATGAAGGCGTCGGTGTTGCCGAACGCGGCGATGAAGTCGCCAGCGCACTCGGTGCCGCCCCAGGCGTCAACGCCGAAGAAGCCGCCGACGTAGAGCATGCCCACGACGCAGCAGACAATGAGCACGATGACGGGGATGATCATATCCCACAGGGAGGCGCGCTTGACCTCGACGACCTCTTCCTTGCCGAGGGAGCCCAGCTCGCCGTTGCGATAAGCCTCGAGCTCGGCCTTGGCCATCGGGCCGTAATCGAAGCTCATGATGATGATGCCGAGCACGAACACGAGCGTCATGAGGGAGTAGAAGTTGTACGGGATAGCGCTGATGAACAGCTGGATGCCATCGACGTTGAGGTCGGCGGCAACGCCGGAGACGGCGGCAGCCCAAGAGGACACCGGCGCGATCATGCAGATGGGAGCCGCGGTGGCATCGATGAGATACGCCAGCTTGGCGCGGGAGATCTTCTGAGCGTCAGTCACAGGACGCATGACGCCGCCGACGGTGAGGCAGGCGAAGTAGTCGTCGATGAAGATGAGCAAGCTGAAGACGAACGTGGCCAGCATGGAGCCCACGCGCGACTTCACGTGCGTGGCGGCCCACTTGCCAAACGCCGCGGCGCTGCCCGTGGAGTTCACGAGCGCCACCATCATGCCCAGAAGCACCAGGAACATGAAGATGCCGGCATTGTCGGCAATGGCGGGCACGAAGCCCTGGTTGACCAGCGTGTCGAGCGCGGCGACCAGGTCAAAGCCGCAGACAAGGAGCGCACCGACGACGATGCCCACGAACAGCGAGCTGTACGCCTCCTTGGTGATCAGCGCCAACACGATCGCGACGATCGGAGGCACCAATGCCCAGAATGTACCTACGAATTCCATCTCTTCCCCTTTCGAGAACCAATAAAAAACGAGCCATGATGCCATGGCTCGACGAGAATGATGGAATATTCTGGCCCAACCATGACAGCTCTCCGCCAAAAAGCGACAGCGCGCAGGATGTTCTCCTGAGCTCCAGGTTCCGAGGAGTCGGGAAACCCCAGCGGCCCTTCGGCGACCTCCCCTTTCACCCCGCGATTCCCGTCGCTTGATCGAGGCTACTGATGGAGGACGCACCTCTATCATGTGTTTTTGGTGGAGCTATTGTAGCGCTCTTTCGCGAATTTGCAGCAAGCAATATGCGAGCATGCAAAAAGAAAGGGCCCGAAGGCCCTTTCTCGCAAGTCTATTCCATCCCCGAGCGTTACTCAGTCGTGTAGTTGTCGAAGTAGCCCTGGATGTAGACGATGGGCGTGCCCTTGTCGCCCGAGCCAGAGGTGAGGTCACACAGAGAGCCGATAAGGTCGGTCAGACGGCGCGGCGTGGTGCCCTCGGACACCATCTTGCCCACCAGGTTGTCATCCTTCTTGACGATCTCGGCCTTGATGGCGTCGCGCAAAGCCTCGCCGGAAAGCTCGGCGAAGTCGTTGTCGGCCAGGTACTTGAGCTTAAGCTCGTTGGGCGTGCCCACAAGGCCAGCGGTATGAGCAGGCGAGACAACCGGATCGGCCAGCTCCCAAATCTTGCCGATCGGATCTTTGAAAGCGCCGTCACCATACACCATGACCTCGACGCACTTGCCGGTTTCGGCAAGCATCTTGGACTGGATCTCGTCGACAAGATCCTGGCAGTCGCGCGGGAACAGCTTCACCGTGTCCTCGGTAGCCTTGTTGGAGCCCAGAAGGCCGTACTCGGCGTTGAAGCCCGAGCCGTTGACCGACTCGGTCATGATCTCGTCAAGACCCAGGATGCGGTCGCCACCAGCAGCCTTCAGCAGGCGCTTGGTGCGTGCACGCGTGTGGATGTCGCAATGGAGGACGTCCTTGGCGTAGTCGAGGATGGCACGCGGATCGTTTGCGAAGATGATCTCGACCTCGGCGCCGCTCTCGCGGATGAGCTGCTCGTAGTAGGCCACGTAGTCAACGCCGGTGAAGGTGTGCACGTTGTTGCCAAACAGCTCGCGGTAGCGCTCGAGGGAAAGCACGTCCTTATAAGGATCGATGCCCTTTTCGTCCATCATGTCGTAGTCGATAAGGTGGTTGCCCACTTCGTCGGAAGGATAGGAAAGCTGCAGCACGACCTTCTTCGCGCCGGCGGCGATGCCGCGCAGGCAGATGGCAAAGCGGTTGCGCGAGAGGATGGGGAAAATCACGCCGATGGTCTCGCCGCCAAGCTTGGCGCGCACGTCTTCGGCGATGTCGGCGACGCTGGCGTAGTTGCCCTGAGCGCGAGCAACGATGGCCTCGGTCATGGCGATGATGTCACGGTCGCGTACCTCGAAGCCGTCTACCTCCTGACGCGCGGCCTCGAGCACCGTGTCGGTGACGATCTGAACCAAGTCGTCATTGGCGCGGATGATGGGAGCGCGAAGGCCTCGGGAAACGGTACCAACCATACGGGTCATAGAGAACCCTCCCTATAGATTGAATCCAACATGAAACTCAGAAACACGCATACCATACCCGAACGGCCTTGTAAAGCGCGGATGGCATACGGGTTGTAACGCGGTTTTAATCGCGAGCAATGAGTCAGCGAGCCGGGCTCGGTGACCCACTTCGCGAGCGCCACGTAAAACGGGGCGCCTGCTGTGCGCCCCGTTTCGCTTGCTTTCAGGCTACTCGTCGAGAGCCTCGGCGATTTCGTCGGTGATGTCCATCGTGTGGTAGACGTTCTGCAGGTCCTCAAGCTCTTCGAGGCGATCGATAAGGCGCATGACCTTCTTCGCATCGTTGACGGAGACGGCGGTGGGGGTGGTGGCCTCCATGGTCATCTCGGCGCCCTTGGTCTCGACGCCGGCCTCCTCGAGGGCCTTCTTCACAGCCATGAGCTCGGACGGGTCGGTGTAGACGATCCACTCCTCGTCGGCGTCCTCGTAATCATCGGCGCCAACCTCGAGCAGCAGCATCTCGAACTCGTCGGCGTCGCCCGCAGCGCCGTTGGGACGGTCGGCAACCTTCTTGCCGTCGCCCTCGATGGTCTTGAGGATCATGATCTGACCCTTGCGCTCGAACTGGAACGCAACGGAGCCGGAGGTGCCCAGATTGCCGCCGTGGTGATTGAAGGCGGCGCGCACATCGGCGGCGGTGCGGTTGCGGTTGTCGGTCAGGGCCTCGCAGTACACGGCGATACCAGCCGGGCCGTAGCCCTCGTAGACGACCGTCTCGTAGTTAGCGGCGTCCTTGCCGGAGCCGAAGGCCTTGTCGATAGCGGCCTTGATCTTGTCCTTCGGAAGCGAATAACCCTTCGCCTTCTCAATTGCAGCAGCCAGGGATGCGTTATTCTCAGGGTTCGGGTCACCGCCCTCCTTCGCCGCTACCGTGATGTTACGAGAGAGCTTGGAGAACAAGGCCGAGCGCTTTGCGTCCTGCGCAGCCTTGCGATGCTTCGTAGTTGCCCATTTTGAATGTCCAGACATAAAGGTCCCTTCTGCGTTTTTCACTTTCAGGTTTCGCGAGGCCCTGCGGATTCGCCCTCCGCTTCAGCCCCAGACAGGCAAGCCTGCCACGCGAAACACCAGCCGATTATGATAACACAGCCATGTGCCCTATTCGGGACGCTTGCAATTTTTTCTCAGATTTAGGTCGAAACGGCTACCGCGAGTCCCCGAGGAGACCGAAAACCTAATTTAACATAATGAAACGTTCACACCTCGCAGTCCCCGTCGTACAATCAGAAAGCGCGACAAGCTAGGAATTCCAGGAGGTTAGCATGGCAAAACACGCCGTAGTCGTCGTTGACGTCCTCAACGACTTCGTCGAGGGACTCGTCGGAAGCCCTCACGCCATTACCGTAATCGAACCCTGCCAAAAGCTCATCGCGGCGGCGCGCGAGCGCAACGTCCCCGTTGTCTACACCAACGACGCCCACGTGGGAGAAGACCACGAACTTGCCATCTGGGGCGAGCATGCCATGAAGGGCAGCCAGGGCGGCCAGGTCTACGCAGCCGTTGCCCCGCAGGAAGGCGACATCGTCATCGAGAAGCACAACTACTCGGGCTTCTTCAAGACCGAGCTTGACGAAACGCTGAAGGGCCTTGGCGTGGACAGCCTTATCGTCGTCGGCCTGTACTCGAACATCTGCTGTCGTCTGACCTGCATCGACGGCTTCCAGAACGGTTACAAGATCACCATCGCCCGCGAGGCTATGACGTCCTTCGACGAAAGCGCCTACGAGTCCGACCTCGAGTACCTCAAGACGGTTGCCGGGGCCGAGGTCGTAAGCGTCGACGAAGCCATCGCCCTGCTCGACGCGTAAGGCAAGTCAGCAACTATAACCAAAGGCACCTTGAGAGGGGGGCTCGGTCAAGCCGATCGGGCCCCTCTTGCATGCTTGGCGTCGCGCGGAGGCACGCCCTCGCCTAATCCCTTCGCGGCTTCGAAGTAAGATGCCAGCCCCCGCAGTAGGGGCATTCGTAGATGGAAAGGCCCCGGCGGCCGCGTGCTACGCACCATGCAAGCGCCTCCTCGGCTTCGTCGAGGTGCGCGTAGCGGTTCTTCGACTCGCATGCCTTGATGCGCAGTTCCCCCTCCCGGCGAAGCGCGGCCTCGTTGCGCCGACGATCGACATCGGCGAACAGGTCGTCCAGCGAATTGCCCGCATCCCCCAGACGCGCCTGGAAGTCGGCCTTCTGCTTGGACCAGTTTGCTCGCTTCTTGGCGCACATACCGCTGACCTCACGTATCCGGGCTGCTATTCGGGCGCCTGGCCGGTTTCCAAAATGCGCAGGAACGCGGCCTCGTCGAGCACGGGTACGCCGAGGCTGACTGCCTTGTCGTACTTGCTGCCCGCCGCCTCGCCGGCTATCACGTAGCTTGTCTTCTTAGACACGCTGCCCGAAACCTTCGCGCCCATGGCCTTGAGGCGCGCACCGGCCTCATCGCGCGTCATGCCGCTTTCGGTGAGGCTGCCCGTCAGCACGAAGGTGAGGCCGGAAAGCGTCTGGGGCAGCGCCTCGCCAGGGTCGGGGGCGGCTTCCTCCAGCACGACGCCCGCGCGGCGCAGCCGCTCGATGACGGCCAGGTTGTCGGGGGTTCTCAGGAACACGAAGATGCTTCGGGCGATCTTAGGCCCGACACCCTCGACCTCGGCAAGCTCCTCCTCGGTAGCGGCGGCAAGCGCGTCAACGCTTCCGAAGCGCGCAGCCAGAAGCTCAGCTGTGGTCTTGCCCACGTGGCGCATGCCAATGCCGAAGAGCGCTCGCGCCAAGCCCCGGCTGCGGCTCTCGTCGATGGCGGCGACGAGCTTTTTCGCCACCACGGCGCCCAGTCGAATGGGTTCGCCGCCCTTGCTCACGCGGCCCATGTCGAGCGCGGAAAGCTCCACCTCGTCAAGCGTGTAGTAATCGGCCACGTCGGAGACGCGTCCGGTTTCAACCAGGCGGGCGATGATCTCGGTGCCCATGCCGTCGATGTCCATGGCACCGCGGCTCGCCCAATGCTCGAGACGCTCAAGCGCCTGCGCGGGGCAGTCGATGGACACGCAGCGGAAGGCCACTTCGCCCTCCTCGCGAATAACGCCCGCACCACAGCTCGGGCACGTAGCGGGCATCTCCCAGGGAACGGCGTTCTCGGGACGCAGGGAGGCAACCGGGCCGAGCACCTCGGGGATGACGTCGCCCGCTTTGCGCACGATGACGGTGTCGCCTATGCGCACGTCCTTGCGGCGCACCTCGTCGAGGTTGTGGAGCGTGGCGCGCGCCACAGTTGAACCTGCCACCACCACCGGCTCAAGCTCGGCAACCGGCGTGAGCGTACCGGTTCTGCCCACCTGCACGGTGATATCGCGCAGAAGCGTGGTCTTTTCCTCGGGTGGGAACTTGAAGGCAATGGCCCAACGCGGGGCGCGGGCGGTGAAACCCAGGGCCGCCTGCTGGGCAAACGAGTTCACTTTCACCACCACGCCGTCAATCTCGTAAGGAAGCTGGTCGCGCCGCTCAAGCGCGCGCTCGCAGAAGGCGTGCACCTCCTCGGCCGTTTCGCACAGAGCGACGTCGGGGTTCACGTGGAAGCCCGCTTCGCGCAGCCACGAAAGCAGTTCGAACGGCCCGGGAGCGGCAAGAGACGCCTCATCGGCCACGGCGTAGACGAAGGTGGACAGGTCGCGACCCTGCGTGACCTTGGGATCCTTCTGACGAATGCTGCCCGCGGCGGCGTTGCGCGGATTGGCGAAGGCCTGCTTGCCGCTAGCTTCGGCGGCGGCGTTGAGTTTCTCGAAGCTCGCCTTGGGCATGTACACCTCACCGCGCAGCTCGATGGCGTCGGCGCGTACCGCCCCGAGGGATTCGGCGCGCAAGCGCAAAGGCACGTCGCGCACGGTGCGCATGTTGGCGGTTATATCCTCGCCCGTGATGCCGTCGCCGCGCGTCGCCGCGCGCACAAGGGCGCCGCCTTCGTAAGAAAGCGCCACCGACGACCCGTCGATCTTAAGCTCGCAGCAAACCGGCGGCATGCTTCCGTACGCCTCGGCCATGCGAGCCATCCATGCGTCAAGCTCGTCGAGATCCATGGCATTGTCGAGCGAGTACATGCGCTTGGCGTGGCGCACGGGGGCAAATTGCTCGCCCACGTACCCGCCCACGCGCTGCGTAGGCGAGGAGGGGTCGGCCAGCTCGGGATGCGCCGCCTCGAGTTCACGCAGCTCACGCATGAGCGAGTCAAATGCCGCGTCGGAAATCTCGGGAGCGTCGAGCGCGTAGTAACGGTACGTGTGGTACTCGATCTCTCGACGCAAGGCGCTTACGCGCTCGGCCGGATCGGTAGCCAAAGATGCAAGCTCCTGCCCGTCGAACAGGCTTCCCTGCTGCGCACCCAGTTTCTCCACCACGACTCCCCCGTTCGCCAAGCCTTACTCAAGAAAGGCCCCGAGAATGCCAGGGCCTTTCGCAATTCAGCAGTCACAGGGTAATGGTACCACTAAACGCAACGCGCTCTACGCGCCCTGATGCCTGACACCGCCGACGGCGCCCAAGCTGACCCCGTGCCCGATCATGACGATGCCGCGAATCATCACGAAGAAAGCCAGGAAGAGGGCAAACGATTCAGGCGCAAAGAAGAAGGCCGCGGCGCAGGCCAAGGCCACCAAGCCGCCGAACAGCGACCATCCCCAGCTTCCCGCCTGCGTCTCGCGAACCTGCGCAGTGTATTCGGAGGCCATTCCGCCCATGGCTGCCCGCGTACGCGCCTCGGAAGCCTTGCGCCCGTCGGCGGCAATGCGCCATGCGGCCACGATCTCAAGCACGCCGTAAACGGCAAACGCAATGGCGGCCAGCCACGGAAGCACCACCGCCGACACAAGCGGGTGGATGACGAACGCAGCTCCCAATACGATGTCGAGAATGGCCGCGGCAAGCATCCAACCGCTCAGCCCCAGGTCTTTGCGGTAGCGCGCGTAGGCGATCACGTCGACGACGCCACTTGCGATCAACGCCGCACCCGCAATGACCGCGAGGGCTATGAGGGTGATACCCGGGACCAGGAGGAAGGCGAACCCAATGAGAATCATTCCCACGCCCGCTGCCACCATGCCCCAATCGCGTTTCATCGTCCCATCCATGTTCATCACGCTCCTTTCGAAAGAGGCTTTGCTTTCCTCCTTCGATTTTGAGCGCATTCCAAGATGCCAAGGGCTTTTCGCGGCATCCGTAACCCTTCCGACAACGACGCGAAACGAAGACTGGGGTTTCAGCGTGGGGCCTATTCGGCAAGCACGTTCGCCACGGCTTCTGAAACGGCGTCGATCACGTCTTCGGGCGTCACGCAGAGCGCGGGCATGCGGGACTCGCAGGCAAGGCCTGCACGGGCGTGCAGCTCGACGGCAAGCACGCAGGCGTCGAACGGGTCGAGCGCCTGAGCCAGAAGCGCGCCGGCGATTCCCGCCAGGACGTCTCCCGTTCCGGCTTTGGCGAGCGCCGGGGTGCCGCATGTCACGGCTACCGTGCGCGTTCCGTCGGAAACGAAGGTATCGGGGCCTTTGAGCACGACGATCGACCGGTAGGCGTTTGCCAACGCGCAAGCAAGATCGGGCGCATGAGGCTCGTCTGCCCGGGCAGCCTTCGCAAGGCGCGCTGCCTCTCCCCCATGCGGGGTAAGCACGGTGGGAAAACCATCCTGAGCGCGCGCTTCGCCAAGCAGGCGGCCGTGGGCGGAAGCCATGGCCGAAAGGGCCCCTCCGTCAACGAGAACAGGGGCCTTCGCCATGCGCAAGACGTCGAGAGCGAGCTTGTGCTGGGCGGGATCGCCCGCATCGAAGCCCGGACCCACCACGCAGGCCGCAGGCTTGCCCGGACGATTGCCGGGCAGGGCGTCTTCGCCGATGTCGCCCCAGGGGGAAACAACCAGCGAGGAACGATACGCACGCACCGTTGGCACCGATTCGGGGGCGCAGAAAACATGCACGTACCCGGCACCCGCTCGCTGAGCCGCGCTGGCGGCCAAACAGGCTGCGCCGGGATAGCGCTCACAGCCTGCCACGAGCGCAAGCTTTCCGCGCGTGTACTTGTTGGCACGTGCATCAAGCTGCGGGACGAGAGAACGGAGACAATCCCTCGAGTACGTAGGCACATCGATTTCAAGCATTAGAGAGTCCCATCCAAAAGCGAAGCGGAATCCGTCGGAACCTCTTCGCGAGAGAACAGGCCGAACACTTCCTCAGCCTGATGAGCGGAAGCCTCACGCGGCTCAGGCTGGGATGAGCCTAAGGATCGCGTCGGCAGATCGTCGAGCATGCCGCGCGCCTCCTTGAACTGCTTCGCCAGCTCCTCCATGGGGTCGACGCGCCGCTTGGAAGCCGCCACCGCCTCGTCGGTAATGGCCATGGCGCAGGCAACCGCCTCGGAGTGGGTGTAGGAAAGCGAAATGGGGATCTCGCGCACGCCCCGCTCGCGTGCGATCTGGCGCATTCGCCCGGTCAGAACCACGTAGGGCCGGCCCTTGCTTGTTCGACGCACCTCGATATCGCGAACGGAGATGCCTTGCAGAAGGCCCGTCCCCAAGGCTTTCATGACAGCCTCTTTGGCGGCAAAGCGCGTGGCGTAGTGAACCTCAGGCGAAGCCTTCGAATCGCAATAGGCACGCTCGGTCTCTGAGAACGCACGTTGCGCGAACGCGGGCGTCCTCTCGAGGATGCGCTTCATGCGAGCTATGTCGACTATGTCGACGCCAAGGCCAACCTGATCGCTGGCAAAAGGCGTCTCCTGCACGTCTGTCATGGATCCTCCGTCTGAAGGCTCGGTTCCCTTTGCGACCATTATAGCCTAGAGCCAAAAAGGCCCCACCGATCGCGCGATCGACGGGGCCTCGGGAATCGGAACGGAGGTTGTAGCCCTGTCCCAACTCGACAGATCCCGAAAGTGCTATTCGCCTCCCAGTTTATTTCAACAGAAGCTGTTTCAAGCTTCTTTTAGCTCATACATAACCTCGAGCCCGTTGTCGGGATGATACGTCCAAGTGACCCTAACGTCTTCGGTCTCCGCCTCTTGCATGCCGTCCAAAGACCGCGTCTCACCCATTTTGGCCGCAACGGAGTCGGGAAAACCCAGCTCTTCGTTTACGCGCTCGATGGCATACCAAGCATCCAACAACACCTCGTCCTCGATATCAAGTGGGTTAGTATCCAATTGCATATAGCTGCCATCCTCGGCAATTTCGCAGAAGCGCTCCAAGGCTATGTCGTTGTATTGCCTCGCGAAATCGACAGCCGGTGCGCCTTTGGCCAAAGCAAACACCCCCACACACACCACCAAGGCGACGACCATCGCCACAGCGCCGATCAGAACAGGCTTCGAAACCCCCTTCTTGGCTGCCCTTCCTCTTTCTGGATAAATCGACTCCGCTACCGGAGCAGAAGCGTTCATCCTAGGTGCATCGTCGTACACCCGTCGATTGTCTTGCGGGACGACCCCGGCGCTCGGCACTATCGGAGAACCATTGCTTGTCCCACAGTTCGGGCAGTATTTTGCCTCTTCGGCCATTTCGTTTCCGCAATTAGCGCAGTACATTTCTCTTCCTTCGGATAGAACCTACTCAGTAATGAAGCCGCGAGGTGGCAAAGATGTACTTTGAGGGATCATCCACCTCCACGTAGGTGTAAGCGCTTTTCACACCATCACCCTCATTGCCTATGTCCACGAACTCGGTGACAATCTGATCATCGTCGTTGTACACGTACGTCGAAACCCACACCTCTTCCGAGGCGCCGGAATAGGTTTTGATCTGCTTTATGATTCGCCCTCGGTTGTCTCTTTCATACGAATAGACGCACCTCTCTCCATCCGTACCATCCGATCGCTCAATCCATCCATCCCTGTTGAACCAGCACCAGCTTGTCTCCCCCGCATCCCAGTACTCGCCATCCTGATGATACGTATTGGTCTCTTTCCTGATCCTTCCGGGTCCGTAGTACTCGTAAGCAACGGTCCTGAAAAGATCATCTCCATCGAAGTATTCGATCAACGTCACATCTCCGAACAGATTTTCGCGCCATTTGACCCTATGCTCACCCATGGCAATCCCTTGATCCTCGCTGCATTCATGGGTGTAAGTCTCACCCTCAAAAGATGTCTCTACGTTGGCGCCGATGTCGTTGTAGCGGTAGCTCGTTTCATGCATTATGTCACCGTCGTAGTAAAACGCAGTATCTGTCTCAACGAGGTAGCAGGGCTCATTTAGAAACAAAAACGTTTTAGCGGTTAGACAGACACCGACCACCAAAATCGCTAGGACTACAACCGAAAGAATTCTCTTCACGGATAGCTTGCCGCGACGCCTGCCGAGCCTAGGCCGCTTGGCCTCATCCGCATGAGATGCAGTCACAGCCCTTTGTTTCTCACCAGAAGCTACAGGGGAACCACACTCTGGACAGAATCTTGCAATTGAGACAATCTCCCTACCGCATTGAGGACAATACATGGCGACCCCTTCCTTTCGCCTGGCGTCGGCCTACTCGCCCGACAATCCCTCTGCGAACTTCTCATAGTCAAGCGACAGGCGCTCAACATCGTTTCCCAATTCCGCAAGGTCAACCGGGGCGCTGCTATTGCTAAGAGTCGATCCGAGCACGTCCTCGCTGTAAAGGTATTCGATCATACCCATATCACTGAGAATCAAGCTGAGGTCTTCGCAGAGCTCCCGATATCTCGTGTCGAGGTTTTTCGCATCATCGCTCAACAGGGGCTGCACCTCAGAGGTGATGATCCCTTTGTAATCGGCGTAGATAGAGCGAACTTTATCCCCCGTCTCGATCGCCGCCCTGTAGTCAGCATTGCCAGTGTCAATCTTGGGAGAGGCGGAGCCTCCCGAAAAAGCCGCGGACAGTAATTCTGAGATGAATTTGTCTGCGTAAACTTCAACATAGCTGGTTACATCTCCCAAGCCCAAAGTGGCATAATCGAGCGTGCTCTGCACATCCATCGCGCTAATAAGCAGCTCATCGAAAACGGCAGCTTGTTCAGCTTCATCGGCTATCGTTAATGCCACCTCCACCGCGCCGGCATAATCCCCCGACTTGATCAAGGATCGGGCTTCCTCCGCTGGAGAGGGAGAACATGCAGCAAGCGCGAAAGCAAGAGATGCCGCCATCGCCAGAGCCGTTATTTTTCCGGTCGTTTTCATTGTTTCTCCTATCTGGTTCGTCGTGCCATACCCATCTACCTCAAGCAGGCTTTCGACGTATTTGATGATATCAAATTTATGATCATAAATTTGATATCAGACTCTAAGTTTTCCCAAATAGCCTATGCACATGGATATAAGTGCGAGGAAAATACTGCTTGGAAGAAACATTCGCGCCGAGCGCGAATATCAAGGCATGTCCCAACGCAAATTTGCATTAATGGTCGGCCTCGGGCAAACGTATTTAAGCGACGTGGAGAACGGGCAAAGAAATATCGGATTCGAGAACCTATGCAAAATCGCCGATGGTCTCGGAGTGAGCATCGGAGCGCTTACCAACTTCGAGGACAATTAGCGGCAGCAGGAGCCAAACCCCCTCGCGCTCGAAGCGCCAATTGCATCTAATCGCGGCAGCCACCATGTATTGCCCTCATCTTCCAGGACCCCCACGACCCTGACCCTGTTTGAAAAGCAGGGTTAATGAGAGATACTCCCAGAATGTGAGCGGGAGACCAAAAGTGCGTGAGTTTACGTTTTTCGTCCAACTCACGCAAGAAACCACCGATCCGGTACGTGAGCTAGGTTTCTATCGGAAAAATGGCAGAAACTGACGGTTTGTCTCGATTTGCCTTCCGCGTGGCAGAAACTGACGGTTTGGAGCAGTCGGAAGGCCCCGAAACTGATCCAAACCGTCGAAACCTGCCACTTTCTGGCAGAAACTGACGGTTTGGGTGCTCCAAACCGTCGATTCCTGCCACGGAAGGGCCCGATTGAGACAAACCGTCGGTTCCTGCCAAAACAAGCAAAAGCCCCGCCGATCGGGTGACCGGCGGGGCCGCAAGGCCGAGCCCGAGGCCGCGCCCCGGCTCAGCGGAAGTCGAAACTGGAACGGGGGTCGTAGCCCTGCTCCAGCCTGCGGCCTACTTGAGCGGGAGCTTCTTCAGGCCGAGGAAGAGCAGCAGCGCGCCCAGGGCGACGACGCCGAGGCACACGCCGAATTCCAGCGCGGTGGGCATGTAGACGAGGCCCTGGTAGGCGTTCGCGAAGCCGCCCTGCCAGTCGACGGCGGCCATGGGGGTCATGGCGAAGGGCATCTCCAGGTTGGGGATCTGGAAGCCGCCGAAGAGCAGCTGCACGCGCTTGCAGAGGATGGCGACGATGGCGAGCAGCGAGGCGATCACGAGCATGCCGTTGCCGCGCGCGGCGGGCACGAAGCAGATGGCCGCGGCGAGCGCGGTGCCGACGACCTCGGCCCAGAAGAAGGGCGCGAGCGGGCCGAACACGAGCATCTCGACGACCTCGGCGCCGGAGCCGCCGGGGAAGCCCGCGGTCAGCAGGTCGCAGCCGAAGAAGTAGAGGTCGACCATGCAGAAGGCGCCGAGCATCTTGGCGAGCTTCACCAGGTACTTCTGGTCGAGCTCGAGGTAGCCCGCCTTGCGAAGCGCGATGACCACGACGATGACGAGCGCGGTGCCGCACACGAGCGCCGAGGACACGAACCATGGGCCCAGCAGCGCCGTGTGCCAGAGCTCGTGGGACTGCTGCAGGCCGAAGATCCAGGCGGTCACGGTGTGCACCATGACGGCGCAGACGAGCGCGATCACGCTGATGACGCGAAGCGCCACCTGGGAGACCTTGCCGGCCTCGGCGCGAAGCTGCGCCCAGAGGTAGACGACGGACAGGACGAGGTAGGTCATGAGCACGATGATGTCCCACATGAGGGGCGAGCTCAGGTTCGAGTACACGAAGAGCTCCCAGACGCGGAAGGGCTGG